>CAMDOF010000132.1 GCA_945903465.1 Opitutus sp. GAS368
TTGACGGCGTGGCTGGGGGACGCGCTCGCCTATGGTGGCGACCGAGGCCGCGGGCTCATCACCGAATGCGCCGCGGCGGCAGGGCTGGACGCCGGCACACTCCGCAATGCCAAGATGGTCTGCACTCGAATCCCGGTGTCATGTCGCCATGACGCCCTGAGCTGGACCCACCATTGCGAGGTCGGGCTCGCATTTTCCGATCACGCAGAAATCGAACGATGGCTGGTTGTAGCGGAAACGGAGCGGCTTTCGACATCCGCACTTCGGAGCCGGGTGCGTCTGCACGTCGCCTCCCGCGGTGGCGTGGCTCCGAATCGAGCGACCGATTCATCCGTCTCGGCTTTCAGGCTGATGCGCGAGCTGAGGGCAGTGGGGCGGTCGCTCGCCCGCGAACGGCATTCTTGGCGGCGGTGGTCGCCCGGTGCGGCGCAGCTCGCGTTGGCTGAGCTGCGTTCGATCACCAGCTTTGTCGATGAGGTCCGCTCGCGTGCTTTAGCTGCCTCGACGCCGATCCCTCGCGATCCGTCCGTGAATTAAGTGGCGCCGAGTGCAAAGCGACGTTCCGGAGCCGAACTAGCCTCGTGCGGGAACCTTTAGCTTGGTGCGGATGTGAATCGCGACCTCGGTGGCGTCGAAATAGACGAAGTGGCCGACTTTGTGGTGGGGAATGCGGCGCAGCTTCGTCCATTGGCGTAAGGTCCGAATCGACGGCTCCTTGCCGACGGGAAAAATACCGCAGGTCCGAAGGCCGACAATATCGATAAGTTGGCTGCTGACAGTGGCGGGTGTGATGGGTGTTTCCATGCTAAGAGTTGCGCGTCAACGGGCAATCAGACGGCGATCGGCATCTGCTCAATTACGGCACGTCGTTTGGGGGCGATGGCGAAGAACTCGTCCGCCTCGGCTGTGCTTTTCAAATCCAGGTAGTGCTTGCGGATGATGCTTTCGGAATTGCCTGCTTGCAGGGCTGCTTCGCCCAAGGAGCGATACTTGCCCACGAACATCGAAATGAACGTATGTCGCAGGACGTCATGCGACAGGTCGAACTGTTTGCGAAACTTTAGGCGCAGCCGGCGAAATCCGCGCGGCATGATCGGGAACTGATCCAGCGGGTAGGCCCTCAGCCACTCGGCAAGGTTTGGCTGGATCGTGACGCTGCGTTTCATCCGCACCTTGGACACGTGTGGTTCGATCAGAATCACGCCAGTGTCGAGGCGCACGTCTTTGGCCTCCAATTTTGAGATTTCGCCTTCGTAGAGATCAGGACGGATGCCCGCGAACATGCAAAGAGCGACGAAGGGGACGAGGGCACCGCCGTGATTTTCCTCCGCCCAGAGCATGATGGCTGAGCACTGTTTCGCGGTCAGTGTCGGCGCCGACCCGCGGCGATGACCCACGCCCCGGAAATGTGGCACCCTTGTGATGACATTGTCCGCCACCCAATCCTTGAGCAGGCAGTATTTCAGGAAGGTGCTGATGAGCCCGCGCCGGTTATTGTAGGTTTTTCGCGATGCGTTCCCGCGTTTGAAGAACTCTGCGAGGGCTGCTGACGTCAGCTCTGAAACCGTCTTTCCCGCGAAAACGACGTTGATGGCACGAAACTCACACCGAAAGGACGTAAACTGGCGGTGGGAGAGGTTGCCCTGTTTGTGGTCTGATTCCCTGAGAGCCAGATACTCTTTGGTGGCGTCGGCCAGGGTTACGTCGCGGACCGGGTCGCGATAGTTCGCTAGAGCGTATTCCAGGTAAAACGCCAGCGACCGTGTCCGACCCCCCAGACGGTGAAATGCGGCTTCCGCCTCTTTGAGTTGATCGTCGGTGAGCCGGGTGGCGGCCGTGCGCACACCGAATTCGGCCTGAATCCGGGCGATTTCGAGGGTTTGGCGCTCGGCCTGAGCCTCGGTTCGGGTAGTGTAGTTCTTCCTGATGCGCTTTCCGTCCAGTTGACCGGAAACGCGAAAAACGACCTCCCCGGAGGGATTCGTGAACTCTGAAATGACGAACGATGCGGGCGGTTTCATGCCAGATTTGCCACGTCAACTGGCAAATCCGACGTCAGGAAAACTTAAGTATTGGTTATCAACACTTAAAATGGGGCGGCCAACGGGACTCGAACCCGCGACCCCAAGATTCACAATCTTGTGCTCTAACCAACTGAGCTATGACCGCCGTAAAAACTAAGAGCGCGGAATCTCGCGGGCGCTTTCGGTGCTGTCAATCTCTTGTTCCCGCGTTGTGGCCACGGAGCCGTGGGGCCCCTTGATCGTGAGAGCGGGGGCGTTGCTAAAGGCAAGTCGTGGCGGAGCGGGCGTTGGCGGGTAAAGCTCGCTCGCATTTAGGGAAACACCGCGGGGCGGGCGGGTGGGTCGTCAGAGCCGCCGCGGGGGCGGTTGTTGGGTAGCCGTTTAAAATGGAGGACTTCCCGGTTGTAGCTCACGTCGTCAGAGCCGCCGTGGGGGCGGTTGTTGGGTAGCGAGGAGACCGCTGGGGGGAGGACCGGCCCTCAGGTCCGCCGTTCGGTGCTCAGCCACGACACCAGAGCGCCCGTGAGGGTCGCAGCGGTCGCGAGTGCCAGAATGAGGAGTCCGTGTTTGGTCGCTTGGGCTGCCCAATAGGAAAGTCCGCCCATTTCGGTGGGGCCGCTGAACGCGAGCCAGCGGGTCGGGTCCGTATCTTTTGCCAGCACGAAGTAGGGTTCGGCCGGGGTCCGGACGTAGGCCGCTCGCCACGTGTCACCTGGGACCTTTGAAGGGGAGACGGTCGCGAGTAAGTGCCCGGTGCGGACGGAGCGTAACTCGAGGCTGACGCCGTTTTCGCCGGCGTGTCCGGCGGTTTCAAATTTAAGCCAAGGTGCGGCGGTGGGTGGCACGGGTGCGCTTTGCCATTCGGAGGTGGCCGCGGTGCCGTCGGTAACGTGGAAGGAGCCCCAAGACGGAGCTGCGTCGAGGGGTGGGGTGGCGGGGGAGAGCCCGAGGCGGGGTGGCCGGGCGAGGTTGGCGCCGCGGGCGTCGTTGGCGGCGAAGCCAAGGGGAGCGTTTGCAGGGGTGAGGGGCAGGGGGGCGCGGATGGGTAGCGGCATCAAGGCGCGCAAGCTTGGGCGGGCTAAGCGATCGATGAGCCCTTGCGCGCTGGGAAAAGGGATTTCGGGATGGGCGAGGTGCTGGGGGTCGTTGGTGCCGAGGTAGCGCCGCATATTTGCCTCGGCTTTGATATAGTATTTCCGTGCGTCGACGAGTTCGTAGCGGAGAACATTTTTGGTGGCGTGATGCAGGCCGAAGCTGAAGGTGAGTAACCAAGCGAGGCCGATCGCGTGAAGTGCTCGCCTCTTCCAGGGGTGGGTTCCGCAGCGGGGCGCGGTGCTCGTGGGGGGGGGAAGGACCGAGCGGTTGGCGGCGGTGGCAGGTGGCGAGCTTTCGGACGCGGTGGGCGCACCCGCGGTGCGCGTTGTCGGCGTGAGTAACCAGCCGAGGGCGACGGCGTTGACGAGGGCGCCGAACGCGAGGGTGTCCATGTAGCGTGAAGCGGGGTAATCGGCACCGGCCCCACGCGCGTAGGCGGTGGCGATAATTTGGATGAGGACCCAGCCCCCGAGAGCCGCGATGGTCTGTCCCGCGCGGAGGGAGGAATCGTGGAAGATGCCTGTGGCGGGGTCGCGGAGTTGACTGAAATCCGCCGCTGCGAGTGCGGGCTTGGGGGTGCGCCGGGAGAGGATTTTCCAGAGGGTAACCGTCCAAGGCAGCCAAAGAATTGTGGCCGCCCAATCGCGATCGCGGAGGGGCCATTGCAAGCTGCGGATAATTGAGAAGCAAAAATCGTGAACGGTGGCGGCTTTTAATTTCTGATGCCAGGCGACCTCATGGCGGGTGAGGAGGCCGATGGCAATGAGCAGACCCATGCTCACGAGAGTAGGGCTGGCGGCGCGCCAGGAGATTTCTCGGGCGATGATTCGCCAGATGACGAGGGTGAAAATGACCGCGGCCGCAAGCAAGCCGGAGCCCATGGAACCGAGAACGCAGGTGGCGGTGGCGAGGCCTAGCCACCAGCGGAGCGACCACGCGCGCGCGAAGGGGAGGAGGACGATGGCAATGAATGAAAGGCCGAGCATCCAGTATTGTTGCGAGTGAAAGCCGCCGAGCACGTTTTGCCACGCCAAGGGCAAACTGATCAGAATAGCGATCAGGCCAAAAAGTGCGGCGTGCCAATGGGCCGCGAGCCAGCGGCGGCCGACGAGCCAAAAACCGACGGCGAGCGCGGCGTGGAGGAGCGCATTGACGGCGGCCTCGAGCCGAGAATCCCATTGGCCGTTGATTAGCCCAAGGGCGAGACTCTGCAGCTTGGTGAGTACGACGCGATGCTCGTTATGGGGATTGAAAAGATGTGTGATAAAGTGGTCGTTTTCGAACCACGGGATGAAGAGTTCGACGGCCTCGGCGTCCCATTGATCCCAATCGGGCATGGGTGAACCGAAACGATCCAAGGTCGCCCATTTAGTGCCGACGACGATGAGAAACAGGCAGGCCGCAAACGAGCCGGAGATGATTCTTTTCAAGTTAATTGAGGCCATCAGCGCACTCCGCCCAGGCCGGCGGTTTGCATGGCCCAAGTGCCGAAGGGCTGGGCTTCGGGGCGCAACATGGCCAAGCGTTCGCCTTTGGCCCGAATGTGAAAAGCGGCGGCGTCGGCGCGAGCGCGCCAGCCCTTGTGGACGCGAAGAATGGCGAGGACGCCGTTGGGACTGCTCGATGGAAACGCCTCCGCGAAGTCGACGATTTCCCAGAGAAGTCGCGGGCTGAGCGGTGCGCCGGGTACATGTGGGCCCGTGGGGGCAGGGCGGTCCGCGGCGGCGGTTGCCGAGAAATCAGCGTGAGGCGAAGGTAAAAGAGCGGTGAGTGAAGGCGAAGGTGCATTGACCGACGAGGCGGTGGGTGGCGAGGCGGCGATGGTTTGGGCCGGGGTGGCGGGGGCGTGAGGGCGCCGCGGCTGGGCCGAGGCGGTGACGCGATGGAGAAGTGCGCGCAGATTGGCGGGCTCGAATGTGTGAAAGTGGATGTTGATGTCTTCACCGCGAGCGATCGTCTCGTGGAGACCGCGGGCGAGGGTGGCGCGCTGCGTGGGAATTTCTTCGGCGGGGGTGTTGGGGCTGAAGTCGGTCCAGTCGACGTTGAGTGCGAATTCGTCGATATGCGTGGGATCGCTTGCGGTGGTGCCCCGGGTAAAATCCTCGAGTAAGTGTTCGACGGTCGTTAACGCGCGACGCCGGTCCCACGTGGTGCGTCGGTCGGGGACGACGAGGTAAATGAGGCCGCCGGGTTTGACGACCCGGTACCACTCGGCAAGGGCAGCGACGGGATTGGCCACGTGCTCGAGGACGTGGGAAGCGATGACGTAGTCGAGCGCATGATCTTGAAACGGAAGGGCGGTGGCGTGTCCGTAGTAGTCCGCGTGGTTGGCGGTAGCGCCGAAACTTTTGAAGCAGTCGATGTAGATGGGGGCAGGATCGAGGCCCGGGATGGGAGCGGCGCCAGCGCCGATTTCGGTGCCGATCCGCAGGACGTCGGGAGGCAACCAGCGGTGAATTTTCTCCTGATGAGTCATGCGAAAGAGCGGCGGTGCGAGGGGAAGTCAGTGAGGTGGCTCGGAGAGTTCATCGATGGGGTAGGCACCGGCGCAAGCCATGGCGGTGGGGACCGGCCACTGCAGGGTGGTTTCGGTGATTTTTCGGGCGATGACATTAGACCCGAGAAAGGCTGGGCTGTCGGGGAGGCCGCGGGCGACGGCGGAATCCCAAAGAGCATGGACGCGGGCGGGTTCGCCTTGGGCGGCCTCGACGATTTCGAAGCCGGTCAGCGGGTTAAAAAGGCTGGCCCACGCATGGATGGAGAAACGCCAGAAATCCCAAGGCTCGTCGTGAAGGGGCCAGGTTTGCGGAGTGTTAATGAAGACGAGACCGCCGGGTTGGAGGATGTGGTTGAGTTCGAGGACGACCTTCCACGGCATCGCGAGGTGTTCAAAAACCGAAAGTGAAAAAGCGGCGGCGAATTTTTTTTGCCCGAAGACTTTGTGCAAGTCGTGGGCATCGCCGACGACGTCGACGTTGGGGCCGGGCCGGATGTCGAGGCCGACGTATTCGAGGTGCGCCGGGATGAGTTGGCGGCGGGTGATGGCGGAGCGGGCGCGGGCGCCGATCTCGAGGACGTTGCCGTGGGGGAATGCGTGCAAGGCATCAAGAAAATGGTACCAGCAACTATGGGCGGGGTCACCTGCGCGGGCATTTTGGTGAACGGAAGGCGTCTCGAAACGCGTGCCGTCGGCGAGGCAGAGGTGGAGCGTGAAATCGTGGCCGCTCTGGGCGGGAGGAAGCGGGATCCACTCCTCGAAGCGGGCGTGGTGGGCGGCGAGATCGATGGCGGCGGCGACGTCGGGGCTAGGCAAGCCGAAGCTGCTGAGTCGGAAGGGCGGAAGGCTGGTGGGAAAGGCGACTTCGATGGCGACAATCGACGCGCCGGGGAGAAAGCACCAGCCGCGCAGTCGCATCCGGTCGAAGTAAGCGGAGCACTCGTCGATTTTCCAACTGAGAGTGGGTGTGGGCGGCATGGGGCGAGGCGTTAGGGGGCGGAAGCGATCGCCAAGAGGTTGTAGTGGAGAGGGGTCCCTTCTAAAGTGCAGAGCGGATAGGGTGTGTGAAACCGCAATTCGACGTGCGGGTAGAACTCGCGGAGAAGGGCGGCGAGGCTCCAGCGGGTGAAAAAATTAGTGTGCGTGGCCTCGAGCATGTGCCAAGGGGTGGCGAGGTGATCCCAAAGGTAGCCGAGGAGTTCGCAGTTGGGCACGGATACGATGAGTTGCTTGGGCGCGACGCGACGGATTTCAGCGAGAAAGGCTCGGGGATGCTCGATGTGTTCGAGGACTTCCAGGCACAGGGCGCTGGAGAATTCTGCATCGGCGAAGGGTAGGTGGTGGCCGTCGACGTGGCGGTGCGGGAGCGCGAGCCGGGCGAGCTCGGCACAATCGGCGGCGCTAACCTCGGCGCCGACCCAATCGTAACCATCGGCGAGTAAAGCGCGGCCATAGGAGCCCAGACCGCAGCCGACATCGATGATGCGACGAGGCGGCGGGCCGAGATAACGACGCAGGAGATGGGCGAGTTCGCCGCTGCCCTCGGCTTGGGAAGGGCCGACGGCAAAAATATTGGCGTGCCGTTGGAGTGCGGTGGTCTCTCGAGAGAGGAGTACCCCAAAGTGGTTGGTCCGGTAGTCGCGAGCGATCGTGTGAACGCATACCTGGCCGATTGGCGCGGTGCGGGTACCGTCATGGAGACGGGCGCAGATTTCGAGGGTGAGCGGATGGTCAGGCGCGGCCGTGGGGTGGTGGGTGAACAACTCAAAGCCCGTGAGGGTACCGGGGGTTAACCAATGCGCGATGGTGACGTCCGCTCGCTCGTAGAGGGTCGTGGTGGCACCGATCAGGGTGGCGTCGGCCCACGCCTCGACCGCGGCGATGGCCGTTTGCTGAGGGCCGAGCCATACCCAACCGCGGATGAAGCCGCAGAGTGGATCGACGCGCGTGTTGGCGGTGGGTTCGTCGAGACAGGATTGCAGGGGAGTCAAGGGCATCGCCACGGGAGGGGCAGACTGGGAGAGAACTTGGGTGGCGCGCCAGCCTTGTTCGCGCCAAGGGCGACGAGGTGCTGCCTGATCGGGCGGTAGCAAGTTCGGGCGACCCGCCACGAACGGGTAGCGGAGAATATTGGTGGCGGATGGGCGGAGGCTCGCCATGGCGGCCGATTCCGACGCAGGGATCGCCGCGAGGCAGGGCGCTTCACCACGCCCGGTGATGGTGCGCAGAGGCTGCAAGGTCACGGGGCAGACGAGCGGTAAGTCGGCACGACCGGGAGTCGGGGACGGGAGTAAAAACGTGGAGGGGGCGACGGTAGTTGGATGGGGCGTGCCCGTTTTGCGCAGGAGGAGGCCGATGCCATCGTCGCGGCCCGGCGGGTAGCGTTCACAGCGAGCGAGGGCGGTGAAACGCGGGGCTGGGCCGCCGAGGAAGCCTGCCGTTTGGAGGAGCTCTTCGAGCGATTCGGGCGTGAAGGTGTGGTAGTGGATGTCGATGGGCAGGCCTCGCGCGAATTCGTCCAGATAACGGGCATGCACGGCGGCCTGCTCACGGGGCACGTCGGCAGGGGCGGTATCGGGTCGCAGTAGGGACCAGTTGGTTTGAAAGACGAACTCCTCGATGTGAGCCAAGGTTCCGCCGACGGGTGGGCCGGTCTCAAAGTCACGCAGGAGGTGGGCGACGGTGGTGGTGGGACGAGGCTCGTCGAAAGTGAAACGTTTGTCGGGTGCGACGAGGTAAAGCAGCCCGCCGGGCCGGAGGGCGCGGTGCCACTCATGCAAGGCGCTCAGCGGATCGGGCAGATGTTCGATTACATGGGAGCTGCACAGGTAGTCGAGGCTGGCGTCAGCGAGTGGCAAGGCGAGGGCATCGGCGAGGAAATCGACGCGGCCGGCGGTGCCCGCGTAGCTGGCGACGGCGTCGGTATAAAATGGATACAATCCCGCGACGGGGTGGGTATGTGCGCCAATTTCGAGGCCGACGGAGCTGGGCGTGACGAGGGTGCAAAGCAACTGGAACGGATGACGTTCGGGCGGCGGCGGAGCGAGGAAGCGGGTGAAGATGACGGGGCCGAGTGCGCCGGCGCGTGTGCGCGTGCGTAATTCTAAGACGAAAAGTTCCCGGGGGCGGGCGTGGGGGTGGTGAGCGAGAAAATCAAAAGCGGTGCGGGTGCCGGTGGGGAGCCCGTACTTTAAGCTGACGTCGGCGCGTTCGGTGAGGTTAGCGGCCGCCGCGCTCCCAAGCAGCAAGGCGCCGTCGTAGGCCTCGACGGTCGCGATATCGTCCTGCTGCGTCTCGAGCCACAGCCATCCCTTGATTCGAAATTCGGCTGGGTCAAAGAGGACTCCCGCCACCGGAGAATCGATATGAACAGCCATAATAATGGGGCAAAAAGATGCTGATTAGCCTCTAGCAAGTCGATCGGCGTTGAGCCGGGCCGATCGAGGGTGTGATCGAGCGGCGGCGTGCATCCCGACCGAAGGTTGCTGGCCAAGGCGTGGCGTCAAATGAGGGGGCGCCACGGACGTGGTGGGGAGGCGAGGGTGAAGTCGTTAATGGTCAGGGTCAGGTTGGGATTGTAGGCAGGATCGTTGAGCAAGGCATCGCCCCACTGGGCGGACATATATTCAACCTCGCTCCGGAAACGGTCGCGTTTTTCAAGGGTATCCTCCTGGCCGCGACTGGCGCTTTCATGGTGGTAAAGCTCAGCATAAGGTGTCCAGAGGTTCCGCAAACCGGTGGCGCGTACTTTCAGGCAGAAATCCACATCGTTAAAAGCGACCTTAAGTTGATCGGCATTGAGACCGCCGACTTGGAGGAAGACCTCGCGCCGGATGAGCAAGCAGGCCGCGGTGACGGCGGAAAGATTCTGTTGGAGGAGATTGCGGTGGGCCTGGCCGGCCGCGCCTCGGGGGTGGGTTTGCCAAGCGTGGGCAGCGATACCGCCGATGCCGAGAATCACCCCGGCGTGTTGGATGCGATCATCGGGATAGTAGAGTTTGGCGCCGACGCAGCCGATTTCCGGGCGGAGAGCTTGGCTGACCATTTCATCGAGCCAATCACCGTGGATGATCTCGAGGTCGTTGTTGAGCAGGCCGACGAGCGGTGCGGTGGTTTGACTGACGCCAAAATTATTGATGGCGGAGAAGTTGAATTCTCCGGGGAAGGTGACGACGCGGACGGTCGCCGCCGGGGCCGTGGCGCTGGGGTCGACCTGAGTAACTGCGGTGAGGTAATCGAGGGTGGCGGGGTCGTCGGAATCGTTATCGACGATGAGGATTTCAAATCGCGGATAAGTGGTCTTGGCGAGAAGGCTCTCGATGCACGGTTTCAGGAAGTTGAGCCGATTGCGGGTGGGAATGATGAGGGTGACCAACGGGGCGGGGGAGGGCACCGGATAATGTACGCGCCAGTAGGAGCCCTTGGTTGGTGAGATGCGGGCGTTAATGCCGCTGCGCACTAAATGTTCCGTGATGACTTTTTCAGCGGCTTGCGTGGCGTAACTTTTCGCGCCGATCAGCATGGCGGTGGAACCGGGTACGCTGCGCCAGTGATAGAGGATGCGCGGAATATGGCGGATGCGGTCGGGGGCGCTGCGCTCGATAACCCGCATCGCGAGATCCCAATCTTGGGACCCCTCATAGCCGACGCGGAAGCCGCCCACTTCGCGGATGAGCAGGGTGCGGTAGACGCCGAGGTGGCTGACGTAGTTCTGGACGTTGAAGAGATCAGGATTCCAGTCGGGCTTGAAATAGTGGTCGTAGCGGTGGCCGTTTTCGTCGATTTTATCCTCGTCGCTATAAATCAGATCAGCGAGCGGGTGGGCATCGATTTCGAGGGCGACGCAGGCGAGTGCGTGGGGGCGGATTTCATCGTCGTGGTCGAGTAAGGCGATGAAGTCGCCATGGGCGAGGGCGAGGGCGGAGTTGGAAGCGGCGGAGATGTGGCCGTTGGACTCTCGGAAGACGACCTTGATGCGCGGGTCTTTTTTCAGGTAGCGCTCGAGGATTTTTCGAACGTGGGGTTCCTTGGAGGCGTCGTCAGCGATGCAGAGCTCCCAGTTTTCGTACAGCTGGCGGCGGACGGACTCGATGGCCGCGACCAGCCATTTTTCCGGCGTATTGTACGTCGGCATGAGCACGGAAATTAACGGGCGCTGGGGCAGCGCGGCGATCTTGGCGCGGATGCGATCGGCCTCATCGGGGGTGAGGGTGTCGTAGGTGGCCACCCACGCGCCGTAGGTATTGGGTGGGGGCGGCGTGGCGTCGGCGGTGCGTTTGACGGTGCGGGCGACGGCGATATGCCAGGTGCCTGCCTCGTCCTGGGTCTCGATGAGAAGGGTGTGGTGGCCGAAGCGAGGGACCTCGACTTTGACGATCCAGCCACAGCGCTCCGCGCCCGGGTAGTCGCGGAAGTGGTCGAGAACATCGAGGCGTTCGAGGCCGAACTCGGCGGAGACGGTTTGGCGATCGAGGGAGGCGCGAATGGCGCGAAGTGGCCGGCGATCGCGGTGGAGCGACCAGCCGCGGACGTTAAGCGTGGGGGCGATATTGCTCCAATCGTGGGGGTAATCAATATTACCGATTAACTCGATCGAGGGGGTGGGCGCGGCTGGCCGATCAAAGAACGCGCGGCGCAGAGCGCGGAAGGGAGCGGTTGCGCGCCACGAGAAGGACGCCTGCATCGTGGCGATTTTTTGATCGCGGGAGCGGGTGAGCGCGTTGGCCTGCGCGAGTTGCTGGGCGGCGAGGGCGCGTTCGGTCGCGATTTGGTGCTCGCTGGCAGCGCGGTCGGCGGCGTGGGCGCTGCGGGCGGAATTAGTATCGGAATGAGCGATACGAAGATCAGCGGTGATCGTGGCGAGATCGTCTTTGAGTGACGCGATTTCGGCGTCGGCGCCGAGCAGGGCGTTTTCGTAAGCGGTGACTTGGAGTCGACCAGTCCGCAGCAGGATGTCGGCCTGTTCGCGGCGGCGTTTATGCTGGGCGAGCTCGCGGCCGAGGTTGTCGGCGAAGACCTGCGTCATGCCGCGGGATTCTTCGAGGCCGGCGGCGTGGGCGCGGGCGGCGGCGAGGAGGTCCTCGATATTTTTGACGTGTTGGAGGGTGAGTTTTTCCCGCGCGAGGAGGGCGTCGACGGCGGAAAGGTGGCGGGTTTCGGCAGCGGCGAGGGCGGTGCGGTGGTGGCGTGCGGCCGCTTCGATCGCTTGCTCGAGGGCGCGGGTGAGCTCTGCGAGTAGGTCGGTCTGGTGGGCGAGTTGGTGAGCGGCGGGATCGTCGAGGGTCGCGGCGGCCTGATTGAGTTGGGCGGCGAGGGTGGCGGCGAAGAGGGTGGCGTCGGACGTGGTGGGATCTTGGGCTACGGGCCACGGCGAGGTAGCCGGCCGCGCGAGGATGGCCGCGTAAAAATCGGCGAGAGCGCGCGTGTTGGTCGCAAGATCAAAATGCTGTCGGGCGAAGGCCGCACCGTGTTCACCCAGACGGGCGCTTCTGGCCGGGTCCGCGAAGAGGCCGGCGAGGGTATCGGCGATCGCGGTGGGCGCACCAGAGGGCGGCAGGAACATCGCCTCGCAGCCATCCGTCATTAATCGTGCGAGGTTGGTCGGTGGTAAAATGACCGGCTTGCCGCTCGCGAGGAACTCGGGTAGTTTGGAGGGTAGTCGGTAGTCGTTGAAAGGCCCCGGCCGGCCGGGTTGAACGAGGGCGTCGGCGAGGGCGAGGAGCGCCGGTAGTTTGTTTTTGGCGATGAAGCCCAGGTCGATGACGTGGCGGGTGACGTCCTCGGCGATGCTGGCGAGGAAGCGGGGTGAGTTGAAGCCGGTGCGGACCAGACGGGTGGGTATACCGCGTTGGTTGAGGAGGGCGACCGCGAGGTAGAGCTCGCGCATCTCGGGCTCGTTGGCGAATGTGTTGCTGCCGGTGAAAACAATGACTTTTTCTTCGTCGCGCAGGCCCATTTCGGTGCGCAAGGCCACCTCCGCGGTTTGGGGACGATAGTGTTCGAAATCGACTCCGGGGAACAGGAGAAGCGTGGGCAGCCCCGGAGGGGCGAACTCCGCGAGTTGCTCAATAATATGGGTGACCCCATCGGCGACGCGGAGAAAGGTCTCGCTGCGCAGCGGGTGCGGCAGGCTCTCGTTGAGCAAAGGCTCGAGGTCCGTGACGCTGGTGGCGCGGAGCTGCGGCCATGTCAGTCCAGTGAAGCTCTCGATGAGGAAGCGTTCGTTATCTTCGAGGTGAATGATGAGACGGGCGGGTGCGCCGTGCCCGGAGCTGATGATCGCGCGCTGGTAGCCGACGGTGAATTGGCGCACGCATTCGCGCGGGGTCCACGCGTGGATGAGGTCGGCGGCCCGGCCGTCGGGGAAAAAGTGTGGCCGACTGAGGGCCTCGGCGTAGGTCGTGGCGATGAACAGCGGGTGCAGTATATGCCGGAGGGTTTCCGGACTGCGCGGAACCGCCACCGCGCAGGCGTGGCCAGCGGCGCTCAATGTATTGGCGAACCCGCCGATATGATTGAGGCTGTTGGTGGTAAAGTCGCCGTAATTAACGAAGAGAATGTTCACGCGGAAAAAGAATGAAGCCGGAAAGTCTGACGAAGTAAAAGTGGAAGGTGGCGGAATCGATGGTCGCGGAGGTCGCCGGAGGATGCGTTCAGGTTGGCAATGAAAAAGGCAGACCCGCGACGCTGCGCGGGTCTGCCCGAGACGTAAATCAGGATTTTATCAGAGTTTAAAACCAACGTCGGCCGCGTCTTTCGTGAACATGCGCACGGTGTCCAGAGAAAGCTCGGTGAGATCTTGGCCAAACATTTTCGCCGCTTTGGCGAGGATGTCATGGGGTACGGTAATGATGGCGCAGCCGCAGGCTTGGGCTTGAAACAGGTTGAGCACCTCGCGCGTGCTGGCCCAGAGGAGCTCGGCTTTGGGCTGAGCGTAAAGGAGAGCGCCGGCAGCTTGCATCAAGGGCATTGGATCAACCCCCGTATCGGCGATTCGACCTGCGAAGACGGAGACAACCGAGGGTACGGCGGGGTTGAGCGCCTCGGCGACCCCAGCGACCTGCTGGAGCGTCAGGAGGGCGGTGACGTTGAGTTTCACGCCGGCTTGGCCGAGTTCGCGGATGAGTGGCAGGCAGGAGTCGCCCTTGGAGTTGGTGATGGGGATTTTCGTGTAAACATTTTGACCCCAGCTGTTGATTTTCAGGGCTTGGCGTTTCATGTCGACGAGATCGTCGGTGAAGACCTCCAGCGAGATCGGCTTGGCTGTCACGGTCTGGAGCACGTCTTTGGCGAAGGCCTCGTAGTCCTTGATCCCCGCCTTCTTCATCAGGGACGGATTGGTGGTCAGCCCCTTGATGTAAGATTTGGCATAAAGTTCGAGGATACCCGCTTTGTCGGCGCCGTCGGCGTAGAGCTGAATCGTCAGGTCGTTAAGTGAACGCATGGGCAAGAGGAGTGGATGAACTAGAGATGAAGTGAAATCTTAAAGTGGGCTTCAGCGGTCGATATTCTGAGCCCGCTGCGTTGTAAACTCGGGCGGGTCTCCGCGGTGCGCGAGGACGGTGGCGGCAGCGGCGGCGAATGATTTTACGATAAAATCGGGGGCGGCGCGGAGTTCCTCGGCGTAGCCGAAATCGATGAACACGGTGCGGACGCCAGCCCGTTGGCCGCAATCGATGTCCCGCCAGCGGTCCCCGATCATCCACGAGCGCGTGAGGTCGAGTCGGAGTGTACGGGCCGCGTCTAGTAACATTCCCGGGGCGGGCTTGCGCCGCGGGTCCGCCGGCAGCTCACCTAGGCCGGCGGCGTAGCAAACCTCGATGTGTGCGATCCCCGGTACGAGGGCGTGGAGGCGGGCGTGCATGGACTCGACCACCGCCTGCGTCTGCGTGCCGCGACCGACATCGGGTTGGTTAGTGGCGACGACAAGGACAAAGCCCGCGGCCGCGAGCTGTGCGCAGCCGGCGGGCGCATCGGGGAAGAGTTGAAACGCAGCGAGCGACGGCGGCGGAAAGGGTTTGCCGTCGCGGATGATTTGGCGGTTGAGGGTCCCATCGCGGTCGAGAAAAACCGCGGGCCGGGCCTGAGGAGATGGTGCTGATTGGGGAATGGGAGCGAAAAGCTAACGAGGGCGGGTGGCGCTATAGCCGGCTGAGGGCGGGCGCTTGGGAGGGAGCGGGTCGCCGTTTTTGGAGGGAGCGGTTGACGCGCGCGGCTCGACCGCGCTTTCGGTGGGGGGGTGGGCGAAGGGTGGCCGATGTCGCGGCGGGGGACGCGTCTTGAAGTAAAGTGCGCCGGGGGAGCGTAGCGTGATTGGGCGCCGCGGCGGCTTAAGCGAGGGGTTTGATCGCGACAGACTCCCATTTGGTCTGGTTCATCTTGAGATCAGGGTGCGAGACGAACAGGTGCCAGATGACCGCCTGGAAAGCTTCGCTGTGCGGCGTGATGTTGTTGGGGTTAACGGTCGGTACGATGACGCAAGCATCAGCGACCGTAGCTGTGAACCCGCCATCTTTGCCGACGATTCCGATAATCCGCGCGCCGATTTGGCGGGCAAATTGCAGGGCGGTCACGAGATTTGGAGAGACGTTTTTCTCTAAGTTGCCGCCGCCGACGGACAAGATGAGCAGGGCATCTTCTTTTTTGAGTCGAGAGCCGCGCAGCCATTCGACAAAGACGGAGGCCCAGCCTTCGTCATTCGTGCGCGCAGTGAGTTCGGAAACGTTATCGGTCGGCGCGTAGCATTCGAGACCGCCGATTTTGCGGAAATCGTTGACGGCGTGGGAAGCGTTGGCGGCGCTGCCCCCGACCCCAAGGATGAAGAGTCGACCACCGCGCGTCCGGACGGCGACGAGCTCGCGGACGCACTGCTCGCAATCCTCGGGGTTGAGCTGGGCGATGATTTCGGAGGTTTCGCGAAGGTGCTGCGTGGAATAGGACATGACGGAAAAATCGGGAAACGGCTGGATTTTGGAAGCAGAAACGCGGGATAAAAGCAGAAAGGCGCGGTGAAAGGAGAGGGGGGCGGTGCCGCGCGGCCAGCCGCTGGCGTGAAGCCTACGACACGCTCAGTGGTCGCGTGGGGCGGCGCGCAAAAGTGCGTCGAGCTCGTTGAGTCCCTCGTGGGAGCCGATTTCATAAAAACGCTGACTGATTTCGAAGCCGGCGAGTTCTTGACGGGCGACTAAGGCCATTTGGACGGCGGCCAGGTCAACGACGGCCTCGTGTGGTAAATCCGCGAACGCGGTGGCTCGAAAAATCCCGAGGCCATAGTCGATGTGCTGCATCGCGGGCGTTCGATTTTTCTTATCGTAGCAGATGATCTTTCCATGGGAAAATTCGACGTTGCTGGTGTCGTAACGCCCGTGGTTTTCGTAGACGGTCATGAGGCCCTGGCGGCCCGAGGCGAGGAAGTGTTGCGCGACGGTGTGATAGTCGATGGGGAGATAGCTATCGCCGTAGAGAACGTAAAAGGCCTCGCCCAACTTGGGTAGGGCGCGGATGAGCGCGCCACCGGTGCCGAGGAGTTTGGGGCCGTCGAAGGAGTAATCGAGGTGGACGCCCCATTTCGAACCATCGCCGTAGAGCTCGGCGATTTGTTCGCCAAGGTAGCCGACGCAGAGAACAATCCGGGTGAGGCCGGCGGCTCGCAGAAGTCTAAGCTGGTGCGAGAAAAAAGGTTCTCCGGCCACCTCGACGAGCAGCTTGGGGATTTTCTCCGTGATGGGGCGGAGTCGTGTCGCCATGCCGCCGGCGAGTAAAGCGACGGGGAGGGCGGTAGGCGGCGTTGGGGTGGCCGGCGAGCTGAGGGGAGCGAAGGATGACACGGGTGGTGGTGCGAGTGGTCGGTGGGAGGGAACCATTATATTTTTAAAACGGAGCGGCCGCCGACCTTGTTGGAAAGTGCTGGGCGAATGCTGAGGGCGACGAAGCGAAGCGATTGACGTTAAAAATTAGCGCGAGTGAAGCGCGGGCCAAATCTCCGGGCCCAAGCACTGCTCAGCCCCCGAGATTGGGCACTTCGGCTGCCGCGCAATTTTTCTCAAAGGTGCGCGGGGTGTCGGGGCTTAGTTTTGAGCGACCACTTTGGCTCCCTCGAAGTCGAAGCGGAAGCGCACTTCTTGCAGACCTTTTTCGCGCATAGCGTGGCGGAGCTTTTGCTTATCGCCAGCGTAGAACATGAGAAAGCCGCCGCCGCCGGCACCGATGAGTTTCCCGCCGAGCGCACCGTGGGCCATCGCATAGTCATACCACTCGTTGATAGGGGCGTTGCTCATGCCGCTGCTCCGGGCCTTCTTGCGCTGCCAGTGGATGTCCATTAAGCGACCAAACTCCTCGAGCTGACCGCTCTCCAGCGCGGCGAGTGATTGGTAGCCGAGTTCCTTCGTATAATGGAGATTGTCGAGCATCGCCTGATCGCGGCTCTTCGATTTGTCGTTTTGGTCCTTCAAAATGGCGGACGCGCTGCGACTGTAGCCCGTGAAAAAAAGCAGCAGATTATCCTCGAGGTTAAAATGCGTCTCCTCGGAGATGTTGCACGGGCGATATTCGACGCGTCCGTCAGGATGAAAAGTGAAGGCGGTAATGCCGCCGATTGCCGCGATGTATTGATCTTGTTTGCCGATGGGCTCGCCCAGTTTATTGAGTTCGATATCGCACGCCTGTTCCGCGAGCTCCGCGGGGGAGATAATGTTTTTCTTGTGAGCGTGAAGAGCCTTGAGCAGGGCGGTCGTGAAACTACCACTCGAGCCGAGTCCGGTACCTCCGGGAATATCCGCCATGGATGTCAGTTCCAGATGGGGATCGACCATTCCCGTGAGTTTCAGAGCTTCGCGGATAATCGGATGCTCGATTTCCTCGACGGACTTTACGCGCTCGAGTTTCGAGTATTTAATAATGATTTCGGGCTGAAACGTGCGGTGCTGCGTAATATAAACGTACTTGTCGATCGCGGCGGCGACAAGAAAGCCACCGAACTCGCGATAGTACGAGGGCAGGTCGGTGCCGCCGCCACCAAGGGAGACGCGCAAAGGTGATCGGGTGATAATCATAATTAGCGATGGATAGACGGCCGATGGCGGAGCGGAGGATGCAGGTGCGGTGATCGAGAGGCGGCGAAAGGGCGAGGCGGGAAATGAAGCGATGGGCGGGCTCGCGCGGAGGCGGGGGATCGGGGGAGTTGGGCGGGAGCGTGAATAGTTAGAGGGTGGCGGCGTTGACCGCATAACCGCTTTTGCGGTAAATGCTCTCGACGATCTCAAGGGTGCGGATGCCTTCGGCCAGACCGGGCGCGGGCTCGCGGCCAAGCTGGATATCGTCGACGAATGCACGGGTCTCCAAGGCCCAAGACTCGTCGCCGCGTGGGTACTCCCAAGAGGTGATATCCGGCGGGCCCATCGCAGGCAGCATTTGGTACAGCGTCAGTCGTTCGACGCCATAACTGCCACCCAGTCCGTCGATCGCAATTTTCGCATCGCGCCCGTAAAGCTCGAGGGAGAAAAGGTTCTTCCACTCCGTGCAACTCACGTGCAACCAAGCCGTCTGGCCGGCGGCTGTGCGCAACGAAAGAAAAGCATTATCATCGACCGGCATATCCCAGAAGAGAGTGGTGGCGTGGCCATCGACGGTCGGGAAATCGCCGAGAAACCAGCCGGCCAGATCGATGAGGTGGACGCCTTGGTCAATCAGTTCGCCGCCGCCAGACAGTGCAGGATCGGCGCGCCACTCCCGATCATACCCGCGGCGACCTCCGTGACCGTAGCGGGCGCGCAAAAACATCAGTGGGCCGAGCGTACCGGCGTCGAGCAGGGCGCGGGCTTTTTGGAGAGCGGGGTGGAAGCGGTGGTTATAGCCCAGCCGGACACGGACGTCGGCTTGGCGAGCCGCGGCGCGGAGCGTGTGAAGCTGGGTGGCGTTAAGGGCCCCAGGTTTTTCGGCGAGTACGTGTTTACCGGCGCGCACGGCGGCCAGTGCGATCGGGGCGAGGGAGGCGTTGACCGTGGAAATAATAACCGCGGTGACACGCGGGTCGGCCAAGGCGGCATGATAGTCGGTGACGGGTGTGCAACCGGGCGCGAGGCGGGCGAGATCGGTGGCGCGCGCGGCGTTGAGATCGCAGGTGTAGAGCAGACGCGGATTCGGACCGAGAGCCAGCACGCGCTTTCGGCCGATGAGGCCACAACCGATAACGGCAAAGGAGGGAGGCTCGAAGTTGGCTGGAATCATAGCGTGGTCGTGAACGCTTAAAACGATGCGAACCCGCGCGGCGACGCAAGTGAGGTTTTGGCGATGGGTATTTTTTGGGGGTGGGTCCGTTTTAATGGTTTTTCGGGTCGGCGGTTCGGCCGATGCCTCGGTCGGACGCGCGTTCAATGATTCGCCTTAGCGCGCATTGGCCGACCAGAACGCGGAGCGGGCCGCGCCGTCCGCAAAGAAGGCGGCGGGCTCGCCAACGCCTCGCGTGCCCCGGGTCAAAACGGCAAAGAAATGGGCGAAAAGAGACCTCGGAAGAAATCAGTGCAAAGCAACAGGTTGGGGACCGGTGAAACTTGACCTCCGCTCCAAGGTACGGAATGAGGAAGGGATTCGCACGAGCAGGTGAAGTTCGCTTATCGGTTTTAAGTCGAGAAGCTTGCTCCCGAAAAAACGGATGATTCGCCGATTTGAACGTACGCTTCTCATTGCGCTCTGCGTGGCCGTGGGCGCGTTTTACGCGTGGACCGTGCGCTCGGGCCGGGATCGTTGGAAATGGGGGAAAGAACAGGAAGATTACTACAATCTCCTGATTGATGGTTATCTCGATGGGCAGTTGCACATGAAGGTCGCCGTGCCGCCAGAGCTTTTGCGACTGCCGAACCCCTACGACCCGAAGCTGCGCCCAGCGGGGTTGGGATTGCATGATGCCTCGTTCTACAAGGGGAAATATTACGTGTATTTTGGGGCTGCGCCGATGGTGATTTTGATGCTCCCGTTCCGGTTGTTAACGGGGGGAGACCTGCCGCTCGCGGTGGCGACCCTTTTATTTGTTTACGGAGGATTTCTTGCGAGCGTGGCCCTCTGGTGGGCGCTGCGACGGCGGTATTTTCCAAAGACGAGCGCCGCGGTCGCGCTTGGTTTTATCCCCGTCCTCGGCTTTGCGAGCCTGGGGCCGGTCTTATTGCGGCGACCCGAGATGTGGGAGTTACCGATCGGTGCGGGCTATTGCTTTGCCATGCTTGCGTTGGGTGGATTGTGGCGAAGTGTCCACGCGGTGCGGCGCGCGGGCGAACTGACGCCGACGAGGGCGAGGGCTGGCTGGTTTTTCGCCGCGGCACTGGCGTTGGGCCTCGCGATTGCTTCCCGCCCGACCTATCTTTTGGCTTTGCCACTGTTGACGCTGCCACTCGTTTTTTGGTGGCGGGTGGAGCGTCGTTTTTCAGCGGGCGTGGCTTGGAGTGCTTTCGTCCCTTTGGCCATCGTCGGGGCGGCGATGGCATGGCATAACTATGCGCGGTTTGATGATCCGTTGCAGTTTGGGCAGGCCTATCAATTGAGCCACGATTACGAGTCGAAGATGGCTCATTTCCAAGCTCGCTACGTGGCCTTCAATGGGTGGCGGTATTTTTTTTCCGCGGCGCAGTGGTCCCCTTATTTCCCGTTCATTCAGCCCGCGGCGCTCCCCGTGAAGCCCACCGGCTTTGGCGGGCACGACGATGTTTACGGAATATTGACCAACTTGCCGATTGCGTGGCTGGTGCTCGCCTTGCCCTTGGCTCTCTGGCGGCGCGAGCGAGCCGAACGCGTCGCCTTGGGTGCATGGCTGGCGGCGGGCTTAACGCTCTTCCTGACGATGGCGGGGATCTTGCTTTTTTTCTTTGGTTCGCTGGCGCGCTACCAGATTGATTTCACGCCCGCGCTAATCTTGCTCGCGGGGGTAGGTGGGCTCGCCTTGGAGCGGTGGATGGCCGCGAGTGGGTTCGTGGTTGGCCGCGCCGGTGCGCGTGGTCTCGTTTGGCTGGCGGGAATTGCCTCGGTCGGATTTGCCCTGCTGAACAGCTTACAACTCGACGGGCTTTTGGTTGAACGTAATCCGAGGATCGCGCTGGAGGTCGCGCGTGCGTTGAATCGGGTGCCGGCCAGCTGGGCCTACGCCCGGGGGCTTCGTTACGGTGCGGCTGAATTCAGCGTTCAATTCCGCCCAAATTTGCCGGGCCGTCACGAAATCATCGCGGTCGGCGATCCGTCGGCGAGCGATCACGTTCGCGTGAACATTAACGAAGACGGGCAGGCCCAATGGGGCTTTGCACAATCGGCTACCCCGGAACTCTGGAGTCGCCCCTTCCCTCTTGAGTACGCCCGTGAATATCGGGTGCGCGCGACGCTTGGTTCGCTTTTCCCGCCGAGGGAGCACCCGTTTTTTGCGGGCCAGGCGGACTCCGAAATCGAGCGGATTACGCGAACGGTGCGGTTGGAGGTTGACGGGGAAACGGTGCTCGCGGAGCAACGACGATTTTCTCGGGTCGGTGGCGAAGTACGCGCGGTGGAAGGCGCGGCGGTGTCGGTGAGTGCTTTGCGACGGGTGTCGGCGGCTGCAAAAAATCCGGGGCCGCGCGGCGAACCGGGTGATGGCTGGATGCGTTTACGGCTGAGCTTTCCGGAACAAGCGCCGACGCCGCGGGAGCCATTGTTGGCGATCGGTGATGATGGGTCCGGAGCCGTGCTTTTCGTTCACTATATTGATGACACGGGACGGCTCGCGTTCGGGGTATCTTTTCGAGGTGAGCGTAGTGCCCCCGGCGGTACGCTGAGGGTCGACTTGGGGCGCGTCCACGACCTTGTCGCGCGCTGGTGGTCGATCGGTGAAGGTGCGCGGCGCGGCTTGGAAATTCGGCTCGATCACGTGATCGTCTATCGTCGTGAAGTTAACTGGCCGGAGCGGGACGGGGCGATCGCGGCTGGGCGCAATCCCTTTAGCGAGCCGGGCTGTGCGCCGCTTTTTACAGGGAAAATGCATCAGATTCAGCGGAGCGCCGATGGCCGCGATCCTCTGGGAGCGCTGGGAGATACGTTTAAACTGAGGGTAAATTTGGGGACCGGGCGTCCGGGTACGCTCACCCCGCTGCTCGTCATGGGTCGCCCTGGCGGCGCGGATCTCGTCATGCTTGAATATGGCGACGCCGGCACGGTGCGTTTTGCGCTCGATCATTGGGGTTCGGCGCTGCTCCGGAGCGACCCGGTGCGTCTCGATCCGACGCGGTCTCATGAAATCTCTCTCAGCCTGAGCTCGTTGCTTCCGCCGGTTGCCGCCCGGGCGAACCCGTCCGCGGCGCGGGGGCGCTTGCGTCTGGATGTGGATGGAGAGCGCGTGTGGGAGCAGGCGGCGGAGCTCTTCACGGTACCAGCCGAAGAGGTTTACCTTGGATTCAATCCTGTTGGTGGCACCAGTGGCGGTCCGATATTTTTAGGCGATATCCTCGCGGTCGAGCGGCTGCGGCGAGCGGCGCCCAGCCCCTAGCTGTTCAGGCGGGGCCGGCCTGCGCCCATGTGCGCTGATTGACGCGGGGTTTTGAGCGGGCCGCGCGCTGGTGGGGTGGCGGGTCTGGTTGTGTTATCAGACGGATCTTCCCCGTTTTCGGATAATTAAATTAGATGATTACGAGTGAAAACTTAGCGGTTATATGTTGTCACTAAAGCATGATAAATAGCCTTGCGCCCGGCGGCGCGGGCCCCAGCGTCGGGGCATGTTCATCAAGCGCAATCGCAGCCGCCAGGGCGGCAAGACGTACCACGCGGTGTTACTGGTGGAAGGCGTCAGGGAACCGGTGAT
>CAMDOF010000133.1 GCA_945903465.1 Opitutus sp. GAS368
AGAAATCCACGAGGATCGGGGTCGCGTTATTCGCGATCGCGAGGTTAAAAGATTCGGATGTAAGTTGAATGATTTTTTCGGACATGGGAATTAGGTGTTGAGCATCAAGAGCGTGCAAAAAAGGACGGAGATGAACGCCGCGACACCGCATACGCCCACGACCCAAGCGGGCCAAACGTGATCGTCAGGAGCGGGCCTGGACGTGAGCCGACTGGGTGGCAGTGAGGGCGGCACACGATTAGCGCGGTTGCGACTTATCAATGATTTCGGCGAGTTCGCGGGGATCGACTTTTTCGATTGGTTTGTCGCGGCGTTTCAATTCCTCAAAAGTCTTGATCATGGTCTCCGTCATCCGGTCATGCGTATCTTCGGATCCGCCGATCAGGACGAATTTATCGCCGCTGGTAAGGCGCTTGTGGCCATCCTCGTTATCGAGACCGACGCCGATGATCCCGCCGATTTTCGGCTGGCGTTTCTTTTTTGGGGGCTGGCTAGGATCAATGCTCACGAAGTCACCGTGTTAAGGTTCGGTAAGGTTTCAAGCGGGTTTTCGATTGCGCTGCGATCAAGCAGCGCCGGCGTCACGGTCGCGACGTCTTCTTCCACGGCATCGATGAAGATGTCGGTAAACGCTTCGGTCTGGCGGATGCGTAATTTCTTGAGGCGCGTCAATTCAAGCATCGCGAGGAACGTGGCCACGAGACGTCGCAAGGTGACGCCCTCGGGAAAGAGTTGGGAAAAAATAAATGAGCGCTCAGTCTGGATGCGCAGGAGCAGCCATTCCATCTGGTCGGAGACCGTCACGGATTCGTCGTGGATTTCACCTACGACCAATTTTTCAGCGAGGCGGCGCAGAATGATATTGAAGGTATTCCAGAGCTCAATGCGATCGACGCTTTTTAGCGGGCGACTGGTCTCTTCCTTAGTCAAGGATGAGACGTAGCGAGCCATGAGATTTTGCCGCGTCTCCACAAGCTCGGCCAGTTTGACCGCGGCATCTTTGAATTTTTTGTACTGGAGGAGCTGGTGGACGAGTTCCCAGCGTGGATCGACCTCTTCGTCTTCGGCGTTGGGATCGATCGCGTGGAGGCCCTTGGGCAAGAGCATCCGGCTCTTGATCTCCATGAGCGTCGCCGCCATCACAAAAAACTCGCCGGCGACGTCGATATCCAGCCGCTGCATGGCGTGCAACGCGTCGATATACTGACGGGTCACTGACTCGATCGGAATGTCGTAAATATCGAGTTCGTTCTTCCGGATGAGGAAGAGAAGAAGATCGAGCGGGCCTTCAAAGACCTGCAGCTTGATACGATAGTCGGCGTCTGGAACCACGGTTGAGATGTTTGTCGGCGGGCGGGGCGCGGCAAAGGAAAATCGGAGGGAGCCAAAATCTACGGACGCCCGGAGTGGCAAAGTGCGCTTAGCGCCGGCGGAGTGCAGCGACGAAAAAACCGTCCGTGTTATGCGTGGCCGGTAGGATCGCGAGGCCGGTGGCGCGCGGGGTGGCTCCAAAAGGCCGGGCGGCGGGTTCACTGGAGAAATCGGCGTGGTCTGCCAGGAAGGCTCCGACCACGTCCTCGTTTTCGAGCCGGCTGAGCGAGCACGTGGCGTAAAGGAGCCGGCCGCCCGGGCGGACGAGTGCCGAGAATTGCGTGAGGAGAGCGAGTTGTTTCTCGGCGGCCTGAGTCACTTGGCCCGCGCTCGTCGTCCATTTGAGATGCGGCGCGCGGCGCCAGGTCCCCGTGCCGCTGCACGGCGCGTCGACCAGCACACCGTCGTAGGTCGCCGTGGTGGGCGCGCGGCCGAGGATGGTGATGGTGGTGGCGCGGGCGCGGGTGGCGCGGATCTCAAGTTCACGGAGCGCTGCCGGCCGAATATCAAAGGCATCGACGCGCCCTTTCGCGCCGAGGAGCGCGGCCAGTTGGAGCGTTTTGCCGCCCGCACCGGCGCAGGCGTCGAGCCAATGCTCCCCGGAGGCGATCGCGGCGGATTCAAGAATCAGTTGTGAGCCGAGGTCCTGCACCTCGATGAGACCCTGCGCCCAAGACTCCGACTTGGTGACATCCGCTTCGGCGAGGACTTCGAGTGCCCCGGGCAGAACCGCTGAGCGGCGAGTCGGCCATTGGTTCGCAGTGAATTCGGAGCTGACGCGCGCTGCCTCGCTGGGTGGGAGTCGGAGCCAGAGAGAGGCGCGCGCGTGCAGCGCGTCGAGATTTGGAGGCAGCGCGGCCTCTGGGCAGTGGCGCGGCAACCAAGCCGGCAGGAGGCTCTCCACGTTCATGCCGAGGTGGGCGGCCTTGGCGGCGACGGTCGCTGGGCAGTTCGGCCAATCGCCGATGGTCGCGAGTCGGTACGCGCGAGTGGCGGGCAGATCGGCCGCGAGCCAAGCGACCGACTTCGCCGCGAGGGCCGGATCGCTATCGAGGAGCGGTTCAATCCACGGCAAAAACCGCAAGGTGGTATAGATGAGTTCGCGGTAAAGGCGTCGGTCGCGCGAACCGAAGGAGCGGTTGGCCGCGAAGAGTTCGGAGATACCGGCGGGAAGATTCGCGTCGCTGTGCCAGTTGGGGCGCAAGGCGGCGATGAGGCGGAGATAAATTTTTTGCTGGCTGCCGGAAAGAGACATAAAAAGAAAAGGGAGCGTGGAGTGGTGGGCGGGTGTAAGTGGCGGCGGCGGGCGTAAGTGGCGGCGTTAGAAGCCGCGGGCGGCGATTTGGAAATTGAGACCGAAATGACTCTCGCGCCGCGGTCCGGCGTAGAAGCTCACAATATAGGAAAGGAGCCACGTATTGCCCAAGTTTTGGGTTAACCCGTAGGCCTGTTCGTTGAATCGCTGCTGGCGCACGTCGTAGTGCAATCGGGTGAGCGCCTGATAACGCTCGTTGAGGCGCATCCGCGCGTCCAGTTGGTAATCATGCAGCTCCTGGCTGAGGAAATTATTGGAGAAACGGACGGACCAAACCTCACCATCGCGGAGCTGAAGCCCGGAGTTGAGTTCTCTTAGCTTGAAGGTTTGCGGAGCGAAACTTTGGTAGAGCTCGGCGGAAAGCCAGCTTGCTGGTGAAAACGCGAGCTCGGTGTGGATCTCGGAAACTTTGCGCTCGGTGCCCTTGGCGGCCGGCTGGCGATAAAAGCGGAAATCATTGGCGACTTTAACAGCGAGAAGGTCGCGCGAGCCAGCCACGGGGTCTCTGGTTTGAATGGTATTATCGAAGGCCAGGCGCAGGGTGTTCGTCTTGCCGAGATCGTCGATATTACGTGGATCGCCGAGGCCGAGCGTGGGGAGATAGGTGGAAAAGGTTCGGCGGTCGATCGGGGGTACTCGTGAGAGGAGCGGGACCGAGTTGGCTTCCGGAATATAGCGGTAGTCGAGTCGCGGGGTAAAAAGATGGCGCAGACCGTCGATGTGCCAAAAGGCATTTTTATAGTCGAAGATCGCGCTGGTGCGGACCGCGGCGTTGAAGCCGAACTCGCCGAGGGCGCGGGTGTAATTTCCGGGGGAGGCTAAGGTTGCGTCGAGGGGAGCGGTCGGTCGGTGATCTTGAAACGTCGTAATACGTGGATCGCCGTAGTGAGTGATGCGGGCGCCAGCGGTCGGCGTAAATGCCAGCCAATCATGCCAGGCGAATGGCCGGTCGATGGCGTAATAGCCATCCAACCGCGATGAACGGTACTCGGGACCCGCTTGCTGCAACCGCATCGCCGCCGCCGTGGCGGCCCATGAAGGGGCGTTGGCGGCGAGCGCCGTCGAAGCGGCGAAGAGGGGGAAGGTGGGCGCGGGTAAAACGTGATCGTTGACCTGCCGCTCGCGGAGAATGACCGCGCTGGCGGTGAATCGGTGGTTAAAACCTTGGCCCAAAGGTGAGGGCAGGAGATCGTAGCGCAGCTCCGGCAGGCGTTCTTGAACGCGTTGAAATGAGTTGGGTTGAAAACGGCTGAAAATCGAAAATGAATAATTTTTATCGGCATAGGCCGCTTCCATGAAGCTGTCGGGTGCTTGCACGGGAAAGAAAGCCCGCGGGCGGAAGTCGCGCAGAATTTCCGAGTCGCGCCACCAATTGAGCTGCGCAGCGACCGTGATATTCTCGCCGACGCGTTGGTGATGGTGCCACTCGCCAAACGCGCGCTCCTGAGGAATGGCTCGGCCGAGAATATCCGTGCTCTTATCACCGTGGTCTTTGATGTAGCCGCTGCGGAAATGGCCCTGCAGCCGATCGTCATTTTCTGCTCCGCGATAACTCCCGGAAGGCCCCAACAGCACTCCGCGTCGGGTATAAACAGCAAGATCGGCGCCAAGATTTAACCAAGGCCGCACCGGAGTTTGCAGGCTGGTATCGACAAACGCGCCGAGGGACGATCGGAAACCGCCCGCAATTGCGGCTTTGCCTGAAATCGGGCTGCCGAACGCGTGGTTAAACTGCGGGATGCGCAGGGGGAGGGTTGACCCGATACCGAGCGCCGCCGATTGTGCGCGGAGAGCCTTGCCGGGTGTATAAATGATCTGGTCGGCCGATAAGGTCGGCTGCCAAGGTCCGGGTTCGCCATAAGATGCCCGGGCGCCTTTGATGGTCATTTCCTCGCGAGTGCCCGCGACTGAAATACCTTCCAAAAAATACGGATAACTTCCCAGCCGGATATTCTCAGCCGTGAAAAAACCGCGCGATCGTTCGTAGGTCAATCGATCAGCCAGCAGCCGAAGCTCCCCCCGATTGAGGACGACCGTGCCTTCCGCGGTCACCACCCCAGTCGCCTGGTTGCTCTTGAGCTCGTCTGCGCTGATCACGAGCGCGCCATCCGTCATCTGGGCGTGACCCTGCAGGAGGGTCTCGCCCGTGGCGGCGTTATGGACAATCCGGTCCGCGACAATCGCGGACCCGCTCGGCGTGGCCGGAGTCTGCGCGCGCCCTCCCGAGGCGAGCATGAGCGAAATGAAAATGGTGATGCGCCGGATCAAGCGGCGAACAAACGCAACCGTGCGTTGGCAGGCAAGCTTCGCGCGCGGGTCATTCCACGGGTCACCAGCCGATCGGGCGTGGCGCATGCGGGGGGCGGCGCGAAGACAGCGGGTGGCCCGACCGGTGCGGGCTGATTTTAAAGCGTGGCGGGCACGGGGGGCGCGCCGGGGGGCGGGCGGCGCGTTGCGGGTGGTGCGCGCAAGGTCCGCGAGCGGGGGTCAGTGCGCAAGGATCGGCGGACCGCGACCGCGCTTTGCGGTCGTGACCGCTGAGGCGCCGCGCCGCGCCTGCCCGGCGATTCGCGGCTAGACGCCTGGCCCCCGCTCACCCACCTTCAGAGCGAACACTCTCCCGCTTGATCATTTCAAAACTCGACCTGACCGCGCTCCTTGAGGCGAAACACGCTAGTCCGCACTCGCTGCTCGGGATGCATGCCCGGCCCCATCCGTCAAAACCGAGCTTGGTGGTCAGGGCGTTGCTTCGTGGAGCGACGACCTGTGAGGTGATCGAGCTCGGCGCGAGCCCGCCGAGGTCCTTTCCCATGAATGCGCTCGCCGCGGAAGGCTTCTTTGAGGTCGTCATTTTAAAACGGCGCGAAGGGTTTCGGTATCAGCTCCGTGCGGGCTTCGGTAACGGCGAGATCCGCCAGTTTTTTGATCCGTATTGTTTTTTACCCACACTGAGCGAGCAGGATCTTTATTTGTTTAACGAGGGGAACGAACACCGCATCTACGAAAAACTGGGAGCGCAGGTGCGGGATTTAGGCGGGGTGCAGGGCGTCTCTTTCGCGGTGTGGGCCCCGGGTGCGACGCGCGTGTCCGTCGTGGGGAATTTCAACGAGTGGGATGGTCGTTTCCATCCGATGCGGTCGCTCGGCGCATCCGGTGTCTGGGAGCTTTTTATACCTGGGATGCGCGAGGGGGCGCTTTATAAATTCGAACTGCGCGATGCGCAAGGCGCGGTCCGATTGAAGACGGACCCGTACGGCACGTCCTTTGAAGGGCCGCCCAATAATGCAGCGGTCGTTTTCGATCCTCGGACTATTCGCTGGACCGATCGGGACTGGATCGAGCAGCGCCAGAGCCGAGCGGGCCAACTTGACCGACCGATCTCCGTTTACGAAGTCCATTGCGGTTCGTGGAAACGCTTGCCGGCAGACGCGAACCGTCCGCTGACGTATCGCGAGTTGGCCGTGCAGCTGGCCGACTACGCTGTGGAAATGGGCTTCACTCATATTGAAGTCATGCCTCTTGCGGAGCATCCGTTCGACGGCTCCTGGGGGTATCAGGTAACTGGATTCTTCGCCCCCACGCATCGATTTGGGAGTCCCGCGGATTTTGCGTGGTTCGTGGACTACCTCCATAGCCGAGGGCTGGGGGTTATTCTCGACTGGGTGCCCGCCCATTTCCCGCGCGACAGCTTTGCCTTGGCAGAATTCGATGGCACGCATCTTTATGAGCATGCCGACCCTCGCCAGGGGGCGCACATGGATTGGGGTACGCTCATTTTTAACTATGGGCGCAATGAGGTCCGGTGTTTCTTGATCGCCAACGCCCTCGCTTGGATTGAGCGCTATCATCTGGACGGTCTGAGGGTTGATGCGGTGGCCTCGATGCTCTACTTGGACTATTCAAGGAAGGCCGGTGAATGGGTGCCCAACCAACTTGGCGGCCGAGAAAACTTGGAGGCGATTGGCTTCCTCCGCAGCGTCAACGATCTCGTGCACCAGTATCATCCCGGCGTGATCATGATCGCCGAGGAGAGCACCTCCTTCCCTGGGATAAGCCGTCCCACCAAAGACGGCGGGTTGGGGTTTGATTACAAGTGGAACATGGGCTGGATGAACGATACTCTGCGCTACTTCACCAAGGAGCCGATCGTGCGTCGCTACCACCAGAGTGACCTCACGTTTAGCATGCTCTACCAGTACGCGGAGAACTTCGTCTCGGTCTTCTCGCATGACGAAGTGGTGCACGGAAAATCATCGCTCCTCTGTAAGATGGGCGCCTGGCACATTGCGGAAAAGGCGGCGAATCTCCGCGCGCTTTTTGCTTACATGTGGATGTGGCCGGGAAAAAAACTTCTCTTTATGGGAGGTGAGTTTGCCCAGTCTCGGGAGTGGGCGCACGACGCCAGTCTTGATTGGCACCTCTGCCAGTATCCCGATCACGAGGGCGTCCGCCTACTGGTGCGCGATCTCAACCGACTCTACACCAGCGAACCCGCCCTCGGCCAAAATGACTTCAACCAGCAGGGTTTTCGTTGGCTTTCCTGTCACGATGCCGACGCCAATTTATTGGCGTTCTTGCGCCAAGATACTTCCGAGCAGACATTGTTTGCCGTCGTCTGTCACTTCGGAGGCGCTCGACGCGAGTATCGTCTCGGGGTTCCCCGCCGCGGTTTCTGGCGAGAGATCCTTAACACCAATAGCGAATTTTACGGGGGCAACGGTTTGGGTAACCACGGCGGGCGGCGGGCGGAGGAGATCTCGCGCGATGGATTTAGCCAGTCGTTGTTAGTCACCTTGCCGCCGTTGACGGCTTTTGTTTTCAAGTGGTCGGCTGAGGGCTAGCGCCTCGCCCAATCGCGGGGCGCGCCGTTGGGGCGAGGGCGTCGGTCCCGCGACCCGCCGCGGCGCTGCCGACTTGCCAACGGCGCGAGGATTAACTCAATCGCCACGCCCGCGGGGTCAGGCCCGTCTGCTGCCGGAACCAGCGGGCAAAATAATTCGGATCCTCGAAGCCGGCCGCACTCGCCGCTTCGGCGACCGTAGAAAACTGGCGAAGACCGCTTTGGCTTTGCGCGAGCCGGAGACGATCGCGCAGCGCGCGGAGCCCGAGCCCTGATTCGTTTTTGAGCTTCCGTGTCAGATGATCAGGATGGTAACCGAGCGCTCGGGAAATTTTAGCCATGGACCGTTCGGCGCCGAGCTGCCGGCGCACGGTTTCAAAAAGGGTGGGGGCGTTGGGCGCTTTGGCTCGGGTCGGGGTGAGGAGTCGAGCGACCACGGCGAGAATCGCCGGGTAATCGGCTAAAACCAGCCGACCTTTCCGCGGCACCCGCGAGAGCGCCCCATGAAGCTCACTCAGCGAGGCGGGCGCGAGCCGGCGGTACGCGGCGCGCACGCGTCCACTCCGCTCCAGCATATAATCTAAAACGAGGCACAGCGGGCGACTCCGCCCCACGACAGAAAAACCGTGGGGAGTATTGGCGGGAATCACGAACAAATCGCCCGCCCGCGCCGGTCGTCGCCGACCTTGGATGGATTGAATCCCTTCGCCCGAAAGATAGAGGATCAGTTGCGCGTGATCGTGCGCGTGGGTCGCAACTTCAGAATCTCGGTGGCGATTCAACTGTAACTTGCGCAGGACAAAATCGAGAGCATGGATCTCAATTTTTTGAACGAGTAAAGGCTGCCAGGCGCGCATTAAGACGGTTTAATGCTATTAAAAGTCGGGATTGTGCTAACGCAATCCTCCGCTTAAGCGTAAAGTGAATGCTCTTACCAATGTCAGGCGACTGCTTACTTCCAACTCCATGACCACACACCAAATCGGCATCATCATGAACGGCGTCACTGGCCGCATGGGCACCAATCAGCATCTGCTTCGTTCCATCAAGGCGATTATGGATCAGGGGGGCGTTAAACTGAGCGACTCCGAAGTAATCATGCCGAATCCGATCTTGATCGGGCGGAGTGAGTCGAAGCTCGCCGCGCTCGCGGCCCGAGCCGGCGTTTCACGGTATTCGACCAACCTCGACTTGGCGCTCGCGGATCCGGCCAATCAGATTTATTTTGATGCGACCGTGACCGGGCAACGTCCAATCGGCGTGCGCAAGGCGATTGCCGCAAAGAAACACATTTATTGCGAAAAACCCAGCGCGACCACCTCGCAAGAAGCGCTGGCCTTGGCGCGCGAGGTTTCGGCCGCCGGTCTCAAAAACGGGGTTGTTCAAGACAAGCTTTGGCTGCCTGGCCTCCTGAAATTAAAATATCTCATCGATACCGGATTTTTTGGACGCATCCTCTCTGTCCGTGGCGAGTTTGGTTACTGGGTGTTTACCGGTGAGTACGAAAAACTGCAGCGCCCATCTTGGAATTATCGTAAGGAGGACGATGGCGGCATCATCGTCGATATGCTGTGCCACTGGCAGTATGTAATTCAAAATCTTTTCGGCGAAGTTAAGTCGCTGACTTGCCTCGGCGCCACGCATCTCCCGCAGCGTTGGGATGAGGCGGGAAAGCCCTATCGTTGCACGGCGGATGATGCGGCGTATGCGACTTTCGAAACGGTTAACGGGATTATCTGCCAGTTTAACTCATCCTGGGATGTCCGCGTGCGTCGTGATGATCTCCTGACCCTTCAAGTGGACGGTACGCACGGCACCGCGGTGGCCGGTCTGCGCAACTGTACGGCGCAACATCTTTCAGCGACGCCGCGGTGCTTGTGGAATCCGGACGTGGATAGTCCGATTAAATATTTCGATGGCTGGACCACCGTGCCGGACCAAGGGACTTACGATAATGCCTTCAAAGTGCAGTGGGAGCTTTTCCTGAAGCACGTGGTCAAGGGCGACCCGTTTCCTTGGAATTTACTGCAAGGAGCCAAGGGGGTCCAACTCGCGGAACTCGGCCTGAAGTCATGGAGCGAGCGTCGCTGGGTAGACGTCCCGAAAATCGATTGAAAGTAAAGCCGCCTGGTCGTGGCGCGCACGGCGTGGCGATTCCCCACATTTTGCAAAGAAAACTGGCCGCGGGAGGGGGGGGGCGGCTGGCTCAGCTCAACGGGGCGCTGGCCCGATCGCAGATAACGGCGGGCCGTCTTGCGGTTCGTGCCGGCTTTCATGGCAGCGTGATCCACCACGCCGCCCGATTGATCTTCGTTCATGAGTCATCGGTATGGTTATTCGGTAATCATGGGACCTGAGAAAAGGTCCAAGCTTACCGGTACCGCCGACCAACGGCCGTTCAAAAAAACCCACCTTTGAGGCGGGGCATTCTCATTGTCGTGGTGGGGAGTTCTCATTGTCGTTGGGGGAATTGTCCTTGGGGCGCCTTGAGTTTTTTGGCGGTTGGTCCGAGGCTAAGCCAAATCTGGCAGTGGCAGAAGCAAACCGCCAAAAATGGGCGGTTGGCACAGGGTTGTATTCGTAGGGATGAATCTTCTGCGAACTTCAAAAAAGATGTTTTTATTTCCGAAGACACGTCGCTTGCGATGGTCGGTCACGGGTGATTTTCAAACCGCTGGCTTTTGATGGGGTTGGCTAAGTCGATCGCATAATCGATGCGGTTGAGCCACGGCCAAGCCTGCGGGGTAGGAATGGGCAGGTCCGACCCCTAACGCCAGAACGGCGATCGGGATGTCGGGAAAGGGATCATCAATCAATGCTGCCGGTTCCACTCGGGGTCGCCTTTCGACGACATCGTGGCGGCTGATTACTCGGCGATCTCGCCAGATGATAGTGTCAAGGGAGCGGCGATGCGCGCGGGGAGGTGCGCGGGGAGATCAAGAATAAACGAGCAGTCTTTGGCTGATGGGCGCGACCTGATTATGGCTGCGGATTTTTGAGATGGTGCTTGGGCTGAGCGAGTGGCCCTCTCCGATGAGGAGCAATCCGTGCGGGCTATAAATGCCGTTGGCCAGGATCATGCCCGGTTCCAGTTCGTTCAGCATAATTTCGCGCACTTGTTTCGGGAGTTGCACGAGGTTGCTGACTTTCAGGAAAAGCCGGACCGCATCCGGATCATAAAAGCTCCCCGAGCGCGCCAGCAGGGCCTCGATTTTTCCCGCTTTGCTGAGCGGAGACTCCACGTAGCCGACCGCGACGGCGAGGCAGCGGGCGGGCCAAGGAATCGTCTCACCGGCAAGACCGTCCGGATAACCTCGCCCATCAAAACGCTCGTGGTGATGGCGGATGACTTCGCCCACCTCGGCGCGGTTATCGACGAGCGCGGCGAGTGTTTGGCCGTAAACGGGATGGCTCTGCATCAGTAGCCGCTCGCGCTCGGTGAGTTGGTCGGGCTTCGTTCGAAAAGTGCGGAGCATCTCGAGGGGCACGCCGATGAGCCCCAAGTCGCAGAGCCAAGCCGCGGAACGGAGGGCATGACGCTGTGCCTCGGTAAATGATTCGGTCGCGGCCATCTGGGCAGAAATCTCAACGAGCGCCTTGGCTTGGCCACCAAGAATGGGGTCGTAGGTGGTGAGGATCCGGCGGCACAGCTCCAGCGAGTTTTCGTAGTTTTCCGCGAGACCGCGATTAGCGTTGTCGAGGTCCTGGCGCTGCTGCTCGAGGTCGCGCACTTTGGTCTCGAGTGCGTTATTGGCTTCACGGAGCCGATTATTGAGGCTTTGGGTTTCTGCTTGGAGAAGTTCGTTGTGGGTGACGAGATCGTGGCGCTGGACGGCGTTGCGGACCGTGGCGATAAGTTCTTCTCGCAGCCAAGGTTTCGCGAGGAAACGGAAGATCTCTCCTCGGTTAATTGCATCAACGATGGTCGGCAGCGCCAAGACTGCTGTGATAAGGATTCGGGAAGCGTTGGGACGGATGCGGCGGCTTTCGACCAAAAAGTCGAGTCCGAGCATCTCGGGCATACGCTGGTCCGAGATGATGACCGCGAAGTCGCGATCGATCATGATATCGAGGGCCTTAGTCGGGCTATTACAGGCGACGACATGAAAGCCCTCGCGCTCAAGCGTGAACTTAAGAGCGGTTAAGACGACGGGTTCATCGTCAACGATCAGTATGGTTGGCGTTGGCGTCGCCTGAGGAACCATAGAGGAAGGAAAACGGGCGAGGTAGCCGGGAACGTTGGCGCTCATACAAAATCTGGAATGGGGGTAACCCGATGGATGGAGTGACTGCCCGGCGTTGCCAACGGGGTTGCGTCAGTCCCCAAGGGATGGCACCGGCCCAAGCCGCCGCTGAGCGGGTAGCGCCGAATGGAAACGAGGGTGCGCTCGCTTCGATTACGGGAGGGAAATCGGTCTGAGCGGGCCTGGTTGGAAGCTCGGACGACTTCCATGCGGACCTGAGAGAACCCAGCAGTGGCGGGAAGCGCGGGAGAAAAGGCTTTCAGGTGAGCGAATGGACGGCGGTGGGCTGATCGCAGGCGGGTTGCGCCGAAGAGCTTTTGCTGCCTAGTGGGTTGGCGTTGAAGGGGGCCGAAAGGGTCTAGGCGCTTTAAAAGGAGTGGGCGTTCAGCCGCTCGTGGGTTGCTTTAAAGTGAGTAACGATGGGGCCACCCGCTTCCGTTTTAAGCCTTAAAAGTTCAGATACATTGGTGGGCGCCATAGTTTCTATATCGGGTGGTTGCAGTGAAAGTTGAGGGAAGATTTTAATTTTTACACCAGATTTTAGCAAGTCTGCCGATTCGTGGGCCAAGCGGGACTTCGCGAGCGGTTCAGGCGCGGGGTCGGGGCGGCGGGCGTTTTTCACGGAAGGGGGGCGGGCCGGGGCGGCAATTTTTTCCGGGTGGCGGTGACCGCAGCGGATCGCTGCAGCTAAATGAGAAATTAGCGTGTTTATAGAAATTATAATATAATATTGAATAACAAGTTAAGATATCAATTCCGGCGCTGGCATCTGCATTGCTTAGCAGTTCAACATGATTGATCCCATATTCCAAACCGACAATTACCAGTTGGCTCGGAAGCTTCTTGACGCGGCGTCGCTGCGTCAGGACGCGATTGCGACAAATGTCGCGAACTCGGAGACGCCGGGGTTTCGCCGGCTGGATATCGCGCCTGATTTTGCCGCGCAACTGCGGTCTCAGATGCAAGCGGGTCATTTTGGTCAGACCGCTGATTCGTTGCGGCCGGTTTTGGCGGAGGATCAAACGGCGCGGAGTATTCGCCCAGACGGCAATACCGTGGAAATTGAGCGCGAGTTGCTCGCGATGGATCGCAACGCCGTTGAGCACCAATTTTTGGCGGATATCGTCTCGAGTAATCTTAAGCAGTTAAAGATGGCGATTAGCGGTCGTTCGGTCTGAGCGAGAGGCCCGCGCTAAAAAGCCGATTATTTTTAAACCCTCCGAACTCCTCTCGGCATGAATCTTATCTCTGGCATTGATATCACGGCAGGTGCGTTAAACGCGCAGAAAACCCGTCTCGACGTAGTGGCGCAAAATATTGCCAACGCGCACACGACGCGGACTCCGAGTGGAGGCCCCTACCAGCGTCAAATTGTTTCTTTTGAGACGCAAATGATGCGTCATAATGGCGGGGCTGGGGCTGCTTTACAGAGTGTCAAAGTGGGCAATATCACGGGTGATCGCACGCCGGGGCAGAAAGTTTACAATCCCCAGCATCCCGACGCGACGGGCGATGGGATGGTGACGATGCCGAACGTGGAGCTCTCGTACGAGATGGTGGACCTTATCACGGCCTCTCGCGCCTATGAGGCGAACCTCGCGTTGGTGAAGAACGCGCGCCAGATGGCGATGAAGACCCTAGAAATTGGTAAATAATTTTTAACGATGACACCCATTGGCTCCATTAATTCGTTAGCATCCTCCGGTATCTCTCGCGCCGACGCGCCGCTGCCGAAGATCGGCACTGGTATGATTGGTGGGGCGGGTGCTTTACCGAAGGAAGGTTTTAGCACGATGCTCGACGGGTTGGTCGCCACGGTGGATAGCAAGCAGAGCGCCGCTCAAGCGATGACGCGCAAGGTGCTCATGGGTGATACCGATCAGCTCCACCAAAGCGTGATCGCGATGCAGGAGGCGGGCGTCGCTTTTTCGATGATGGTCGAGGTGCGTAATAAGCTGGTTGAATCTTACCAGGAATTGATGCGCATGCAGGCCTGAGCCGCTGACCGCCTTAATCCACCGTTAAATCGAGTTTCTCTTTTCCCGCACTTTTTTCTCCAGCTTCTCCACGCTCCACCTTTCTCCGACTCATGAAAAATTTCACCCAATCACTGTTGGATCTTTGGAAACAGCTCGGGCTTAACCAGCGCGTGTCCTTGGTGGTCGCGGCCTTGGCGGTCCTCGGGGGCCTGATCGGCGTAATGGTCTGGTCGCAGCGCCCCGATATGCAGCTGCTCTACGCCAAGATGGGTGAGAAAGATGCCGCGGCCGTCATCAGCTACATTCAGTCGCAAAACATTCCTCACCAATTGACGGCTGGCGGCACGACCGTGATGGTGCCCTCAGATAAGGTTTACAAGCTGCGGATGGATCTTGCGGGTAAGGGCATCCCCAGCGGCGATGGCGTGGGCTTCGAGATTTTCGACAAGGGACAATTTGGGCTGTCTGACTTTGTGCAACGCACCAACTACCTTCGCGCGGTGCAAGGGGAACTGGCTCGGACGATTTCCCAGCTCAGTGGCGTGCGCGGCGCCCGAGTGATGATCGTTCAGCCGGAAAACCGGCTCTTGTTGACCGAACAAGGGGTGAAATCAACGGCGTCGGTCTTTGTTGATGTCGGTGGGGGCCGTCTCGATACTGAGCAAGTAAACGCCATCCGGCACTTGGTCGCTAACGCCGTGCAAGGGCTCTCACCTGATCAAGTGGCGGTCATCGATAACCGGGGGCGCACGCTCTCAGAAGAGCTAAAACAAGATCCGACGCTTGGCTCCGCTTCTTCGCAGATGCGGTATCGCCAGCAGGTCGAGGACTATCTTTCGCGCAAGGTCGAATCGATGCTCTCGGCCGTCATCGGCCCAGGGAATGCGGTCGTCCGCGTCTCCGCAGAAATTGAGAGTGAGGCGACCACCCTCGTTTCTGAGAAATACGATCCGGACGGGCAAGTCGTTCGCTCTCAGACGCAGACTGATGACGTCACGAATACGACCGAGGCCAAGGCCGGTGGTGGCGCGACGGGGGTGAGTGCCAATGTTCCCGACAAGGGTGCCGTTACGGGGGACACGGCTCGTCCGATTTCAACTTCTGAACAGAATCGCAAAAATCGGACGATCGCCTACGAAATCAACCGAGTCGTAACCAACGTGACCCGCAGCCCAGGCACGGTCAAGAGCGTGACCGCCGCGGTTTTTGTCGCTCCCCGTCTGATCGCGGTGCCTTTGCCGGCGGATGCCCCCAAGGGTACGCCCCTGCCGGCGCCGCAAGTCCAGAAACGTACCCAGCAAGAAATCGATGCACTGCGACAGATTGTCATTAATGCTCTCGGACTCAAACCCGCTCCTGGCCAGACGCCGGAATCCTTGGTCTCGTTGCAGGAGCAACCCTTCCAGAGCATGGTGTCGTTGCCCGATAAATTCGAGGCCACCACCGGCGAAACGCGTCTGCAGAGTTGGCTCGAGGTCGCGAGTCGTTGGGCGGCGCTCGGCGGAGGCGCTCTGATTTTACTCGTTTTCCTGCGGATGCTTTCACGTCAGAAACCTGAAGCCGTCCCGGTGGAAGTCCTTTCTCTGAGCCCTGATGCCGCTGCGCGATCGCTCCCGAATTCAAATGCAATTACGCCCGAACTGCTCAATGAGTTAATTCGTGCGAAGCCCACCAATGTTGGCGTGGCGCTCCGCGATTGGGTTTCTTCCGGTGCGGCGGTTGCTGGGAGCAAGAACTGAGCCCGCGCGCATGACCACGGATACCGACTACACCAAGCTCAGCCGTCAGCAGAAACTCGCGGTCTTTCTGATCGTGATCGGTCCTGAATCAGCGGCTGAAGTCCTGCGGCAGTTCGACGATACCGAGATCGAGGGGCTTTGCCGTGAGATGGCGACCTACACGATCATTTCGAGCGCGATGCAAAAGCTCGCTCTGGAAGAGTTCTCGGCCTTGGTCGCGCAAAGTGCTGGTTCCGCGATTGGCGGAATCGGCTACGCTCAGCGCACGCTGGAAATCGCCAAGGGAGACTACAAAGCATCTGCCATTATCGAACGGGTCGGCCCGTTGCCGACTTCTGTGGACGTGATCAGTGAAATTGCCGAAATGGAAGGTCGTCAGATCTTCAGCCTCATTAAAGACGAGCAGCCGCAGACGATTTGCTTTCTGCTATCTTATCTCGACGGCGCTAAATCGGCGGAAGTGTTTGCGCTACTCAGTCCGGATGTTCGGGAAGAAGTGGCGGAAAGATTGGGTTCACTCGAGAGCACCTCGCTGGAATTAGTGGGGAAAATTGTAAAATCGCTCGGCAAGCATTGTCATGCGCGGGCTCGGGTCTCGATGCACCGGAGCGGCGGGGTGCGCTCGGTGGCGGACCTGCTGAAGAAATTGGATAAGGAGTCGAGTAAGATGCTTTTGGCAAAACTCGAGGCGCGGAACGCCGTATTGGGCGCCGCGATTCGTAAACGCCTGTTCAGCTTCGAGGATATTATTCGTCTGCAACCGGCCGAACTCCAGCGCGTGTTGCGCGAGGTGGACTCGGCTAACCTGGCCCTATCGATGAAATCCGCGAGCGAGCCCTTGCGGGTTAAAATCTACGGTTCGATTTCCAAGCGGGCGGCGGAGTCGCTCAAGGAAGAAGTCGAAATGCTCGGGTCGGTCCGTGTCAAAGACGTCGAGGTGGCGCAGGATGCAATTATTCAATGTGTTCGGCGCCTCGAAGAGGAAGGGCAAGTTTCACTCGACGCCGAGGGCGCGGGTGGTTTCGTCAGCTAAAAAGCACTCGGTGCCCACCGTTCTTAACCCATCTTTTCCTTCGCTGTGGCCTACGTTAAATTAATTGCCTTCGACCGAAAACTCTCCGGCGCGGTGCTTCCTGGATCGGCCGCAACCTTCTTTTCCGAGACCGAGCTTCTCGCGCGCGATTCGGCTGCTTTTAACCGTGGAATTGATTCGGCCCGCGCTCTGGCGGACCAACAGATGGTCGATTTCCGCGCCGATATCGGGCAACTCGGCGAGGGTATTTTTAAGCGTCTCGCCTCGATTGAGCCGGAATTGCTCGCTCAACTCCGTGAGGCGCTGCCGGCGTTGGCCCTCGATATCGCCCGCCGACTGCTGGCGGGTTATGAGCCGTCGGCAGAAGTCGTTTCACGGCTGTGTGAGGAGGCGTTAATTGAGCTGTTCCCAGAGCGGGATAATCTCGAATTAGCGGTCAGCACCCGTGACGCTGATCTGCTGGCCAAGGTACAACCGGATTGGCTCAACCGTTACCCGGGTCTGCGGATTCGCGGGGATTCCGCTTTAAAGCCAGGCGATTGCCAAGTCCGTAGCCGTTTCGGTCTGACCGACGCTCGGCTCAAGACCAAGCTCGCCGCCTTGGAACGTAATCTGACTCCCGGATGACCGCGATCCTTCAGTGCCTTCCCGTCTTCCCGAACGGCAGTTTAGACCGTTCGCCTCTTTGCGCTCAAGTGGTGGCAGCAAACGCGTTGATCGGTATTTGCCCTGATTAAAAAACATGAATGCATCGGTTGCTCCCCTTATTGACGTTCTCCGGTCGCAGGTGCGGCATCTGCCTTCCGTGCAGCGCGTGGGTACGGTCACGGGCGTGGCTGGGTTGATCATTGAGTCGGACGGCCCCAATGTGGGGCTGGGTGAATTGTGCTTGATCACCTCTTCGCGGGACGACTTCAGCGTGCGTGCGGAGGTCGTGGGGTTTCGTGAGCACCGGGTTTTGTTGATGCCGCTGGGCGATGCCGCCGGACTCCACGTCGGTTGCGAAGTGGCGGCGAGTGAGCGACCGGCTCTACCTAAGGTCGGGCCAGAGATGCTCGGGCGTGTCTTGGATGCGCTCGGTCGGCCGTTTGACGGCTTGGGGTTGTTGCCGGTCGACCGGGCCGCCGCCCGCTCGGCGCTGCCACCGCACCCGTTGCGGCGCCAGCGGATCAAGTTGCCTTTTGTCACCGGAGTTCGCGCGATTGACGCGCTGATTCCCTTCGGTCGCGGCCAACGTCTCGGTCTTTTCGCGGGTTCGGGTGTCGGCAAGTCCACCTTGATGGGCATGATTGCGCGAGCCTCCGAAGCGGATGTGGTGGTGATCGCGCTGGTCGGTGAGCGCGGACGCGAAGTGCGTGAGTTTATTGAGAAAGATCTTGGGCCGGAAGGAATGAAGCGCGCGGTCGTGGTGGTCGCGACTTCTGACTCGGCGGCCCCGTTGCGATTGCGCGCCGCGACGACGGCGACCGCGATCGCCGAGGCGTGGCGTGACGCGGGTAAAAACGTTTTGCTGATGATGGATTCCGTCACTCGTTATGCGATGGCACAGCGAGAAATTGGCCTAGCCGTAGGCGAGCCGCCGGCGACCCGCGGCTACACCCCTTCGGTTTTTGCAATGCTGCCACGTTTACTCGAACGGGCCGGTGCCGGTGAAACCGGATCGATCACCGCGCTTTATACCGTGCTGGTGGAAGGTGACGATATGAATGAACCCGTTGCCGATGCGGTCCGCGGTATTCTCGATGGACATATCGTGCTTTCTCGAGCGCTGGCTCATTTTAATCATTACCCAGCGATTGACATCCTCGAGAGCGTGTCGCGATTGACGCGCGATGTGTGCTCGGCCGATGAAGTCGCGCTGGCAGGGCGCGCCCGCGAGCAACTGGCACTCTATCGGAAAAACGAGGACCTCATTTCGATTGGGGCCTATACCAAGGGCACCAATCCGGCGCTGGATCACGCGATTGCTCTCCATGAGCCGCTGAAAGGATTTCTTCGGCAATCCGTGCAGGAATACTCCGACCGCCCGCAAACGTTCGGCCAACTCAAAAAAATCGTCAAATGAAGCGTTTTTCTTTTCCGCTGCACCCGGTCTCGGTTTTGCGCGCTCATCGGGAGTTACTCGCTCAGGAGGCTTTCGCGGCGTCGGTCAACGCCTTCGTGAAATCGCAGGAGACGCTCGCGACGACACGGGCGCGGGTGGCTCGCTTTGAGGCGTCCCTTTTTGCCGGCCGCCGCGTGACGTTCAACCCCGCCGCAGAGGCTCAGGCGCTCGCGGCGTATCGGCAGGAGTGCGCGGTTGAGATCGAGACGGAGCGCGCGATGTTCGCCTTCAAGGCGGCGATGGCGAAATGCCAGGCAGCCTACCTCGAAGCCCATCGGAGTGTCGAAGTTTTGAATCGTCTCGAGGCAAACGCCCGCCTTGAGCATCGTCTAGAAACGAGCCGCGAAGAACAAGCCGAGTTCGACGACGTCGCCACGCGGCGCGCGATGAGGCCGCAAACGCTTTTCAAATCATGATGCAGAAATTTAAAAGTCCAGCGGTTGCCGCCGCGGTCGGGATCTTGCTCAGCGTCGCCGTGGGCGTGGCGATGGCGGTGCGGCTGTTGGGACCAATGATGAATCGGCCAGACGCATCGCAGAAAAATCCGGTGACGCCGGAACTAAAAGAGCGGGGTTGGGATTTTTGGACGATCGAGATCGATAATCTCTCGAACGAATTGAAGGAGGAGCGCGGTCGGTTACGCAAACAGGCCGACTTGCTGGAGCAACGCGCCGCGCGTCTTGCCGCCGACGAGAAGGAGCTCAACAAGGTGCGTACTGAAGTCGACGCGCTGCGTAAAGAAATTGGCGGCAAGCTCATTGAGATCAGCGCCGACGAAGCGAAGAACTTAAAAACGTTGGCGAACACGTACACGCCCCTCACGCCCCGCGCCTCGGTCGCGATTATTCGCGAGTTGGAGGACGGCTTTGCGGTAAAAATTCTTTCGTTAATGAAGACCGAGGTCGTCTCGGCGATCTTTGAAGAGATGAGCAAGACCGCGGGCCCAGACGGGGCTTCGCTGGCAAAGCGGGCCGCGCTCCTCTCCGAGAAAATTCGGCTCTTAAAGGTCACCAAACCTCTCCCCTAACGTTATCGTTTACGCAGCCCTGGGGCCGAGAGGTGTCTTCACGAAAATTTTATCTTTAGGGAACTTCAGCTTTCTATGCTTCCTTCTGTATCGAATGCTTCCAGTCGTCTGATAAGCAGTGATGGGGCGGCTTTCGCTCACTCTTCTGAAACGGGGCGGGGGGGCGTTTGCGGAGACGTGCCGTTTTCGTCTTTGCTCCCTTTGGCCAAGTCTCCGGTCTCGGTTGCGCCCGGCCCGGATGGGCTGGTCGGAGCCACGGCGCCATTGGCCAACATCGGTGGCGCGCCGTGGGTGGTGGGGGCGGTTGCTCTCGGCTCGGCGCAAGTGCGTGGGGCAGGGCCTCGCGGCTCGCTGGAATTCAGCCAGGCGGTCGTAGCGATCGATGGTGAGCGGACCGAGCCGTCGCTGGACGGGCGGCCGATCGAAGCAGCCAATGATGACGGGGCCGGGCTACCCTCCCAAGGGTTTGAGGGTAAGGACGCTTCTTTACCGAAGCGCGAAACGGTGGCGGCGTTGCTGGTGGCGGCTCCGTCCGAACCCCTGGTCGCAACCGTCAGCGGGCCAGTTCCCTTGATCCCAGAGCAGGTTTCCGACTTGAATTTTTCTGGTGAGCGGATGCTGCCGCCCTCGGCATCCGTAGTCGTCGAAAGCGAGTGCGAGAGCGACGTTTCGCCAGCCCCTGTGAGCCAACGATTCGGGGGCGTCGGCCCGAGCGCCCGCGGTATGACCACGGTTGCCGCTAATGTGAGCTCAGGTGCCGCTAATGTGAGTTCAGGTGGCGGAAGACGTGGTCAAGGTGAACAGGCGACGACGGGGCCCGAAAAATCTCGACCAGCAATTATGAGTGCGGGCGCGCAACGTGAAGCCAAGCCGCTAGCTCGCTCGATGACGGCGACGCCGAGCGTGGAACTTTCGGCGGAGGGGCAAGGAGTGGTGACGTCTCAAGAAGGGTCAACGGAGCGAGCCAACGGCGCGGCCGTGCAAGGCAAAGGAGCGGTGAGGCGCTCTGAGAAAACGGTGGCGCCGTTTACCGGTCGGGGCAAGGCAGAGGTTGCCGCGATCGACCCCGCCATGCTCGGTGCTCGATTGGTCAGCGTCGACCAGCCTTTGTCGCTGGGCACGGGGCGCGCGCCTTCGTCGGCGATCGCGCCAGTCGCAGCAACCGCGCTCAAGCTCGAAGGGGCGCCGGCGGGACGCGGACCGATGGCGGACGTCGCCGCGCCCAGTTCGCGCCCGGGTTCAGACGAGGCGCTGGGCGGGATGCCCGTGGTGGGCGTGAACCCGGGGGTGAACCCGGGCGGGATGCCCGTGGTGGGCGTGAACCCGGGGGTGAACCTGGGGGCGAACCGAGCGGTCCGCGGGAGTTCGCCTGTTTCGGCAATTCCCCTGGTGCTGATGGAAAACGGCGTAGCGATGGACACCCCCGAGCGGGTGACAATGTCGCGTTCTCTATCATTTGGAGAAAGTGAGGTTGGGAATCCTGCGCAACTGCGGTTGGGGAGTGACGGATCGGCACGCACGGTCGTGGCGGCTTACGGTTCCGGATTCGCTGGCTTTTCCGGTGCGGCGAGCGGACGAAGCCCATTTCCAGCGCAGATGGCACCGATAGGGGCGATTGATTCTAATCGTGAAATTTCCCAGCGCATGCCGGTGCCAGCTCCAGCCGCGGACGAAGGAGAGATCGCGCCGGTCCTTGTTGGATCGATGACTTCACTTGTCGACCGAGTGCCAGCGCAAAACTCGGTGGCGGGCGAGAGCGTGATGCCGGTTAACCTCGATGAAAGCCGGTTGGTGCCGCGTTCGGCAAAAAATGCCGCGCGCCTTGAGAGCGTCGCCATCTCAGCTAAAAATGAAATTTTAAATTTTAATAAAACATTATTAAATGTTGATATTGATGGATTTACTGGAATGGATAAACCAGTTGGCATTGATGTTGCTAAGAATGAGGTAATCATGGCAGCCAGCGCTCATTCCCACTCAGATTTCGGTCCGGTGCTTGCTTTGTTACCGACCTGGCCGACGGCGGTGGTGAGTGGGCGCAATCACGACTTTTCTCAGGTTGAGACTGAGGTGACGGCCCCTGCGGAGGCGGCGCACCGTGCGGTGGAAGCGATTCTGTCGGCGGTCGAACGTTTCGCGGGAGCGGAGCGCCACTCTGTAAATTTGGATTTTTCGATTGCCGGTCACGAGCTGAGCGTCCGTGTGGAGTTACGTGCTGATGAAGTCCGCGCGACTTTTTGCACGAATTCGCCGGAATTGCGGGCGGCGTTGGCTCAGGAGTGGCAAGCGGTCTCGGGCGGGAATGCGCGAGAGGGTAGTGTGAAGCTCGGAGCGCCGATTTTTACAGCAAACGCGTCCGCGGGAGAGTCTTCGGCGGCGTCTTCGTTTTCGGGCGGCGAGGGATTTGCTCAGAAGAAGCACTCTGATACGCGGCAAGCTGACGCGGAATTACTCAGGGTCGGGGCCGCCTCGTTGGTGCGTCGTCCTCAGTCGGTGAGCACGAACTCGGCCTCGGCTATGATCAACGCCGTCGTTCCAAGCCTCGCATCGGCGGTTTCCAACGCAGTGACCCCTTCATCCGCGCACCGTTTTTGGGCGCATGCCTAAATTACCATGTCCACCATCGCTTCCGTTTCTCCAAGCCGGGCCAATGCCATGAGCGCCATCGTTGACACCAGTTCGTC
>CAMDOF010000134.1 GCA_945903465.1 Opitutus sp. GAS368
CCGATTGAGATCAATGCGAGTTACGAAAATTTGAGACCACGCGCCCAACGGAAGAAACATCGCCAGGAGAAGACACTTTGTTACGGTAAAAAGTTTCATAGTATGAATGCGGGCGGAAGGGTCCTGATTGGGAGACCGTCGGTTAACGAAGCCGGGCCCTTGAGACGATGAAAGATCAACGCCAAAAGCAGCCACGCAGCGATCAAAATACTCGCCCGCGTCGTCAAGGGAATGAAATCGAACGCGTCGGGCTTTGAGTTTGGGGTAATCGAGATAGGATGAACGGTGTCAGCACCGGTCTTTTAAGCCACATTTGGTGTCACCTTGCTTAAACCTGTTTCGCCGTCCGCGCGCCAGAGGCCGTGGGCATTCGGCGAACCCGCCACCGGCGGCATTTTCCCGAAACGAGCATTCGCGTCCTTCAGACGAAAATCGAACGAGGTCAGCAACGGTCTTTCAGGCGAGCTTAGATTGAGGATTTTTCAGGAGGTGGTTGAGGAGGACGATAAGTTCGCGCATGCCGGACACGAGGGTGACTTTCTTGGGCTTATCCGCAGCCACGAGCCGATCGTAGAACGTTTTTAGAGTCGGGTTTAATCGGCTCACTACGAGGGCGGCCATGTAGAGCACCCGGCGCACCTTGACGCGACCGCTGCGTCTGGTGCGGCGTCCGCGGTGCGCGCCGCTGTCCTGGTTGTAGGGCGGGGCGTGGTCAGAAGCGAAGCGCGCTGCCAGAGGATCGAGAGGCACGCGGGAACGGCTGTGGAGGCCAATGAAGTTAGACCCTCAACAAAAAGGCCGTGGGCAACGGTGGCGCGCGGTGCGGGTAAAAAGCCGACGTGCGGAAATACCGGTTGGGTCGCGCGGCGGGATTGGGCAAAAGAGCGTGGTGCGTTCATAGGTGTAATCGGACGGACCCTCGCTCGCTTCTTTGATGCCCCGGGCAGGCCGATTGCGTCGCATTTGCGGGGATTGGTTGCTGTGGGCGAGCGTGGGCCGATGGGCGCGGCGCGAGAGGCCGCCGATTGGTTTGACGGGGCTGATGCGGCGGCGCACGAGTGTGGTGATGAAGCGGAAACTCAAAAAGGCGAAGAAGCTGGCGAGGGCCGCGCGCTACCCGGAGAAACGGGAGACGGTGATTTCACGGACGCCTCGCGGGGGCAAGGTGCCGCGCTGGGTGTTGGCCGGTCCGGACGAGGGGTGAGCGACGGCACGACGGCCACACTGGCCTGCGTGCCGCTCGGGTGCGGCGGGGTGGGCGGGGTGCGAGGTGGGGTTTGATCGAGGGATCGAAGAGCATACCGGGCTGAGAATCGCTGAGGGTGTGATGATCGTTCTCAAAGGTTGAACCGCGCTTTGTAGGTTAGTCTTGGATGCAGTGTGATGTCTTAGAGAAAAGAAAAACCATCACCTCTCATTGCCCCCTCTGGGGGCTATGGGGGTATTCATTTATTCTTCTTAATTGGTTCTTACTAATCCTCGTTATTACTACTCCCTATGCATGGCTGGCAGAGTCAAAGCGTCTGGAGTATGCACGGTTGGCAGAGTGGGTGTGCACGCTTGGCATAGTCAGACTGCACGGCTGGCAGAGTCTCACTCCGACTGCGTCTATATCCGACTGCGTCTCAGCGCCCGGGACTGCGGTGTGAGCGGGGGTAGCTCAGGATTGCGCCGGATCCAAAACAAATTTGGGAAAGGCACCGCCGGGAAAACTGCCCATTTCGAACCGCACCGTCTGGCCCGCGTCGTTCACATACCACAACTGTTTGGCTCTATCCCGCGCTTCTTCTGAACGGAAAGTATCGAACGCGCGTTTCGCTTTGGCCACGTCAGCGCCCCAGTGAAGAAGGAGTGCCCCCATCGACTGGCGACGGTAGTCCACCGGCTGGTTGTCGACGCGGACGAGTCCGTCATCAAAACGTTGATAATACCACGCGAGGGCTTCGGTGTCTTCGGTGAACTGTGACTCCGAGCTGTCCGCGATGCCCGAAGATTTAAGAGCCTCAAACTCGTGGTGGCGCCACGGGTCGAGAGAATCACGACGCATGATATTGCAGAGCACTTCCGCTCGACCACCGAGCGGTTCGCCCATCGCGGTGATCAAGATGCTTTGCTGAGGCTTGCGCGCGGTGCCGCGGCGAGGTGGGGTCGCAGCCGCAGGTGCGGCGGGGTCGGGCGGTGGGGTCTGCGCCGGTGGCGAAGTGCGGTGGGTCTCGACCCAACCCACGAGCAGCTTGCGCCAATCGCGGCAAGGGTTGAACCGTTTGCCCGTGGCGTCAGGTATGATCCATTGGCGCTCTTCATTGTAGGCGAAAAATTCGCGGGAAGTTTCGGCGGGGACGTTCAATCCTTTACTTACGAGGTAAGCTTCGACCTCGGCGAGCGATGCTGGCGCGCACGCAAGGGCGCGGCACGGCGGACCATCGGGAGCTAGCAGTCGGTAAGTGTTTTCGGTGCGGGCATTGCGGCCCGAGACCGGGATTGCGAGCAATCCCGCTTTAACGAGTGACGGCAGGAAGCGAGGCACGGAACGCTCCGACATTCCCGCAAGGCGCGCAATCTCCGCGATGGTAACCGTGAAGTCCTCGCCGTGGGCGGCGCGCAAATCATTCTCCGCGCGGAGGAGGGCGCCATACACCGCAAGCATGGGAGTCCGCATACGCGGCATCGGATAGGCGAGGATCGTGTCGTGCGCCGCCTTCCGCAGGCGGACGTGCGGCGGGGTTTTGATTTCCCCGGTGCCCTGCGATCCAGCGCGTATGGTGCGGGTGGTGTCGGCGGTGAGCATGGTGGGGCTCAGTTATTCTTCGCCGGCAGAACATCGTGGTTCTGGATCAGACCGTTTCTCAGGAGGTTTTCGACCGTCGGGATGACGGATCTGGGGATGGGCATTTGTTCAAACGGTCCGGATGAGGAGAGTGCGAACGATCCTTCACCGCAGTTGGAGAGGGGGCATTTGAGCACGAGAACCGAGCCTCCTTCGAAGGGGCCTGCGGTTCGGGTGAACAACCCGGGGAAAGGAATCAGGGGCAACGCGTGTTCTGGGCAGCAACCCATCGCGATGCGTTTCTTTACAGCCGCGCGACCATCGACGAACGAGACACATTTGCGAGTGGCGCAAGCCAAGTCATCGATCTGGGTTCTCTTGAAAAGGATTACATCACCTTCTGCACTGCGTATCAAAAGCTCCCCCCATGGCGAAATGCTCATCCGCGGTTGGGTTCTCGCCGCTCCTCCATTTCTCGGACTGCTCGTTGGGCGACCTATCGTGCGGAGATGCCCTTCGACCGCCGGTGCGATGGTCTTGACCAGATATTCGGCGGGCAGGGTGATCGAGATCGGTGGCTTTCCCACATCGCACGAAGCCAGGTCAATGAGTGTCACTGAATTGTCTTCGGGATGGAAATCTAGGCGGATGGACAACGGCTCCACGAGTGTGCGTCGACCCCGTGGGTTGCTGATCGCGCGGGAATGCGTTTCGACAGCCGGCGCGATGACTCGGACGAGATAGTCGGCGGGCAGAGTGAACTCGAACGCTAGCTTTCCCCTATCGCACGGAGCTAGGTCAATCAGGGTCACTGAATTGTCTTCGGGATGGAAATAGACGCGGATCCATATGGGCTCAACGAGGCTGATATTGGTTTTGGTGCTCATTCGGCTGTTCTCCCTTCGAGTTTCTCGAGCGCGGCTAACACTTGGGGAAACCGGAAGATGACCCGACGGCCAATTTTTACGCGGGGGATAATGCCGGCGCGGACATAGTTGCGGATTGTCCGGGCGCATAGCCCAGTTACCCACACGAGCTCGCGCTCGGTGAGCAGCGCTGGCGGGTTAACGCGGAGTTCGTGGGTCAGCGGCTTGGCAAGGGCGGCGAGCCGCTGCTTGTGGCGGGGTGACGGCGGGCGGCCGGAGGTGGCGACGGTGTCGCGAGTGGAAGGGCGCGTCGCCTGGGCGGCGGCTGCGATGTGGACTGGGTCTTTCATCGGATTTGGTGTTGGGTTGTTGGGGCTCGGCGGTGTGCCGTGCCCTCCTGCGTCTCGCAGTGCCCCCACAACTTCAGAATTTCCCTGCCTGCCAAGAGCAGCGGTGACACTTTGTGGTGATAGTCGCTATTCACCGAGAATAAGCGCTATGACCGCTTCTAGCAGCCGACCGGGTAGGACCCTGTCTTATTCTTTTTCGCAGCGCGCGCCGGCCTCAATGAGAACATTGTGCAGATGCGTGAAGAACAGCCTCTGCTGACTCGGTTTGCCAAATTGCCAAATGCCATTGGCCACACGGGTGCGTCGATCTCTCGCGGTTGCTTGGAGCCAACGATGCAGCAAGAGAATGGCCCCCGGTCCGGCGATTCGCGGAAGTTGCTTGTGGCGAAGCTTGGTGAGCAGCGGAGGGGCTTTCTGGTCCTGCGGGTGGTTCTTCAACACAGCGAGCAGAGTCCTGAACCTGCTTTCAGAATAGCCAAAGAGATCACGCAGCTGATTGCCGTCGTGCTCCTTTGCTTGCCAATCATAGCTGATAATCCGGAGGTCGGTGGCATCCTCTGGGGTTGTGAATGTGGTGATCCCCCATGAACGCAGTGTAGAATGAAATTTGTGACCGGTTACGTCCCCAACCGGAGATGATTCTTTGATCGCTCTCGCGATAGCTTTTGCGAGGTTAGCGCGTTCGCGCTTTCGGCCCTCGTCTGTATCCAATTTTTCGGCGCGTGATTTCCAGTAGCGCAGCTGGGCCGTGAAAATTACGAAAGTGATGCGCTTGCCCTCATCGGACAAAGGATCTTTGGCGGTAGCTAGCCACAAATCTTGGTGTTCTGTTTTGTCGGCAAGGGTCTTAAACCATTCTGGGTTCTGAGCGTAGAGGGCTCCGAACGAGGTCCACGGCGTGTGCTGCCAACCGGCCGGTGGTGGCGGTGGGGTTGCTGGCTTTGGCGCTGGTGGGGTGACCGCTTTGGTCTTCGCTTTACTCATGGGGATTGCCGCGCTTGGGAGTGCAGTGGGGATGCCAGGGCGACTACCCGCCGACGGCCGCTCCACGCGGGAAGGCGATGACGCGACCTGTGTGCTTTGGGAAAATCCCGAAGTAGGCGACGCCCTGCTCCTTGGTGGTCAGCGCGCGGTAGTGCGAGAACAGGACGCTGTCGTCGGATTTGTGGCCGAGGATGCGGGCGGTCTCGATACTGTTGCCGTCCTTGGCGTAGTGATACGAGCCGAAGCTGTGGCGCATGGCATTGGCGTCCCACTTGATCTCGGCTTTGGCGGCGAGTTTCAGGAAGCGTTTTTGGTAGTCGTTGATGTGCTCTGAACGCGTGACCTTCTCGCCGCGCGGCCAGCGGCGCAGCCACGCGACGGCGCATTTGGGCAGCGGGACGTTGCGAATCCGGCGCTTCTTGGCGATCTCCGCGCCGATGACCACGAACGGGTGCTCCTCGTCCAAGCGGACTGCGTCCCAGGTGAGGCGCTTGATTTCCTCGGTGCGAATGCCGCCGAAGAGTCCGAGGACGACGGCGGCTCCGAGATCCCACTCGGGATGAGCGAAGGCGGTGGTGAGGAGCTTCTCTGCTTGGGTCGGCGAGAGGATCGCGGGTTGGTGGCTTTCGCCGCCAGAGCCTTCGAGCTCTTTCACATCGGACCGAGTGAATTCTTCGAGCGGGCTGGTGCCGATGTATCTCTTCTGCTTCGCGTAGGAGAGGACTTCGGAGAGCACCATGCGGTAATTCTTCTTGGTGCGCGGCGCGAGGGTCAGCCCGTTGAGCCAGTCGTAGACGATTTGCTTGGTGAGGTCGGGCAGGGGAAAGGAGCCGATGTCCTTGCCGATCTTGCCGGCGCGGATCTCGAAGTCGTGGAAGGAGGCTTTGCGGAGGTCGCCGCGAGCGAACCAGGCGCGTTTGATATCGATCATCTCGGTGGTGAGTTCGGCGAGCGTCTTGGTCCCGCCGGCCGGGCAGAGGCGCTCGACCGCGGCGGCTACGAGGTCGAGCAGGTTTTTGCCCGTGCGATTGGAGAGCGTCAGCGCAGCTGCGAGGAGTGTGGCGGCTTCGGGTACGCCAAGGGCGTGGGCTTTTAGCGTGGCGTCGGCCGCGCAATAGCGGCGGGTGATCTCGTCGAGTCCGAGGGCGAGGCCGTGCTCCTGGAGGGTGCGCACCGCCGAGGCGGCCTGGAGCTTCTTGTCGTCGGGTAGGGCGAGGGCGGTTGACCGGCTCTCGCGAAATTCTTTGCCCCGGCTCCGAACGATCTCTTTGGCGGCTTCGAAATCGCGGCTTTGGAGGAAGATCACGGGACCGCCGGTGAGTTTCTTCGGTAGCGTGACACGGTAGCCCACGCCATTGGAGGAATTGAGGCGCTCGCGGACCGTGATGCGCGGGTCGGTGAGCCACTGCCAGACCCGCAATTTGCCCTTACCGCCGCGCCGAGGTTTGAAGTCATCTGGTGCCTTGGGTTGCTGCTCCATGCCCAAGATAGGCATTATTTCGAATACAAAATCGAGACATAAAATATCCCTGTATCACAAGGATTGGCTATCTCCTTGTAATACAGGGACTTTGATTGGTGGAGGTGGCGGGAGTTGAACCCGCGTGCCCCAAGCCTTCGCGCACCGCGTCTACCATGTATAGTGTGACTTTGATCTCGCTGGTGCCACGCCGTCACGCGCGCTGAGGCACCCGCCAGTCCCCGGAGAGAAGATACGGCGCGCAGTCCGCGGACCGCTCCGCGCGCTATGCCTGCTGTCGACGTTCGTTCCGGCTAGCAGGTGTCGCCGGACAAACGAGGCGGCCTAATTAGGCAGCCAGGGGCATTTCTTCAGTTTTGCCGTTTATTTGTTTTGCAGGGGAGTTAACGAGAGACCCACAACTCTCGACAGGCAGCGGCGCACTCCAACTAAGGGTAGAATCCAGAACACCCCCAGGAAAATATTGAATTTTGACTGGTGATTTTTGGTTGAGACGTGCGAACCAATCAAAGAACAGAACGGGACCTTGGGCGGCGCGCCGGCAATTGCAAGCCCTGCCCAGAACCTCGTCCAGGACCTCGTCAGTCAGACCTCGTACCCTCGGTCTCGGTGCTTGGGCAGAGGTTGGTAGGACTTTACGAGGATTTTTTGTTTCGCTCCGGCGTCTCGCTTTTCGGCGGTGCTTGGGCCGATCAATTTTTTCTGCTTGGAGCGATTTCTGGGCTGACAGCGGAAAAGTAATCGTCGATAGAAAGGCATCTATGTCGTCACCACTGGTTGGAATTATCATGGGGAGTACCTCGGATTGGGAAACCATGCAGCACTGCGCGCAAACCTTGGACCAGCTCGGCATCGCTTCGGAGCGTCGAGCCTTGAGCGCGCATCGGACGCCGCACCTGGCGATTGAGTGGTGCAGTGGCGCTGAGGGTCGGGGCCTCAAGGTGATCATCGCGGCGGCTGGCGGAGCGGCCCATCTCGCTGGCGTCGCGGCGGCCGTCACGCCCTTGCCGGTGCTAGGAGTGCCGATGGAGAGCGCGTCGCTGAAGGGTATGGATTCGCTGCTCTCGATGGTGCAGATGCCGGCGGGGATTCCGGTCGCCACGCTGGCGATCGGCAAACCCGGGGCGATTAACGCCGCTTTGTTTGCAGCGGCAATTCTTTCGCTGAGTCATCCGGAAATTAAAACGGCTCTGGAGAATTTCCGGGCAGCCCAAACGAAAAAAGTGGCCGAGGCGAAGTTGCCTTAACCAAGTGGGTTCGGGCCTTGGAGGTGGGTCGGGGCGTGTGATCGGGGTGGGCGTTTTCTCTATTTTTTAGTGGTAGCCGCGAGCTCGTGGGGGGATCTCCCTTAAGTTATCACTGAAGGGGCGTGGGTGAATGGTGCGGGCCCCACGCGGGCGTCGACGCCTTTCGTCAACCCCGTTGACCGGCCGGGCTAGGCGGGGGCGGCTTGATCATTCGGTTTTTTGAAACTCGGTTCCGCGTTCGGCTAGTTTTTTAAGGCGGCGGCGTAGTCTTCTGGCGTATCGATATCTTGGGCGAGGGCGGGCAGGTCGACCGAGGCGATGGTGGCGGGGTCGCCGTTGAGGAGTTCTCTGGCTCCGACCTCGCCGGTGAGTTGGGTCAGAGCCGGGAAATGGGAGCGGAGAAAAAGAGCGGGAGCCCCGTGCCGATGGGCATAGCGCGTGGCGGCGATACTGCGGCCGGTGTCCCGTTGCGCGGCGACGAGTTGGGCGAGGGTTTCGGTGGAAAATGCGGGTTGGTCACAGAGTGTGATGATGGCGGCCCCGAGGTCGCGGGAAAACTGCTCCAGAGTGGCAACGCCCGCGCGAATGGAGGAGGCCAGCCCTTCGCTCCAAGCGGGGTTCTCCGTGATGATCACGGGTAAGAGCGCGAGGGTGGGACGGATTTTTTCAGCGTGGGCGCCAAGGACGACCACGACGGGCCAAGCGGGGGAGGCGAGGGCCGCGGCCACGGTGCGCCCGAGCAGGCTAGCTCCGCCGAGCTCGAGCAGTTGCTTCGGTTGCCCCATGCGGGTCGAAGCGCCGGCGGCGAGGATGACTACGCCGAAGCGCAGTGGGGGTGTGACCTGAGCGTTCGCTGCACCGAGAGATTCTGGGGGCGCCGGCTCTGCCGCGGGGGGGAGTTTATTCATGAATGGGCTGGGTGCGTTCGCGGAGGGGGCGGGCATCGCGGCGGCGGAGGGTCGCCAGCATTTCTGCGATGATGGCCAGCGCGACCTCGGAGGGAGCGTCGGCACCAAGATCCAAGCCGACGGGGGCGTGCAACTGGGCGCGTTTTTGATCGGAGATGACCGTCCCGCCTCGCGCGAGGTCGGCTAGGATTTTCTCCGCACGTTTTCTTGGTCCGAGGAGCCCGAGGTAAGCAAGCGGGCGGTTGAGCAGATCGCGGAGGAGGGGGACGTCGTGGACGTAGTGGTGCGTCATGACGACGGTGAGTGTATCAGACCCGGGCGCGACCTGCCGGACCAAGTCTTCGGCTGGAGCCACGACGCAGGTGTGGACGCCGGGAAAGCGAGCGATGGTGGCAAACTCGGGTCGGGGATCGGCGACGGTCACTTGCCAGCCCAGTTCTGAAGCGAGGCGAGCGAGGGGCTGGGCGTCATCACCGGCGCCGAAAATCGTTAAGGCGACAGGGGGGGGAATGAGATCGAGGAAGAGATGTTCCGGGTCGGCGCAGTCGCCGGGCGAGGCGAGTTGGGTTCCCCAATCGTCGGGATCCGCGGTGCCGTAGCGCACGGCCAAGGCGGTAGGACGTCGGCGCGCGAAGCTCTGAGCGAGGGCGGTGGCCCACGCGGGCCGGGGGGGGACGCTTTCGAGCAGGACCCTGACGATGCCGTGACAACCTAGCCCGACGCCCCAGATGAGGTCATTTTCCGAGGTGGTGTCATAAGTGACAGTGGCGGGCTGACCCGTGGTGCGGATTTGGACGGCACGGGCCATAACATCCGCCTCGAGGCAACCGCCGCTGATGGAGCCGAGGCGGCGGCCTTCTTGCGTTACCAAGAGGCGTGCTCCAGGGCGACGGTAGGAAGAACCTTCCACGGTCACGAGGGTGGCCAAGACAGCGGGTGGGGCGTTGGGCGCGAGCAAGGCGTCAACGATGGCGCGGAGTTCATTCATTTTTAGACAAAAATTAGGAAAATAGCATTTATCAGCCTATTCTTGAAAACGTTCAAATATACTTGATAATGTAACATAGATGGTTTCTCTGTCGGCTCTTCGGAATTTCTTTGATTTGTTCTCGGGCTCTGGGCGTCGGCCGAAGGGTTTTGAAGGGGTGGGATCCAGCCCGATCGACATAATTTCGGTCACAGTAATGAGGGAGAGTGGAGTCGTAGATACGAGGCGGTTGCTGAAGAAATTAACATCTAGGGTTCAGGGCAATGGCAACGTCTCGACGGTGGTGAATAAATGAAAAAGGGAGGTGGCGGGTTTCTGGTGCTTATCAATTTCGGAGTCAGCCGGGCGGAAAGCCTCGGCCATCGCAGAATGCTAACCAACACAGTTGAACTATGAAAATCCATATTAGGAAACTATCCGCAGTTCTCTCCCTCCTGGGGGCGACGACCGCTTTTCTCACTGGCCCGCAGGCCTGGGCCCAAGGGGCCTCGGCGGGGTCTCAGCCTGTCCAGAAGTTAGAGAAATTTGTCGTCACGGGCTCCTACATTCCCACGACGGAAACGGCGTTTACGGCCGGGATTTCGCCGGTGGTGAAGATTGATCAAAAGATGATCGACGAGTCTGGCTTGGCGATGACCTCCGAGCTGCTGCAACGGATCACCGTTTCCAACGGTGGTTCGGTGCCGATCTCCAATAATGCCACGGGGTTTACCCCTGCGGCTTCCTCGATCTCGCTGCGCGGCTTGGGTGCAGAGGCGACGTTGGTGCTGATCAACGGTCGCCGGGTCGCCAACTATCCGGTCGGCAACGGTGGCACGACGGCGTTTGTGGACCTTAATTCGATCCCTCTCGCGGCCGTCGATTCGATTGAGGTTTTGAAGGATGGGGCTTCGGCCATTTACGGGGCCGACGCGGTGGCTGGCGTCGTGAACATCAAGATGAAGCGCGGCATGGATGGGACGCAGATGATGTTGAACTACGGTAACACGACCAACAAGGACTCGTCGGAGTTTGTCGCCTCGGTGATCACGGGTGCACAGACGGACAAGGCGAGCGCGCTGGTTGGTTTTAACTACTACAAGCGGAATGCGATTTTTAACAAAGACCGCTCGTATTCGGAGATTCCGCCGTTTTTGAGTTCAAATGCGAGCCCGTTGAATCTTAACATTACGCGGGCCGTCGCGATTGCCGCCGGGGTGCCGGCCGCTTCATTACCCGCGGGTACGGGCGCGAGCATTTATGCGGCCAGTCCGGCAGCGGCGAGCAACACGGGGGCCACGCCCGCGAGCGGGTTTCGTTTTGGCACGAGCCGTCCGTCAACGTTCAATTTTAATGAGTATTCGATGTCGTATCCCCGCCGTGATAATCGCGGGGTGTTTGCCTATGCCGATCGCAAGATCTTGGGCACGGACAATATTGTCGGCTACGTCGACGTAAATTATCAAAATGCCGTGACCGAGAATCAGCTCGCGCCTTCCGCGACGGGTAATTTCTCAGGCTCTGGCACCGAGCTGGTGATTCCGGCTCGCACGACCAGCCCGTTGGCGGGGCCCGATGGCCGGACGCGGGCGGCGGTGGCCGGCGCCTACAATCCGTTTAATCCTTTCAACCAAGACATCACCGGGGGCACGCGGGCGCGTTTGGCGGAATTTGGCAATCGTATCTTTCGCAACCAGACTGACGCCATGCTCATCACGGCGGGCGTGAAGGGCGAGAACATCGCGGGCAAGTGGAATTTTGACGCCGGATATACGCACTCCTCGATTCGCGATACCTCGCGCAACACGCTCGTTTCATCGAGCCGTTTCAACCGCCTGATGAACGCGGCGGATCCCTTCTTCCAGCCCAGCAGTTCGGAGTATCTCGGCACGACGCAGCCGTATAATCCGTTTGGATACTACCAAGTGGCCAATGCGAACAACGCCAAAGTGGTGGGTGCGGCGAAGATCAATACCAAGGATTTGAACGAGTCAAAATTGAACAACGTCAACGCGGTCATTTCGACGGGCAGCCTCTTGGATTTGCCGGCGGGCGGCCTGGGCTTTGCGGTGGGGGCGGATTTCCGCCACGAAGAGCTGAATCAGTATCCTGATCCCTACGCTGGCACGGGCGATCTTATCGGCAGCTCGCCCACGGCGACGACCCAGGGTCATCGCAAGGCTTGGGGTGCGTTTACGGAATTGAATATCCCGCTCGCGCGGAACTTGCCCGGTGCGCACGACCTGAGCGCGAGCGCTGCGGTCCGCCACGAGAGTTTCATGACGGAAAATCAAAGCACGACCGTGCCGAAGGTCGGCCTACGCTGGCAGCCTCTCGACCAGACGCTGACCTTTCGCACGAGCTGGTCGAAGGGCTATCGCCAGGCTTCGCTCTATGAGTTGTACTCCACGCCGACCTCGGGCCTCAGTCCATTGCAGCATCCGATCACGAAGGTGAACGAGCCGGAGCAGGATGTCACGGTGGCGGGCAATCGCCGCCTCGCGCCAGAAAATACCAAGTATTTGAATGTCGGCACGATTTGGTCGCCCGCCGCGAAGGCTTTGAAGGGACTTACGCTCGGGGTTGATTACTGGGAAATCGAGCGTAAGGGCACGGTGACGAGCAGCTATCAGGATACGGCCAATCGTTTCTTCGGGAAGTCGCCTTCAGGCGCGGCGGCCCCCGGCGGTATGTTGCCAGGCGAGAGCGTCGTGCTGTTCTCCAACGGGGATATCCGCACGGTCAATTCCGTCTTCTTCAATCTCGGAGTCACGAAGGCTGCCGGTTTTGATTACACCGCCAATTATGTGAAACGTACGGATACGCTGGGGCGCTTCGATTTCCAGACGATCTGGAGCATGTATTCGCATTACCGGATCAGCTCGGCCGCTGGCGGCGAATTCTCCGAGGTCGTTAATCAGGCCACGTCCGAAGGGACCGGCTCTGACAACGGTTACCTTCGCAAGAAAGGTCGGGTCCAGATGGAGTGGGCCTACAAGAGCTTCACCACGGTTTTCGGCACGACCTACACGGATGGATTCTGGGATTTAAATCTAAACGGTGATGAGTTTTTCGTGACGCCGACGTGGATCTACGACCTGCAAGTCGCGTACAAATTCTCGAATCGTTTTGGGCCTTTCCTCGCGGACACGAAGGCGACGATCGGCGTGCGCAATCTCTTTGATCGCGACCCGCCTTACGCAGCTGGGAATGGCGGTAATTCCACAGGGTATCCGGGTTTCTTGTACAGCTCGGAAGGTCGTTTCGTGTACCTCTCCGTCACGCGCAAGTTCTAAGGTTTTTTAAAATCAAGCAGTCTCGCAACGCCCGGCGCTTAACTGCGCCGGGCGTTTTTTTTAGAAGGGTCATGAGTACGTGTGCAAGATGAGCGGGCCGATTCCCGAGCCCGGCGTGAGTACTTACCGTGGGGGCGGCGCCCAGCGGCGCGGGCTTTGCCGCTTTGGGATTTGCGAGGGCCCGAGTTCGCGCCATGGTGGCGTTTCGCTTTTGAGAGTCATGACAGTTTTCATTATGAAATTATTTTTTCGCTTCTTGGCATCGTGGGTTGGGCTGGTGAGTGGGCCGGGGCGGGCGGTCGTGGGCGCGGCGGAGGTCGCCGCGCAGCGATTTTCGCAAAGCGTCACGACGGAAGCCAAGCAGCGCCTGGGGCTCGCGCAGCTTTCAACGGAGCAATGGGCGGATTTGGATCGGGCGGTGGCCGCATTTCAGCGAGGAGAAACCGGGATGGCGGTTGAGCGGGCGCTCCAGGCGATGACTCAAAAAACCGCTGAGCGGGTTGAGACCGCAGAAAAAAAAGTCCAAGTGGCGGAGCAGGAGATCGCCGCGGAAGCGGCGGCGGCGCGAGCCACCCCTAGGCAGAAGCCGGCGGCGCCCAGCGGTGTGGCGGGCGCGCGCGAAGTGTTTAAGAAGAAAACGACGGAGGCGCCCGCGGGGCGTTTTACTGCGAAGATCGCGGGACCGTTTCATGGCTGGAGCGGCGGGACCTATTTCCCGCTGGAGAACGGCCAAGTCTGGAAGCAGACGGGAACCGAGTCGTCCGAATGGCCGCTGGTGGCGGCGGCGGAAGTGGCCATCTATCCTTCGGGTAACGGCTACTGGCGGCTGAGTTATCAGGGCGAGTGGATTACGGTGAAAAGGGTGCAGTAGCCGCGCACTGGACGCGGATCGCGCGGCGCCGTGCGGGTGGCGCCGCGACTGTGGTCGGTCGATCCGTTGCGGCTGGGGCCGGGCTTACGGTTGAGGGGTGGTCGGGGTGGTCGGGGTGGTCGGGGACTCGATCACGCGCTCCTGACCGATGGTGACATTGCCCTCGGGGACGAGGTGATTCTGGAGGAAGGTCTCCAGTTGTCCGTAGAAGCCGACCGAGGCTTTCTCGTCGCGGAAGCCGTGCCCTTGTTTGCGCTGAGAGACCGACTCGTACGTTTTACCGTGTTTCTGCAACTGGGCTTCGAGGCGCGTCCAGTGATCGATTTTTACTCGCGGGTCTTTTTCACCATAGGCGTGCAGGGTGGGCACGCGGATGCGGTCAACAAAGTTGAGCGGGGAGGTGGCGGCGCGATAAGCGGCGGTGGCGCCGACCCATTCAGTTTGGTAGCTAAAGTCGCCGGGTTGAACGTAGGCATCCTCGCCGCGTTGTTTGAAGGTGATTTCTAGATCGGCGGCGCCGACGTAGTTAACGCCGCAGCGGTAAAGCTCCGGCGTGAGGGTGAGCCCCGCGAGGGTGGCGTAGCCGCCGTAGCTAGCGCCGTAAATGGCGACGCGCTTGGAATCGGCGAGACCTTGAGCGATGGCCCATTTGACGCCGTCGGTGAGGTCATCCTGCATGGCGCGGCCCCATTGCTGCCGGCCTTGGTTGAGAAATTTCCGGCCATACCCGCCGGATCCGCGAAAGTTGGGCTGGAGGACGGCGTAGCCGCGGGAAGCAAGGAATTGCGCGTCGTGATCGAAACCCCAAGAGTCGCGAACGCCGAACGGTCCGCCGTGAGGGTGCATAATTAACGGGGAGCGGCGTCCGGCGGCCCCGGCGGGTAGCGTGAGGTAGCCGTGGATGGTCACGCCATCACGGGCGACGTAGCTGATGGGGCGGCGCGGTTGGAGTTGGGCGGGATCAAGGTTTCGGGAGCGCTTGAAAAGAGCCAGCGAGCCGGTTTTTTCATCAAGGATGAAGTAGGTGCCGGGTTCGCGGTCGTGCCCGACCCAGATGAGTTTTACGGTTTGATCGTCGGACTGGCTGGTAATGCGCACCTCGGCGCCGGTGAAGGTGTTTTCGAGCTTGGCCTGGAGCGCGGCGCGGGAGGCATCGAACCAGTGGATGTGGCGACGGTCGGTCTCATAGACGATGCCGAGTAAAGATTTTTTGCCCGGGCTGGTGATGAGTTCGTCGTCGAGTTCGCCCTCGGTGGGGGCAAAGAGGGGATCGCCGAGCTGGCCGGTCTTGGTGTTGAAGGCGTACAGGGCGCCGCGATCGTGTTGCTGGCGGGAGATCAGCCAGAGGGTGACATTATCCTCGGCGAAGCCGAGGGGTTGCCAGTCCTCTTGGTAACCGTGATAGGCGTGGCGGGCGATCTCCCGGAAAGTGGCGCCATCGTCGGCCCGGTGCTCCCAGATCAGCTCCCGGCCGACAATATGGCCGCGGAGGCGCAGGGCGCCGCGGTGGTCGGCGATGAGTCGAACGGTGCGGTCGCTTTCCTTGAATTCAAGAGCCGGAGAGCGAGCGCGGTTGAGGATGTTCAGCTTGGCGACGATGGCGGCGCCGCCGAGAAAAAGGGCGTTATCGACGTTGTCGGTAAAGTAGCCCGCGACGACGATCCGCGTGGGATCGGAGGGAAGTTCATCCACGATGTTGGCCAACGTGCCGGTGAGGTTATCCTCGAGCCTTTGCGATTCGGCGAGCCGCAGCATTTTCTTTCCGGTGAGGTCGGTTGAGCCGATGAAGAACGATTCATTGCCGGCGACATCCGCGAGAAAGACGAGGCGCTCGTTACCCTTCCAGAAGAAGGAGAAGATGCTCTCGTCTTCGCCGCGGAGGATCAGGCGAGACTCGTTGGTGGCACGGTCGAAGACGCCGAGCGCCATCTTTTTCTCATGGGGAAAAAGAAACGCGATCTTACGGCCATCGGGTGAGAGCCGTGGTTGGCGGACGTTGGGCAGGCCGAACAGCTGTTCGATGGTCGGCGCCGGGAGGGTGGCGGTCGGCGCCGGGAGAGAGGCGGGTGGCGGCGGGAGAGCGGGCGGGATGGTCGCGGCCTGAGAGAGGGCGCCGAGGATGAGGAAGGGGGTGAGGACGGAGAGCAAGGAGGAGGCGGGAACGGCACGTTTCGTCATGGTTGTGGCGGTGAGGGGAAGTCCAGCGGTATCGCCCCAAGACGGCAAGTGCGCGGCTTAAACCGGATCACGGATGGGAGAAAGAGTCTTGAACCGAGTCTGAAGCTTATTGCAAATCAGCGTCACAATGTTGTTACGTTTAGCACCGATAGTTCAGCAAACAGCGCAATCATTATAACCATGAAAATAATTCGATTTAAATCTGCCCAAAGCACGGTTCGCGCCGCGCTGACCGTGGCGCTGGCCATCAGCGCCGTGTGCGCCCAGACGCCGGCGGCGGCACCAGCCGCCGCGGCTGAGCCGCAAAAGTTGGAAAAATTCGAGGTAACGGGATCTCGGATCAAGCGGCTCGACTTTGAAACGCCGGCCCCGGTCGAGACTTTTTCGTCGCAGGATATGGAAGCCAAAGGTTACGCGAACATCGGCGACTTCATGCAAAGTCTGCCGTTTAATTCGAGTTCATCCAACTCGATTTTTCAGACCTCAAGTTTTCAAAGAGGCGCATCCACGACCAATATCCGCGGTCTCGGCGCTCAGCGTTTTTTGACCCTTGTCAATGGCCGGCGGACCACGCCCTACGCGCTGGTTAGCCCGAACTCGGGTACTCGGCAGGTCTTTGATTTTAACAGTTTGCCGGCGGCGGCGATTGAGAGTGTGGAGTTTCTCAAAGACGGTGCCTCGGCGATCTATGGTTCGGATGCGATCACGGGGGTTTTCAACGTAAAATTGAAGAAAAACTTTAGTGGTCTTTCGACGGGCCTCTATTACGGGAACACCCTCAAGGGCACAGGTGGAGATACGGGTGTCCTCCAAGCCAGCGTGGTGGCGGGAGCCGGTTCGGGTAAGACGAAGATCATGACGGCCTTTGATGCGAAGACCGCGAACTCGAATTTTCTACGCGACTACGGAGTCGCGACGACGGACTTCAGTGATCTGGGCTTAAACAAAGGTTCCAACTTAAATTCGACGGCGGCATTTCCCGCGGCGTTGACGTTGACGCGGGCGCAGGCGACCGCGTTGGGCTTGGAGTTCCCCAACGTGACCGCGGCCAGTTGGACATTTGTGAGCAAAGGCGGTAAGCCCACGGGCAGTCCCACGCTCGCGCAGTTTGGCCCCGCACCAGCGAATCCGGCTAATGCCAATGCCGTTCTCGTGGGTAACGAAAATCGGTATAATTTTTCGGAAACCTTTCAGATTTACCCTGCGTACGACTACGTGAGTAACTTCACGTCGTTTGAGCATGAGTTTTCGAGCAATTTGAAAGCGTTCGGCGAGTTGATGTATTCAAAGAACTCCACGTATTACGCGTTCACGCCGGTGCCGATCACGTTTTCAACCGAGGGCCTGGTCCTGCCGGTAAACAATCCCTACAACCCCTTTGGGTTGGCGCTGACCACCTTGAGCACGCGGGCGACGTTTATTCCGGTGCGCAAGTTCGATACTGAAGCGACCACGGCCAATTTCCTCTTTGGTTTCAAGGGCACCGTGCTCGACAAGTGGGACTGGGAAACCGGCGTGAGCACGGGTTTCAGCAACGTAGCCTCGGTCTCGCGCAACGCGATTCGTGCCGCGACGCTGCAGGCCGCTCTGAATGGGACGACGCGGTCGACGGCGTTTAACCCCTTCGGACCTTCCGATCCGGCGGTGATTGCTGGTCTCACGACGGTTTCGCCGTCTTCGAGTCGGGCTGATTCGCTTGCTTTTGACGCGAGCGTCTCCGGCAAGCTGTTCGACCTGCCGGCAGGCGGCGTGAACATGGCGGCGGGGTTAGAGGCACGTAACGAAAAGTTGCAGGTTAACCCAGATACGGCGGCCTATCTCGGTTCCGGTGGCGGCAACGCGCTCACCGGCAAGCGGGTCGTGAGTTCCCAATATATTGAGGTGACGGCGCCCCTTTTCAAGTCGCCGGCGTTGGGCTCGGCGGAGATTCAGCTCGCCGGTCGGCACGAGTATTATAGCGATTTTGGGAACACCACCAAGCCGAAGGTCGGGGCGAAATTACGACTGCCCGACACGCGTTACATCAATCTGGTCTTGCGCGCTTCTTATTCCGAGTCGTTCCAAGCCCCGCCGCTCGGTTTGCTTTACGCTTCCCAAACGGTCTCGTTTACTTCGGGCGTGTTGCAGGATCCTCTGCGTTTGCAAGATCCGCCGACGCAGTTGCGCAACGTGAGCGGGGGAAATCCCAATTTGTTGCCTGAAACCGGCAAGGTGAAGTACTTCGGTGGCGTGATCGAGTTCCCGAAGTTTCGTAACTTCTCAATGAACGTCGATTTCTTCGATATCCGTCTGAATCAGTTCATTGTTTCGCCCTCGACGACCTACCTGTTGACCACGACTGGCCTCGCGCAATTCCCCAACGCGATTGTGCGCGATACGACGCTCGGCAATCCGGGACCGATCCTCCGAGTGGAGACGGTACCCTCAAATAATCCCGCGGCCTACCAGATTTATCGCGGGCTGGATTACGGTTTCCGTTATCAAGTGCGCAATACCCGCACGGGCGCCTACTCGGTGAGCGCGATGGCGACGCAGATTATTAAGCGCGGTTCTGATTCTGGTTTGGGTGCGGGTTTCTTCAATAATGCCGGTTACAACTATGACCCACGTTGGAAGGGGAATGTGACGACGGCGTGGAATTACAAGGACTACGGGGCCTCGTTGACGGCGGATTATACGCACCATTGGTTCAACGATGGCTACACGGTAGCGGGCTGGGGTGAAAACCCGTTGACGGTGTTGAGTGCCCAGCTCCGTTACAGCGGTTTCATGAAGAGCACCTTTAGTCTCGGCGCGTCCAACTTGTTGAACGTGCGCCCGCCAGCGAACGGTCGCGAGACCACCGGCTTCGCTCCGGGCACATCCGGGCCGACCACGTTGGGTCGGTTTATTTACATGCGGGTGCGCCGAGAGTTCTAAACGTACCCGAGGATTTCAGGCTGCTCAAGGCGCGCCCTGCTTGCTGGGTGCGCCTTTTTTATGCACGTTATTTGCCTATGAGGATTTCGCCTTTGTTCGGGCTCCGAGTTGGTTCGATGTTACTGGCTGGCGTGACTTTGGCCCTGGGGTCCGAAGCACTGCCGGAGATTCCTGTCGCGACGTTGTTTCAAGCGCCCGCCATTACCTCGCTGACGTTTTCTCCGAATGGTAAATATATTGTTTGTCTCGTCCCGCACGAGCGACGCCTCAACGTGGCGGTCATTGACCTCGAGAAAGGCACCAAGAAGCTGTTGACCAATTTCAAGGATAAACAGGCGACGCGTCCGCGGTGGGCGAGTAATGATCGTATTTTGTTTGAAGTGGATGATGACGGGCTGGAGTCATTCGCTCTCAATGCGGTCAACCGAGATGGTTCCGAGCCGGTGATGATTGCCTCCGGTTATTCCAAGGCGGATACGACGAGCGAAGTGAACGTGCGCTTTCGGCGGGTCTTGGGCGGAATCGAGGGCGATGAGAAAAATATTTTGGTACTCGCAAATCTAACGTATCGCGATTGGTCGGATGTTGGGGTGATGAATTTGAAGACTGGCGTGATCACCAGGCTGATTGAGGCGCCTGGAAATGTTGACTATTATGTTCGCGATCGCGCGGGGCAGGTCCGCCTTGCGGTGGTGGATGATCGCGGATTGCGCCGAGTTCTGGCGCTGGATCCGAAGACGCGTGTCTGGAGTACCCTAGCAGAGCATCGGCGAGGTCAACCGGGCTGGGAGCCGCTTGATTTCGACGGAGACAATCGCACGCTTTTCGTCTCCTCAACCCTCGGCCGCCAGACGAGCGCGGTTTATCGCTACGACCTGGAGACCCGCCAAGGGCTCGAGTTGGTTTTTGCCGACGATATTTATGACGTGCGCCCAGCGAATGGCGGAAGCTCCCGCAGCCCAGTATCAACAACGATCTATGATCCCGCGAAGAAAAAAGTGGTGGGGCTGAACTATGCGGCGGATCGCACACGTTTTTTTTGGCTCGATGAGGATATGCGGAACTTGCAGTTGAAGCTGGAGGCCTCGTTGCCAGATACCGTCCATCGACCCCAGCAGCTGGCGGCGGACGGCTCAAAGATTATTTATTTTTCATCAAGCGACCGCGATCCAGGAGTCTATTACATTTACGATCGGCGGCGGCAAAAATTGGATGAGTTGGCGGTGATCAAGCCGGTGATTAATCCTGAAAAGATGGCGGCGATGAAACCGATTAGTTACGCGGCGCGGGATGGTTTGCTTTTGCATGGTTATTTGACGCTGCCGAAAGATCGTCCGGCGAAGAATCTGCCGCTCATCGTGCATCCGCATGGGGGACCTTATGGGATTCGCGACGAGTGGGGCTACAATGATGAGATCCAGTTTTATGCAAATCGGGGTTTCGCGGTGCTGCAGGTCGATTATCGTGGTTCTGGCGGTTATGGCGGGCGGTTTCAGTCGGCGGGTTACAAAAAGTGGGGCCTTGAGATGCAGGATGATCTCACGGATGGGGTCCAGTGGGTCCTGGCCCAAGGCATCGCCGATCCGGATCGGGTGGTCATCAGTGGTGCCAGCTATGGCGGATATGCGGCGATGGCAGGCTTAACGTTTACGCCGGAGCTTTATTGTGCCGGTATCAATTATGTCGGAGTGACCAACCTGATGACGCAATGGGGTAAATACAAAGGGACGACGGATCAACTCGGTGTCGTCCTCGAGTGGTTTGCTGACATGGACAAGGCGGCGGATCGCAAGCGCGCTTTCGATACGTCACCGTGCAATTTTGCTGATCGGATCCGGGTGCCGGTACTCATGGCTTACGGTAAGAATGATCCGCGGGTGAATATCGATCAGGGCCACGATATGGAGGCGGCGCTGAAAAAAGCCGGTAGGGTCTACGAGATGATTATCGAGGCGGATGAAGGACACGGCTTTCGAATGGAAGAGAAGCGCATCGCTTTTTACACGAAAGTGGATGCGTTTCTGAAAAAAAATGTACGTGCCGGGTATGTGAAAATCGGACCGACGGAAGTGGTCGAGAACCCGAAAAAAAATGAGGATTAAGGTGCGGCGGGGAGCAGGTCGCCGCTCTGGAGTGAGGGTGGCAGGAAGGGTCCGCTGGTTGGGCACCCCGTCGCGGCGGTAGATTTCACCCGAGTTGGGTGTTTTATGAGCAGGCGAAACCGAGCGGGTGAAGCGACGGTCCGGAACGAAGCGGTGGGTGCGATCTCGCAGTTGCTGGATCAGTCCGTTCGTTGACTCGAGGTGATTTCACGGCAGGCTGAGGGCTTGAAGAATTTCACGGCCGTCGTGGAACGGGGCCCGTGCCCAGTTTGCCCGTGGGAGACGTGCGGGGCTTTCCCCGGGGGGGCGCTCGCAGGCGGCCTCGCAAGAAACGGCTTATGCAAATCGTTGGTGGGCCTGGAAAGCTGTTTCTTCCAGTCGGGGCCAAAACTTGTTTTGGTGGGGAGGCTCTCATGCTGCAGGGGCGACAAGAGTGTCGCCCATCCGACGGACCGGCGACACTCCTGTCGCCGATGGTGGGCATGGAAATCGGTTTCTTCCTGCCGGGGCCAAAACTTGTTTTGGGGCGGGGCCTCTCAAGAAATAGCCCCTGTTTGGATGGGTTGAAGAGTATAGCCGAGTTCCTCGGCCGCACGGCGTCGGGCGTTCTCCTTGCGCGCTTGGTCGGAAGACAGAATCAGGTTGAGCCATCCTTGCAATGGACCGACGGACAGGCGTTGGCTGACCTTCGGGAAATAGCGCGCAAACTGCGATTGGGGGGCTTGGGCTCAGGGTTCGCGCCAGTTGAATCCCGGCAAACCTTCTCGGCGAAATTCATTCCGCGGTTCGGCCATGGCAGCTGAAAGCACTCAAAAGCCGGCGATCGCCGCCGCACTAAACGCCGCCGCACGCTGACTGACCGCTGGCTGGCCGGAACCAGGCAGATGGGTAATCTCCAAGAAGTCAGCCGCAAGGTCGCCGCCTGGCGGCGAAAACCCGATAAGCGGATGCAACCCCTGCGCGTCAAAACCCCAAGGCCTGACCCTGTTGGCTTTTCCCTGCCGCCGCGCATCGGCTCGTCGAGTAGCCGGGTCCTCGCCGGTTGCCCTGTAGGAATTTCGCCACAGGATGTCCCCGCCGTTTGCTCCTGGTCAACGAAAGGCGGTCCCGCACTCGGCCACCAGCAA
>CAMDOF010000135.1 GCA_945903465.1 Opitutus sp. GAS368
ACAACGCTCCGCCATCCTCTATTCGATCATCGTGTCGTGTCAGCGCCACGGCCAAGACCCGCTCGCCTACCTGCGCGACATCCTCTCGCGGCTCCCGCGCATGAGCAATCGCGACGACCTCGCTCCGCTGCTGCCGTGCAACTGGACGCCGACGACGAGCCTGACTGCCTTCCCATCGTCGGCGTAGCCCACGATCAGATTGGTCACTACGGTCAGAGTGCATCTCTCATAGTGGTGACCATTACGACCCGACCCACGATCCATCGTAAACCCCCTTCAGGTGGATCCCAACCGGTCGCTTACGATTACTTCAGTTCGTAAAATTTCCATCCCGTCACCTTACTCGCCTCTGCTCGTTTCGGATAGGGGGACCCCAACCGGTCGCTTACGCTTCGGCAAGCCTGTGTGAGGCGAAAAAATCTTCGCGGTCCGCGGTCGCGGCGACAAAATCGCCGGCGATGCAGCCGCGCCGAGCCGCGTCGGTGGGGACCGAGGCTCGACCATGTCTCGCCGGCGCTGCTCACCCTTGACGAAGTGGGTATGTCGCCACCGATTTCCTTGGACATGGGACAGTAAACCCGAAACGGCACCTTGATGATTTTCGGCGAAAAAAACCAGTTGAGTGGGAAAACGGTCTTCTGCGGAGAGGCCGACTGTGCCATTGTTGGGGATGCAGTTAAATTTGGCGGGTAAAAATGTTGTGGTGTTTGGGGCGGCCAACGGGATTGGCCGAGCGATTGCGGAAGGGTTTGAGGCGGAGGGTTGCCTTGTGACGAGTTTTGACCGCCAGCGGCATCCGCGGCTTGAGTCAGCGTTGGGGGACGTGACCTCATTCGCTGAGGTGAAGGCCTTTGCGGCGGGCTTTGAGGAAGTGGATCATGTTGTTTACTCGGTGGGGGTCGGATCGGGTAAATTTGGATTTCCGTTTTGGCGGCTTGAGCCGACCGATTGGGCGCGAGTGCTGGAGGTGAATTTGATCGGGGCGGTAAATGCGGCGCATGCTTTCGCGCCGAAATTGATCACGCGTGGGGCGGGGTCATTTTTAGTGCTGGTCTCGGTTGCTGGCCAAATGGGTTCGCAAACCGATCCTCCGTACAGTGCGGCGAAGGCGGGCTTGATTAATTTTATGCAATGCGCCGCGAAGGATTTTGCGCCGTATGGAATCCGGGTCAACGCACTCTCGCCGGGGATGGTGAAAACGGCGTTGAACGAGGCGGTGTGGGCGGCCAGCCAGATGCGGCTACCAGAGGCGCAACGGCAGAGCTACGAGACTTGGGCGGATGATAAGATCAGCAAGGTATCGCCGCTCGGTCGTTGGCAGACGCCGGCGGAATACGCGGCGATGGCTGTTTTTCTGGCCTCCGACTACGCGAAAAACATCACGGGTCAGACGATCAATATTGATGGTGGTCAAATCATGCACGCGTGACGTCAGCTGGAGGGAGCTCCGTTCTGAGCAAGCGGGATCGGGCGCAGATCAGGAGGTCTGAGGCTGGGCCATGGCCGTTTATCGCTCGTAGATTGGCCGTCCTCTTATTGCCCGAGTTCGCGCGGTGCCGAGTTCGCGCGGTGCCGAGGGCGCGCGGTGCCGAGGGCGTAGAACGCTCAGAAAAGTCGCAATAGCGCGGCGGGTGAGCGGGCATTTGAGAGGCGGGCCTCTAATTATTTGTTCGCGCGGCGGCCCTCAGCGGCGTGGGTTCGTTTGTTGGCCGGTGGTTTTTGACGATGGCGCCGACATGATGCAGAGGCCTTGACCCTTATTTCCAGTTATGGATATTTAACCCTATTCTGTTTTTATCTTTTGGCCTGCCATGCGTATATTTCTCGTAGAAGATGAACGTCAGCTTTCGGGGCACATTGCGCGGGCACTCATTAGGCAAGGGCACGCTGTGACGACTTTTCATGATGGTTTGGACGGGTTGGCGGCGACGTTGGCAGAACCTCCGGATTTGGTCGTGCTCGATCTTAATCTGCCGCGCTTGGACGGGCTCTCTTTGGTGGCCAAGTTACGCACCGCGCAGTGCGCGGTGCGCGTGTTGATGCTTACGGCGCGCGGTGAGGTCGGTGATCGAGTGAGGGGTTTGCAGGCGGGAGCGGATGATTATTTGGCCAAGCCTTTTTCGATGGATGAATTGGCTGCTCGGATCACGGCACTCGGTCGGCGCGGGTCGCAAGCGGCGCCGGAGGAAGTGTTAAAGGTGGGTGATTTGCAGCTGGATGTGCGCCATCGGCGCGTGACTCGCGGGGGCCGCGTTATTGCGCTCTCGCCGCGGGAACTGGACGTGTTGCAGGTTTTGATGCAGGAGCCGGGGCGGCCGTTTTCTCGGACCGAGTTATGTGAACGCGTGTGGCAGCGTGATCACGAATACGATACGCGCACGGTGGAAATTTTTATTACGCGCTTACGAAAAAAAATCGATACGAGTGGTGCCCCTGGACTCATTCATACGGTCCGCGGGGTCGGTTACTGTCTGTGTCTTCTAGAATGAAAAAGTTTCTTCTGTCTTCCTATCCGGATGGCCTGAGTCGTCGCTGGGCGGGAAGTATTTACGAGGCAATCCAGGAGCTGGGGACCTGGGCCTGGCGCGTTGGGAGTTGCCTTGGACTCCTCGGTATTTCGGTTGAGGCCGCGACGATTGAAGGTCGGGTCAGCCTGCCCAAAGTGCGCGTGGCGCCGGTCATTAACCAGCGTTACGAGATTATCGCCACTGGCGGTGTGCTCGGGACGAATCCGCCTTTGGCGGTCGTTTACCTGGAGGGGAAATTTGCTGGGGCGGCGACGCCCGCGGTTGTCCAAATGATTCAGCGAGAGATGGCTTTCGTGCCCGCGTTGCTGCCGGTCCGGATTGGGACCAAAGTAGAGTTTCCTAATCTCGACCCTGGGTTTCACAATATTTTTTCGTTTTCTTTGGCGAAACGGTTTGATCTCGGGCGGTACCGATCGGACGAAAAACCGGTTCCGTCGCAAGTTTTTGACGCCCTCGGGCTCGTGACCTTGCGGTGTGATATTCACGAGCATATGCGGGCGCTGGTGCTGGTGCTCGACACGCCCTATTTTACGATCACCGATGAGGAGGGGAGTTTCCGGTTGATTGATTTACCGGCGGGTGCGTTCACGTTAAAAGTCTGGCTCGATAGCAAAACGATCCGAGAGAGGCCGGTTGTGCTGGTGCGAGACACGGCCCGGCGGATGGATTTCCCGTGAGGCGGTTGGGTGAATTGCCGTCTGAGCGTGTGCTGGGCTATCGGGTCAAGCTCTTGGTGGCGATCATGGTCGTGGTATCAGTGGTGACCATGCTCGCGCTTTTCCTTGCGCAGCGGAGCCTCGCGGCGACGGTCGAAGAGGATTTGGAACGGGAATTTGCAACGGAGTTAGCCGCCGTGCATCTGGCGCAGGCGGTCCGGCTCGCCGGCTTGGTCGAGCGATGCCGGATTTTAGTAAGAAAGCCGCGGCTACGAGCGGTTTTTGAAGACGATGCGCTTGACCTGTTGTATTTGACGGCGGAGGACGAGTTGCGGGATGTGGTGGTGGAAAATGCGGGGAAGGCTTCTGCGGTCACGCCGCGTGGTTTACACGCCGGCGCCTATTGGTTTCTCGATCGCCGAGGCGCGTTGATTCAGCCACCCGACCCGAACAGTGGAGGGGGCGGGGGCCGCCCGCTGGCGGTTTTTACTGCGGCGCAGATTTCTTTGCCACGTTTGGCGCACACCCCGCAGGTGGGTTATTTGGCTGGTGGCGGTGGGAGGGTCGCGGGGGAATTAATCGAGATTATTGCGGTGCCGATTCTTTCCTCGGAAACGGGTGAAGCGATGGCTGCCTTGGTCTTGGGATTTTCACCGCCGAGTGTGAGTGGACGTGGGCGGGCGGTGGGGTTAAAGAGTGGCATCTGGATGGGTGGCCGTTTGGAAGGTGGAGAGTTGGGGCAGGACGCGGTCCGCGAAGCTGAGGTGCGGACCGCCGTCGACGGTCCGGTGCGGGTGATGCTCGACGGGGTGCCCTATTTATTATTCTCGAAGATGCTCAATGCCGATTCGCTTTATGCCCGCGCCTTTGAGGTTTGCCTGTATCCGTTGACCGATTTGTGGGAGCGCCAGCGGATTTTGCGCTGGCGGGTACTTGGGGCGGGTGGAGTGCTTCTTTTATTAGGCCTAGTGGGAAGTCATGTCGTATCAGGGCGACTGGCGCGGCCGGTGGAGCAGTTAGCGTCTGATTCAGCCGAGGATCGAAAGCAGCGCATGCGAGTGGAGGCGGCGCTGGAGGTGAAGAGTCTGGATTTGCAGCGGTCGGCGCGGTTTTCGGCCGACGCCTCACACCAGTTGAAGACGCCGGTGGCGGTCTTGCGGGCGGGGCTGGAGGAACTACTGGCCCAAGAGAAACGGCCGGCGCAGGAGTGTGAGGAAATTTCCGCGTTAATTCATCAGACTTACCGGCTGTCTAGCGTGATTGATGACCTCTTGCTCCTATCGCGGATGGATGCTGGCCGGTTGCAGCTCTCTTTGGGGCCGGTGAATCTGAGTGAGTTAATAGCGGCTGGGCTGGATGATTTGAGCACGTGGCCTGAGGATGGGGTGATGGCGGTCGAAGCGGAGATTCCGGCGGCGCTCTTTATCGCCGGGGAGCATCGGTATACCGCGATGATTTTGCAGAACTTGCTGGAGAACGCGCGTAAGTATAATTGCGTGGGAGGTCGTATCCGAATTTCGGTGACAGTCGAAGATCACGCGGTGCGTTTGGCGATTGGTAACACTGGGCGGACGATCCCGCCGCACGCGCAGTCGCACATTTTTGAGCGTTTTCACCGTGGGGAAATGGGCGAGAACGTGCCTGGCTATGGTCTTGGACTCAATCTCGCGAGGGAGCTGGCGCGTCTTCACCGCGGTGATTTGCGGTTGGTGCAGTCGGCGGAGTCATGGACCGAGTTTGAGGTCTGTTTTCAGCTCGCTCTGCTTGTTCAGAGCGAACGTCCTTCTGCATGAGCTGGATTCGTTTTATTTTGGTTTTCTTGGGTGGTTGGCCCCTCGCGTTTGGGTCGGATGAATTTTCCGATCGATTGGAGCAATTGCTGACGGTGAGCACGCGGGACGGGCGATTGCGCGGACGAATGAGCGGGACTTTAGAAATTGAGAGTTACGCGATGCAACTACCGGCGCCGGGGCTGTTGTATTCGGAGAGCGCGTTTTTAACGGCGCCGCGCTGGAATGTATTTCTCGACGTCCAGATGGGGGCGGAATTTTATTTTTTTGCGCAAGTGCGGGCGGATCGGGGTTTTGATCCGGGGGCAGCTGGGGCGCAGGTAAGGCTCGACGAGTATGCGTTGCGGTTCACGCCGTGGCGGGATTCGCGATTGAATGTGCAGGTTGGGCGATTTGCGACCGCGGTTGGCAATTGGGGTGCGCGGCATGGGGCGTGGAGCAATCCCTTCATTACGGCGCCGCTGCCCTACGAGAATCTCACAGGGATGTGGGATACGGAGGCGGTGCCCCTTAGCCGGGTGCTTCTCCTTTGGTCGCACGTCTATCCTGGTTCGCAGGGAAAGGAGACTCTGGCGGAGAAGTTTCAGCGTGTCCCGATCATTTGGGGTCCCAGTTACACGACGGGTATTTTGGTAGCGGGCGAGCTTGGGCGTTGGCGGTACGCGGGGGAGTTAAAACTGGGGTCGCTGGCGTCGCGGCCGGATGCTTGGATGCACGGGTTGGAAGAGTGGACGCATCCGACCGTAAGCGGCCGGCTGGGGTATCGTCCGAATCAGATGTGGAATCTGGGGGTATCGGCGAGTGCGGGCCCGTATCTGCGTGATTTTGCGACGGTGAATTTTAAGACTGGTGTGGGTCGGGGAGATTTTGAGCAGCGAGTGGTGGCGGCGGATGTGACGTTTGGCTGGCATCAGTGGCAGATGTGGTCGGAGGTGTTCGCCTCGCGTTTTTGCATTCCTAAAATTGGCGATGTGGACACGGTGTCCTACTACTCGGAGGTTAAATACAAACTAACGCCGCAGTGGTTTTTGGCAGGGCGTTGGAATCAGCAGCTGTTTTCGACCATACTGGACCGGGGGGTGGCGACGAAGTGGGGCGCGGATGTCTGGCGGATCGATTTTTCGCCGGGCTATCGTTTTTCGGCGTACACGCAATTGAAGTTTCAATATAGCCTGCAGCATGGCGACAGTGCGTGCCGAGATTTTACGCGGACGCTTGCGGCGCAGTTGACGTTGAGGTTTTGAGTGAGGTTGTGCGCGAATGAGGGCGGAGGGGTGGAGAGGCGGGCGTGGCTGGGAGCGCGGAGTGTAGCGCGTCACGATATTCTCGGAAGATTGATTCATGATAAATGGGAGGAGCGCGCGGTATGACAGAGGAATGGGGACAGAGGAATAATGCCCCCATCCTCCGGCCTGGTGGGCGCTTGGGCTTAAACCGCCCATCTTTTTGGCAGAAAGATGGGGTCAGAAAAATTCTTCAACCTCTGACCGGGATTTTCTGCCCACAATTTTTTTGCCAAACTGCCTTGGGTATTCTCGGCGTTTTTGCCGGGTCTCTGCGGTGTCAATGGCTGGGGCGCCTGAACGGAAGGTTGCACCGCAGAGACGGGACACCACGCAGAGGTCGGAGAAAGCATGAATCTATTTTGCACCACGCTTGGCTCGGAGATTATGGGATCACGGCCGCCATCATCGAGAAAAAAACGGCACCCGTTTTCAGGAAATAGCCCGACGCAGAACAGCGGAGGAGGAGTGGCGCGCTGATATTCGATCGGGCGGATGGTGGGAGCGGATTGGTGAAACCGGATATCTTTGGAACAATGAGATTGGCTGAGATGCCAAGGTCTGACCAAACTTCGGGATGCGACTCGTTTGTTTTCGTTGGATTTTAATTTTTGGGCTATGGCCTCTCCTGGGTTTTGGTCAGGCGACGGTGCCGACGGTTTTGGAGCCGTTGCCCGCGCAGACGCTTGGGGTGGGCGGCAGTGGTACGGTTGATTTACGGGCTTACTTTGGATTGCCTGGGGTGACTGGCCAGATTGTGCAGTTCAACACGGTGTCGGGTCGTTATAATTTTGAGATGTTTGGGGTGGATGCGCCGCTCTCGGTTGGAAATTTCCTCAACTACGTCAACCGAGGTGCCTATAATAATACGATTATTCACCGGTCGGTCCCCGGTTTTGTGGTGCAAGGAGGCGGCTACACTTATTCGGTAAATTCCACCCACATATCGGTCGATGCGCCGGTACGGAATGAGTTTCGTCGCCCAAATGTGCGCGGCACGGTGGCGATGGCGAAGCTGGGTGGAAATCCGGACAGTGCGACGAGCGAGTGGTTCGTAAACTTGGCTGATAATCGGGCTAATTTAGATAACCAAAATGGAGGTTTCACGGTGTTCGCGCGAGTGCTGGGCACGGGCATGACCGTGATCGATGCGGTGGCGGCGCTGCCGGTGGCCAATGTGATGAACTTAGAAGGCGTGCCCGTGCGGAACGTCACGGCGGGCCAGACGCAGCTCCTCTTGCAGAATTTGGTCGCAGTGACCTCAGTCGCTCAGGTCGCCATTTACCCCTCAACGGGGGGAGGAACTGCGGTGCTCAGTTTTTCGCTTACGAATTCGGAGCCGGACGTCGTGAGCGCGGTGATCTCGGGTTCGACGTTGACGTTGACTCCGATCGCGGCGGGGACGGCGAATATTTCGGTCCGGGCGACTGATACCCATGGCAACTCGGCGGTGAACTCGTTCGTGGTCGGTGTACAGGGTGTCAGTTCAGTCGGTTTTTCTCAGCAGCCGGTGAGTCAGACGGTGGCGCCTGGAGGCGGTGCGGAGTTGCTGGTGGTGGCTTTGGGGAATGGGCCGCTTTCCTACCAGTGGATGCGGAATGGGGTGAACGTGGCTGGGGCGACCCAGAGGACCCTGAGTTTTGTCAACGTAGCGGCGACGGCGGCGGGTGATTACACGGTGAGTGTAAGCGATGCGACGGGCAGGGCAACAAGTTGGGTTGCGCGACTGACGGTGGCGGAGCCTGAGCTTGGCCGGTTAGTGAATCTTTCGGTACGTTCCTTGGCGGGGGTAAACGGGGAACCGCTGATCGTCGGTTTCACTGTGGGGGGAGGGGCCAAGACGCTTTTGGTGCGCGGAATCGGGCCAGGGCTCGGCGCTTTTGGGGTCCCCGATACGCTGGTTGATCCGCTCTTGAAGATTTTTGCGGAAGGGCCTTCTCCAGTGGAGGAGAACGATGATTGGGGGGCGTCAGCGAATGGCGCGAATTTACCGGGTCTCTTTGCTCGTCTCGGGGCTTTTACTTTGCCGGCAGGTAGTCGGGACGCGGCTTTGGCGGTGACGATCGGTGGTTCGCGCACGGTGCACGTGATGGGGAAAACGGCGACGGCCGGGGTGGCGTTGGTGGAGCTTTATGATGCGGGTAGCGGCAACGCGCCCAGGTTGACCAATGTCTCAGCGCGCAATTTTGTCGGCACGGGTGACAATGTACTGATCGCTGGCTTTGTGATTAGCGGTAACGTTCCGCGCCAGTTATTGGTGCGTGCGGTCGGCCCCACGCTGGCGGATTTTGGGGTGGTTGGCACCTTGTTGGACCCGCGGTTGGAGATTTCCTCAGGGGATACGCTGGTGGCTTCGGGTGATAACTGGTCGGATGAGGCCAACGCGGCTGTGATCCGTGAGACGGCGGCTCGGGTGGGTGCTTTTGCGTTGAAGGAGGGGGGGCGGGATGCGGCTTTAGTTCTCACCTTGCCGGCCGGAGCGTACTCCGCGAAAATTTCGGGAGTCAGGAGCTCGACGGGAGTGGCTTTAGTAGAAATTTATGAGGTAAGCGGGCCTTAGAGGTATCATTGAAACCATAGCCGGGACTGGGTCGTTTCCCGAGGGGATTGGCGGGTGGCGATATTGTTTGGAAACGCGGGGCCCCGGCTGGTTTCGTGCGGCGGCGATTTTGCTGGGCTGCTCGTGCCTGCCAAAAAAGGCGTCGGCAGCGCTGGCGTGAACTGTGTGCCCGGGGCCGCGGTGTTCTGGGTCTTCCAGGGCCAGGTACTGATGCGCGGTGCGGCTTGCCCGGTGAGCGTTTGATCGGAACCGGAGTCTGGATGTACGCCATCGCTGATAACCTCGTTTGTACATTGTTCCTGAAGGCCCACCTCGCCCCTGCCATCTCCATCGTACGTTTCTGCATCCAAGGGGCTCTCGACGCCCTGCAAGCGTGGGTCGATCGTGCCCCGGCGCTCACGTCGCCCCCGCCGGCTGGCCCGTCGCACCCTTGTCGCCGTTCTCGCCGCCGATCTTGGCCCCCACCGCCCGGTCGCAGCGGACCCGGCACTCGGAAACGATGACCGAAGGACTACCCGCTCCCCAAGCGTCCCTGCGGGCGGATGGGCGTATCCGTTTATCGGAGACCGCGATGATCGCCGTTTTGTTTTTCAATTGGGGACCAACTCAGCGCCATTCGCGTCTGCCCGTGATCCATCATCCCGTTCACAAAGGGTCGGGCCGCGATTTGTAACCCGCAAGGTTACCTATCGGCCGGCCTCCGCGACGAGCGGCAGCGGTGCTCTCAGCTTATCTATGCGGCTACAAAATGCGGTGGTTGCAGCGGGATTAGTCACGGCTTTTTTGGGGTGAGGCGCCTCCGGCCTCACGAACTTTCGGCGAACCTCGGTTGCTCGCCGCTAGCAAGTTCCACCAGACCGCCGCCCGCGGCTGCCGCGTGATCGATGCCGGTAAGATTCCGGTCGCCTGACGTCGCGACGGCGCCCTGCCGAGCGGGGCGGGAAGCACGTGCTCGACGAAACTATTCGCGCCACGTTGACGCCGTCGCCGCCCACGCCGTCGCCAGCTCAATCCGCCACGCTGCCGCTGCCCACGGCGAAGCACCTGCTCGACGACACCCGTCACCACGGCGTGAGCATCGCGCGGGGCGCTTTTTACGATCTGTGGATCTTTCGCCGTCCGGCCCGCCTGGGCGGCGTCCCGGTCGCTACGGGATCACCGGTAACACGATGTGCGAGGGATGCGACGCATCGTGGTAAATTGTGTTGGTGGCGACGATTTGCCGACGGTGCTGCGCCAGCGGTTCGCCGGTGTTGGGGTTGATGTCGAAGCGCGGAAAGTTGCTGCTGGCAATGTCCACGCGGATGCGATGGCCCTTCTTGAAGACGTTGCTGGTGGGGTAGAGCTTGATCGTGAACGGATACACTTGGCCAGGTTCCATCAGCTTCTCCTTGGCCAGCGAGTCGCGGAAGCGGGCGCGGACGATACCGTCTTCAATGTTGAGATCCACGCCTCCAGGCCAGTCCGCGCTGGGTGGATACACATCGATCAGCTTGGCGGTGAAGTCGGTGTCGAGTGCGGAGGATGAGGCCCACAGTTTGACTTCGATCTCGCCGGTCACCTCCACATCCCGTTCGAGTGGATCGGTGCGGAACACGACTACATCGTTGCGGGCGGAGATCGGGATAGGCTTGGTCCAATTCCAGAATTTTTCGCTGCCGCGCTGGTCCCAGGCGCCTGGCGTCAAGAGATCATTCCCGGAGGAAATGTTGCCCCCCAGCGTCGGCACCGGGTTGTGGGGATCGGATTCGTAACTGGTGGCGGCTTGGTCGGCCAATGGTTTGGTCGTGGCGAGTGCGCCCGTGTCTTGCAAATAGTACGGCGTGTACTGCGTGCGGGCCAGGGGCCATTCGTTTTCGTGGCGCCAGACTCCGCCATGGAAGAGGTGCCCCTTCGCGTCCTTGTGGCCATCGCCGGAGCCCATCACAAAAATCCTGACCTTCGAGGCAAACCAGCCCGATCGGCCGACCGTGTTGTCCATCCCCTTGAGCCAGTGATCAAACCACTCGCGTCGCCACGCGAGCTGGTCGGGGACGGCCGCCGCTGGGCCGAACTCCACTTGACCGTGCGCGTGGTTGCCCTGGGCGCCATGAATCCATGGACCCATGATGAGATACACCTCGCTTTTCAGCGCCTTCGATAAGGCGACATAGTTGGCGCTGGTGTTGCCGCCCCAGGAGTCGTACCAGCCGCCCACGAGGTAGATCGGTATGTCTTTATAGCGAGACGGATCGGCCAGAATATTATTTTGCGCCCAGAAGGCATCATCCGCGCCGTGGCGCATCGCCGCGATCAGCCACGCCTCGTATTCGGGGGCCAACTTCAGTGGCGTGCCGCCTGGCCGCAAAGGGAGATGGGGCAGATAGGCAAAGCGCTGGGCCGATAGTTCGTGCAAGGCGGCGGCGGTGCCAGCATCCCGGGACGCCCGGCTGCCGTTCCCGGCATTGAGCATGATCCAGTTCCAAAAGCGCATCTCAAAGGCCCCCGCATTGCGCATGCTCTGCCGGCCCATGTTGGCCACCGCGTCGACTGGAATGACCGTCGCGAGCTGCGGTACTTTTTCCAAGGCCATCGCGTGTTGCGTCCCACCGGAATACGACGTGCCCACCATGCCGATCTGGCCATTCGACCAGGGTTGCCTCGCGATCCACGCCGCACAGTCCGCGCCATCCGGCCCATCATCGGTCATCCAGTGCCACACGCCGTCCGAGCCGTAACGCCCCCGGGTGTCCTGCGCCACGAAGCTGTAGCCGTGCGCGGCGAAATACTCGCCGTAGCTCTTCATGCCGGCTTTGTTGTAGGGCGTGCGAGTAAGGATGACGGGCCAGCGGCCAGAATGGCCGGCGGGCAAATAGATGTCGGTGGCCAGATTCACGCCGTCGCGTGTGGTGACCATGACGTTTTTCTCCACTTGAATTTCCGGCTTTTGCGCCAGCGCGGGCAAGCTGCTGAAGAACGCGAAGGCGAGGCGTTGGCGGGTGGTGATCATAAGGGTATCAAGTGAAAACTCGCGGAAGATTTGCAAAGCGGGATCGTCCAGACGACCGACCCGACTGCGGGCATGACGGCATCACGGCTCAGAAAATCGAGCCAATCTGGGCGAAGCCGATCGCGTTGGGGTGGATGCCGTGGTGGTCGATCGCCATGGACGGGTTCGAGATCAATGCGATAAAAATGGATTTTTTGAGGCAAGGCCTGCGGGGAAGGGCTCGACAGGATTTGGGCCGTTAGCGGCAAATTTATCGATTTCGCGTCGGCCGCGGGTTCGGAAGGTTTTGGGGTATTACCCAGGGAAATACCGCCACGGAAATGCTACCACGGGAATGGGGCTGGCGGGCGCGGACTAGGTCTGGGCGCGGATTTTTTGGGGTAATCATCGCGGGGTGCGCGGCGAAGCCACGGAGACCTCCCGCGGGCTCGGCGTCAACGAGCAACTGTTTTCAGGAAAAATTCTCAAGCAGACTCCCGTCATAAGTTGCGAAGCTGCCATGGGTAAAAGTTAAACCTTTTAAGAGCCAAACCATGATCCCGCTAATCCTGATCACTGACTGTTGGCGCCGTCGGCCGCGCTTTAAAAATTGGATTTTGAGCGGAGGAGGTGGTGCCGACGGCGGCCGCAGCGGGATGTCGCCGGACTCGGAACGTTCCCATTCTGGGCACCTCCGCATCTCGCCGGTTGACTTCGAAAACCAAACCAACTGAAACCATCTTTGCTTTCCTTATCTCCGCTTCGAGGTGATTGCGCCCTCGTTCCAACTAACCAGAGTTCTCCTCTCCCCTCGGTAAATGCATCCGCAAGGCCACGATCAAATGCAAGTCCGACTCTGCGCGTCCCCTTTCCCCCGCCGATTGGAAATTAAGATCAACACGTTGTGATCAAGATTCCGTGGTCCGTGGAAATATGAAATTCAAGGCATCGCTACTTCACTTGAGAATGAAACTGAGGCCGTCGACCTTGCGACCACGCGGGTGCGGGTTATCGCTCGCGCTGCTGGGTGTGACTCTTGGGACGGCGCAGGATATGGGTGTCGCGCGGTCCGAGACTGCGGCGGAGTTTTGGGAGAGTGGTGGCGCCGGTCGTCAGCCAACCCTTGGGACGCTCGAAGAAGTGAGAGCGGCGGGCGCGCTTCGTTCGAGTTTATTGAACCGCTCCGGTCGCTCTGTGGGGAGTGCCTCTTCGCCGGCTAGTCTTGACGTCTTCCGGCAGGAAATTGAGCCGATTTTAAGGGAGACTTGTTTCAAGTGTCACGGGGCTAAAAAGCAGAAAGCGGATTTTCGGATTGATACCTTGGATCCGGATCTTCGCCGAGGCCATGATGTGAATCGTTGGCTGGAGGTGGCGAATGTGCTGGGCAATGGCGAAATGCCGCCCAAGGACGAAGCGGAGATGTCCCCTGCGAATCGCCGTAAAGTCAGTGATTGGCTGGCGGCAGAAATTCAGATCGCCTCGCGGGTCCGTCAAAGCGAACCAGGGTATTCATCTTTCCGGCGGATGACCCGTTACGAATACAACTACGCTCTCCAGGATTTGCTCGGGCTGCCCTATGACGTGGCGGCGGATCTGCCGCCCGAGACCCGCACGAAAGAGGGATTTGAAAACAGTTCGGAAATGCTGCAAATGTCGGCGATGCAGTTCGAGTATTACCGCGAACTGGGTCGCAAAGCGCTTTTGAAAGCGACCGTCCGAGGCGAGCGTCCGGCGGTGAGTTACTATGGCATCACCATGAAATTGGATGCCCCCGAGATCAATATCCTGAGGTCGCCCGGGGCGGGAAATGCGAAACCAGCGATCGCGTCTCGCGTCGATCTGCGCAGTCCTCACTTCAGGAATTTGCATACCGGTGCGGTCGCCAAGGCCGCTTACAGCTACCAAGGGGGCAAGATGTCTTATCAACCAAGCGCGACTCGACCGGAGGTACCCGCGATTTCCCCCGAGGTCCTGATCATCACGCCCAACAAGCAACACGTTTTCGATCTCGGTGATGGGCTTCCGGATACAGGCATCCTGCACATTCGTGCCCGCGCTTCGCGGGTTTCGGTGGAGGAGAAAAGTTCGCCCAGCCTTTTCGTGGAATTTGGATTTCAGCCGAGCAATAATTCTCGGTCGTCCGAACGAATTCCGGGATCCGCCGTGGCGATTCAAGCTCCGCCCGATCAACCCCGGTTTTACGAATGGAACATTCCTCTTGGTGAGATGCGTCGTAATCCCTATCGCAAAATAAATCGGTTGGGGGCTTTCCCGAATCCGTCTGAGTACCTCGTATTTCAGAGCATCGATCATCGTTCGGGCAGTGGATCGGCTGCCGATATTCAGATCGACTATGTGGAGATAACCGCTCCCGCCTACGCGCAATGGCCACCGGCATCGCACCAACGGATTTTTCCGGAGAGCGCGAGTCGGGGGGACGAGACCGCTTATGCGCGTGAGGTGCTGGTGCAGTTCGTGCAGCGGGCCTGGCGGCGCCGACCGACTGGTCCGGAAATCGACCAAAAAATGGCCTTGTTCGCCCGGCTGCGACCGAGCTGTGATAATTTTCAGGAAGCAATGGTCGACGTGCTCGCCACCGTTTTGTCGTCGCCGAAATTCCTTTATCTTTTTGGGACCGGTCCGGAAAGTCAGGGCGTGGGTCTGTTGTCGGACTCGGAAGTGGCGAGCCGGCTGGCGATGTTCCTTTGGTGTAGCACGCCCGACCAAGAGCTCCTCGACTTGGCGGAAAAAGGGAGGATCCACGATCCGGCAGTGCTGCTCGGCCAAACAAGACGAATGCTGGCAGACGCGCGGAGTCAGCGGTTCGCGACGCATTTTGTGCGGCAGTGGCTGGGTTTGCAGCTACTGGATTTTTTGGACGTCGAAATAAAAATCTATCCTCAATTCGACTCCGAACTAAAGGAAGCGATGCAAGGTGAACCGATCGCCTACTTTCAGGAGGTGCTGCGGACGAATGCGAGCGTGATGGATTTCCTCCATGCGGATTACGCCTTGGTCAATGAGCGACTTGCCCGGCACTACGGGCTGCCCGCCGTCTACGGCAGCGATTATCGCCGCGTGCCGCTAAACCCGGCGGACCGGCGGGGTGGTTTACTGACTCAAGCCGGCCTGCTCGCCATGAACTCGGACGGGAAGCATTCGCACCCGCTCAAGCGGGGCATCTGGATGCTCGAACGAATCTTGAATGATCCTCCGCCGCCCCCCCCACCGGCCATTCCCGAGATCGATCTGGCGGATCCCGCGATCGCGAAGATGTCCTTGAAGGAGCGGATAGAGAATCATCGCAGTCACGTGGCATGCGCGCCCTGCCATGCGAAAATCGACCCATGGGGAATCGCGCTGGAAAATTTTGATGCCGTGGGCAGTTGGCGCGATAAAATCAACGGGGTTCCCGTTGATGCCGTCAGTCTCCTGTTTAATAAGCAGAAACTGGACGGCATCGATGGGCTGAAGCGTTTTCTGCTCGAAAGTCGCCAGGATCAATTTGCTCGCGCGATGGTTCATAAGCTGACCACCTACGCGATGGGGCGGACGCTGACGTTCCGAGACCGCGCGAGCATCGACGAGCTCACCCTAAAGTTCCGGCGGCACGAGGATCGGCTCGGGGATCTCATCACGCTTATCGTGACCAGCGAGCTGTTCAAAACTAACTAACCTTGAAAATCCGAACGCGGTAAAATTGTGGCGCCATCTCTTCCGATGAAAACAGACCTAAATTCAATCGACCGCCGCCGATTTCTGCGCGGAGCGGGCGTGGCTTTGGCCCTGCCGTGGTTTGAGTCGTTTACAAAATTCGCCAGTGCCGCTGAGCTGACTAACCTGGGCAAGCGGAAGCGTCTGGCCTGTTTTTATATTCCGGACGGAGTACCGATGCCGCTCGCGGCGGATCCGGCTTACCAAGACTGGAGCTGGTTTCCTCACGGCAGCGGGCCGAACTTTACGCTGACCAAGTGTCTCGAACCGTTGGAGCCGCTGCGGCATGATCTGACGGTGCTCGCGGGATTTTCCCATCCGGCGGCGAGGAATATTCACGGACATTCGAACGCCGACCAGTTTCTTACGGGAGCGGCGACCGGAGGGCGTGGTGATTACAAGAATAGTATCTCGCTCGATCAGGTCTTTGCCGCTCAGGCCGGAGAGGATACTCGGGTTGCCTCGCTCATCATGTCCACCGATGGAGGCACGGGTTCACCTCGTGGTGCCCAAACCATGTCCTACGATCGCAGTGGCCGCGCTATCCCGGCGGAGCACAAGCCGAAGCGGATTTTCGATCTGCTGTTTGCGAAGAGCGACGAAGAGGCGGCGCGCAAACTGGCGCAGAGTCAAAGCGCGCTGGATGATCTTTTGGAGGACACGCGGTCTTTGAGGAAACTTTTGTCCGGCCAGGATCAGGTAACGCTCGATCAGTATCTCCAGTCGGTTCGCGACACTGAGCTCAGAGTCGCCAAAGCCAGACGCTGGATGAATATTCCTTTTGCCAGCGTCAACGTGGATCATCTGCAACTCGACGTTACCCCGGAAGATCCGCGGAACTACCTGCAAACCATGTATGAACTGCTCTACCTTGCCTTCAAAACGGATACCACGCGAGTCGCGACGTATCAGATTGGTCGGGAAAATGGCGTGGGTATCAGCGACTATCTCGCGCGCGCGGTCGGCTTCAAACTGACGCACCAATTAAGTCACGCGACGAAGGAGCCCGGAGGTTGGCAAAACTTTGGCATCTACGCACGCTTCCACAGCGAGGAATTTGCGCGCTTTGCCACCAAGCTTAAATCAACTCCAGAATCCGGCGGGGAGGGCAATATGCTAGACAATACGCTCCTGCTTTTCGGTTCCGCGTCGAGTGCCTTCCACCTCTCGCGGAACTATCCGTTGATTTTAGCGGGTGGAAAAAATATGGGTTTCAAGCACGGGCAATTTCTCAACCGGGTAAAAGGTACCGCGGCCGGTGGCCCTTGGCTCGGAGGCAAAGAGCCCTACCAACTCGAGGCCACTTACGAGGACCTCCCGCTGGCGAATCTCTATGTCACCATGCTGCAACGGCTCGGCGTTCAGACCGCCAGCTTCGCGGGTAGCACCGGTGCGCTGGCGGACGTTTAGTGATTTCGGTTTCCCATTCGATGGTATCTGCCGCTGGCTTGGGTGCACGGGGGCCCCGCGAAAGCGGCACGAACCGCTGAGCCGAGGAAGATCTGATTTTTCTCCGAGAAATCCTCGACCAATCTTGGCCTAAGTTCGTGGGCCCTTTCGCTGGAGGCTTAACGAATCTATTCCCATCAGGCGCCGCTTTTTTGATCCAAAGAAGTGCTGGATATTCAGCAGAAATCGATCTCCGCAGCCTTCGGATGACGCGAATCCAGCGTCAGGAATTTGAGTGCGAAAATTTGCTGGCCGGAAGATTTTTCGAGGAAGCATTCCTTACTTGGAGGTTGCGCTGGTCGCGCCGCTTCAGCGGGTGCGCCGTGATCCGAGGCGGATAGAACGCGCAATGAAAACTCGGTTCTCCCGATCAGAATTATTCCGCAGTTTTTAAAAACGGCTTCCCACCAAAATCCTCCTGCCAGTGCTCCGGTAATTTTTTAGTTGGGAAATAACTGGGGGCAAAAAAGTGCATGAACTGACTCCAGGATTGATACCAGAAAAGTCCTCATCCCTGAATTTCCGATGATCATTTCGGGCCGGCCTGAGGTCTCGGAGGCAGCGATCGTGGCGTGAGGGGTAACACCGGCGTGGGAATAAAGCAAAAACTGGAATCGGTCAGGAATCAATGGGTTCCTCGTTCAGCGGCGGGGCGCCTAAACTTAGGCAAAGACTAATCTTAGAAGGCCGCTGTCGCCGTGTAGACAAATTGGCGTGGCTCGGTGTAGCGCGGCCAGCGCCAGCTGTTTCCCTGGTTGGAGCGGACGTTGGCGAGGTTATTGATGTTTACTTGGAACGTCCAATTCGTGCCGGAAATTTTGCGCCGATAGGTGACGAACGGGTTCACGAGCACGTAGTCGGGCGTCGTGATGGCGGGGAGGATTTCGACGCTGGCGATGACGAGGTTAACCCAGGGTTTACCCCGCTGGTAGCGAGCGGCGACGCCCGTGCTGAGGCCCTTCATCGGGCCTTGCGTGAAACTATAGCGGGATACGAGGCTCGCGTTGCTCTTGGTATCGGGACCGGTGACGCCCTCTTGATCCTGAAGATATTGGCGGGTGAGAATGGTCGCGGTTTCGGGGTTGATGCTGCGGGCTTGGGCCGTGGCGCGTGCCTCCGTGAGCAGCTGTTGCAGGAGAGGGAAGAAGCGCGTGTATTCGATATGGCTGCGGGCGAAAGAGGCCTGCAGCGTCCAGTTGGGCAGGGGATTCGCGGTCACCGTCACTTCCCATCCGTCGGACGTGCGGTCCCGATAATCGACGAGATTGATGAACGGCTTGGATAGCAGCGGCGTAAGTTCGTCGCGGATCGTGGCGTCGACCGACGAGCTTACATTTTCCTGCTTCGTGCGAAAATAAGTGACGGCGGCCTCCACTCGCGCCGGCAAATGGAAACGCAGGCTGAGGTCGGAGCCCTCGCCGGTGAGCGGAGCGAGCGCCCGCCCGAGGAGATCGAGACCGTAGTTGTCGCTGAACTGGGAGGACTCAAAGTATGCGCCTGTCAATGACACCCATCGGAACACGTGCCAGACGCCGCCGTAGGTCTGGTTGGTGCTCCACGAATCGGCAAACGGCATCACCGGCGCGGAAATTTTGGCTGTGCCCGCGTTCGCGATCAGGGTGTTGTCGGCGGCAACGAAACGTTGTTCGTTCGTGATCGGGTCGGCGCGCACCGCGAGGCTGGCGCTTTGCCGCCAGTGTTCGCGGCTCACGCCGATACTCGTGCGGACTTTTTCTTTGAAGTAGGCGCCCAGCAGCGTGCAGGAACCGGAGGTGAGGCTCTGGTCAAGGCGGCGATTGATGCCGCTGCCCGCATTGCCGCGAAACAGCTGGGTGCTACCCGGTCGCACGTTCCACCCCAGCGTCTGATCGCCATTGCCGTCCTTCAGATAGTGAATCGGGTAGACGAGATTATTCGTGAAGTTCGCGGCGACGCCTGTGAAGCCGCGGCGGGCGATCTCCTCGGGCGCGAGGCCATAGCTGAAGTTATCCTGATAATAGTCTTCGTGCCGGTACGCGCCAGCCACCACGACGCGCTGCGTGCTGCCCCAAGGTAGCCGGGCGTCGTAGACACCTTGCGCGCGCCAGTTGTTGATCTTGTGGCCGTCTGGATTGATGAAGGGGGAGAAATAGGTGAAGTACTGCTCGTAGTTCGGATTCGGGACCGTGGTGCCCGAACCGTTGGGATTTGGCAGCACAGGGTTGGCGTCGATAAACAAACTACGCCCCGGGCCGCCGAATCCCCCGATACTCGAATAGACCTGCCGGCGGACCGTCTCATCGAACTGCCCATTGTGGGCGATCAGTGCACTCAAACGATCCGTAAACGCGTGCTTCAGCTCGATTGTATACGCGTAGTATTTCGAGTTCATCTTGTTGTCCGGCCCGGCCCAATCTTCACGGAGTGGGATGATGCTTTCGGGCGCGCGTAAAAATGGGAAACGATTGGGATTTTGCGGATCGGTCGCCGATGTCGCCGCCACGGTTTCGATTGTGGCGCTGAGCCGAAAGACATTCGTGGCGGTTGACTGCCAGTTGTTGATCACGCCCCCGACGTCTGCCCAGGCATGGTTGTTCCCGACCGCGCGGAGCTGCGACATGCCGACGCCGTTGGTTTGCACGCCGGCGCGATTGGGATCCGCGTCGAGCGCGGCTGTGCCCGTGCCGCGGACGTAAGCGGCCCGACTGTCGGTCGGTCCGAGGTGGCTGAGGTGGTAAGTCGCATTGCCAGTCTCGTAGGCCGCCTCGATTTCGGTGCGGCGATGCTTGAAGGGCGCGAAGCGGAGGGCCCCCGCGTAGCCTTCGAGGTCTCGGCCTTGCCGCTGATGCCACTGCTCGACTTCGGACTTGATCGCGTTGACGCGGAGCGCGAGGCGCTGGGGGATGGCGGGCACGTTCAGGTCCGTCGAAAAACGCCGCGTGCCGAAATCGTCGTAGCGCACTTGCACCTCAGCCAGTCGCTTGAATGTCGCCCGCTTGCTCCCGATATTGATGATGCCACCGGCGTCGACGTCGCCGTAAGCCAGACCGCCCGGGCCGCGACTAAACTCGATGCGCTCGGTATTGAAGGAGTCCGTCACGAGGTACCATGGAAATCCATCGCGGAGCTGGCGCACCGTGGCGAGCCCGCGGATGTTGACTTGGTTGCCGCCTCGGTTGCCCACGACTGCACCCACCGTGCCGAGATCGTTAGCGATATTTTCCGCGTTGGTGGCGAAGTTGACCGCGTCAAAATAATTATTGAAGGCCAAATCTTGGATGAATTCCTGCGTCATCACCGAGATCGAGTTAGGGATATTTTCGAGCTTCTCGTTGGTGCGCGTGCCAGACATCGCGGTTGAGGCGGTGTAGCCGGTGGTCGACTCGCCGCGCACTTCAAAAATGGAGAGCCTGATGGGTTCCGCGGAGGCGGTGGCGTTTTCTTTCGGTGCAGGCGCCGAGGCGATTTGCGCCATGGCGATTGTTGAAACCGAAATCATCAGCCCGAGGGGACGCAGTTGGGAAGCAAAGCGAATCGTAGTCATCGTTAATCGAGGTGGTCGGGGTTGGCGCATCGCAACTGGGGGCCAAAGATTCACGTTGTTTCCTCGGAAACAAGGATTTTCAGGCGTCCCGCTCGCTGCCGTTATTTTATCGCCACGCTCAAGGCGGGCACACTGCGATGATTGCTTTTCGGTGGAGGGGAGCGGCTGTTTGGCCCGGTCGTTCGCCAGCTGGTTCAGGGCGGCGGGGCCGCCGGAGCTCCGCTCAACCCCCCCCGTGCTTGGCGGTACCCAAGTTTAGCTCAATCCAGTTTCGCACCCGCTTCACCCAAGATCACTTCGGCAACGCGTTCCCCGCTTTCCATCGCGCCTTGAATGGACGCCGAATTCACAAAGTCCCCCGCCACCCACAACCCGGGCCTTACCGCCTCCGCGTCTCGTCGCTCCAGCGGCCAGCGCACGGGCAACGCCTGCCGTAAGCGATAATTGCGCAGCCCCGCCCAGTCCTTTACCGCCGCTCCGAACCACGGTAGCAACTCTGCCCGCACCTGCGCCGCCAACGTCGCATCCTCGCCTATCGGTTCGCCCAAAATCGAAACCGATACCAAGGCCGCTCCCGCGGGCGCATAGCCCGGAGCCACTGCGCTCATCACCGCGACGTTATTGACCAGGCCGCTCCCCGTTCCGTTGAGCATCAAGATCGGCTCGTCGATCGGGCTCTCCTTCGCCGCGAAATACACCGTCGTTACCGCCCGCCAACGAGGGGCCGTCAGTTCCCCTAAAAGCGCCGCCGCGCCCGCTCCATCCGCCGCGACGACGATCCGGCGCCCCTTGACGCGTTCGCCGTCAAGCAGCCGCACCGCCCCTGACTCTACCGCTGCCACCCGCGTCTGCAGGCGCACGGTGCCCGGTGTCAGCCCAGCCGCCAGTTGCTCGGGGATCGCCTGCATCCCAGCCGCCGGCACTGCCGTGTCGCCTTCGGCAAACATCCGAAAGACAAAATCCAGCATCCGACTCGAGGTCGCCAATTCTTGATCCAAAAAAACTCCGCCCAGCCATGGCCGCATGAACCGCGCGATCATCCGGTCGCTGAATCCATGAGTGCGTAGTGCCGCCAGCGCCGAGGTCTCGGGCCGTGCAAAAAGTTCCGCGATGGTTCCGCGTCGCGCCTTCTGCCGGAGCGTCGCGATGCGCACCTTGTCCGCCAGCGAACCCACCGGTGCCTGCAACGTGGCCCACAGCGCTCGCGGCTCCCGCCACGGATCGCTCACGCCATGCGTCCGCCCCTCGCACCAGACGCGCGCGCCCGCCGAGAATTTCTTCAATGCCAGCCGTT
>CAMDOF010000136.1 GCA_945903465.1 Opitutus sp. GAS368
CCTGTGCGGAAGGGGCGTCTCCTGACTCAGAGCCGCACTTCGCCCCTACCTTGCGATGCCTCGTGGGGATCGAGTGCGGAAGGGGCGTCTCCTGACTCGGAGCCGCACAGGGGACTGTGCGGACCACTATGTGCGGACCACTATGTGCGGACCACTATGTCGGACCACTTTGGGCAAGGCGCCAGAGGTGATCGGTGCTCGTGATGGCGGGAATCGACCTGAGCGGTTACGCGATTTCTTGAGAGCCTGAGCGGGCGTGCCCTCGTTCGTTCACAAGGCCCCGCCGTATCTTCAACGCGCGCAAGAACGCCGGGGATGTCGGCGAAAGTGGTCCGCACAGTACCCTGTGCGAAGAGGCGTCTCCTGACTCGGAGCCGCACAGGGGACTGTGCGGACCACTATGTCGGACCCCTATGATCACCGCGCCAGAGGTGATCGGTGCTCGTGATGGCCGGGAATCGACCTGAGCAGTTATCACATAAATTGACCCACCTCCAAAAAAGCTACTCGGATCATTGACCCTGGTTCATGCGCATAAACGCTCTTTCCTCCTCTGAACACGTGGAAAAAACCGGAACTCCCTGGAAGAGGAAGCCAATCACCGGTGGATCAGTTTAACTGAGCAGCGGTGGTCGAAAGAGTTGAACAAAAATGCTGAGAACAGAGGTCCTCATCTTTTACCGCACATTTTTTTGCCCGATAAGAAGTCAGCGAATGGCTGTGAAGGTAACATGGCTGGGAGTGATATTGGCCCAATGAATGACGCCGGTGGTCTTCAGGAAATCGGGGGAAGGGCCGGCAAAAAGATGGGCGGTAAAAAATGCTGGAGCGCGTCACGATATTCTCGGAAGATTGATTCATGATAAATGGGAGGAGCGCGCGGTAGGACCGAGGAATGGGGACAGAGGAATAATGCCCCAATCCTCCGGCCTGGTTGGGGCTTGGGCTTAAATAGCCAATCTTTTTGGCAGAAAGATGGGGTCAGAAAAATTCTTCAATCTCTGACCGGAATTTTCTGCCCCCCATTTTTTTGCCAAACTGCCTTGGGTATTCTCGGCATTTTTGCCCTGTCTCTGCGGTGTCAAAGGCTGGGGCCCTGAACTGAAGGTTGCACCGCAGAGATGGGACACCACGCAGAGGTCGGCGAAAGCATGAATCTATTTTGTACCACGCTTGGCCCGGAGATTATGGGATCACGACCGCCATCATTGAGAAAAAAACGGCTTCCGTTTTCAGGGAATAGCCCGACGCAGAACACACCTTCCCTCGCGGCGACCGCTGCCGGTCGGAGGCCGCGGAGTTTATCTCGGTGCGGGGCGCTCGGTATTTTTGCGGCGGCGGGATGGTTTTAGCCGCTTACGCTTCGATCTCTTTTTGGGAAGGAACGACGAAGGGCCGGCGATATTCCCGGGTGAGGAGCGCGTTGGCGCGGGGGTTGTCGATGAAGGTTTCCTGGCCCGGGGCGATGCGGAGCAACGTTCCGAGCGTCAATTTGGATTTCGCAATATCGACATTATTCTCCGCGAGGTGGCGGCGGGTACGCTCGAAGGTTTCGGTGACATCGTCGTGAGTGCTGAGCTGGCCAATTTTTTTCTGGATATCTGCGGGCGAGGCCGGTTGACCCAGGCGCCAGGAGATATTCGCGGCGTGGCAGAGGGCGGTGGATTGGTGGCCCTCGAGGATATCCGCTTTCAATTCGGTAACGCGGCGAGACCGCACCGCCTGCAGGAAATTAGCGAAGTGATTCTCGCTCTTGCCCTCGAAGGCGCGGATCAGGTTTCCCTTGAGATCGAAAAGCGAGGTGGAGGCGATGATGCCTTCCGTGCCAAAGAAAAACCAGCCGTCCTTGACCAGTGGATTGAAGGGCGCGGATTTTAGACCGCGTGTTTCCGTCACGATCGTCTTGCCGCCGAAGTCCATGATGGCGACCTGGGTATTGGGCGTCTCGCCCGCGTCGGTATAGCCGACGCGACCGCCGTAACTGAGGATCGAGTTGCCCAGTCCGGTGACGCCGAGACCCCAGCGGCAGATGTCGAGCCCGTGGATATTATTATTGCCGATTTCGCCGTCGCCGGTGTTCCAAACCCAGTGCCAGTCGTAGTGGAAAGTGGGGCGGGAGAGTGGTTCCATCGGGGCGGGGCCCGCCCACAGGTTGTAGTCAACCGTCGCGGGGATTTTCCCGTTGGTCGGCGCGCCGATCGAATTGCGGACGCCGTACATGATACTGCGGGCGAGTTTAACCTCACCGAGTTTCCCTGCTTGGATGTACCGCACGGCCTCGGCGAGTGCGCCCCGGGATCTATTTTGGGTTCCGCCCTGACAGATGCGGCCGAGTTTGCGCGCGACTTGGACGATCCGGCGGCCCTCGGCGATGGTGTGGCTGATGGGTTTTTCTACGTAAACATCCTTGCCGGCCTGCATAGCCCAAATCGCAGCGAGGGCGTGCCAGTGGTTGGGCGTGGACACAAAGATGGTCGCGACGGATTTATCGTCGAGAACGACGCGGAGATCTTGAACGGCCTTGGGCGTCCGGCCGGTCTTGGCGCCGATCGTGGCGGCGAGCTCCGCGGCGCGGGCGCTATCAGGATCGCAGACGTAGGTGATTTCGGATTCAGGCAGTGCCATCAAGGCCGCGGCGTGTTGTTTACCGCGGATGCCGCAGCCGATAATGCCGGCGGTGATCCGGTCGTTGGGCGCGACGCTCCGCGGTTCGGCGGCGCGTCCCCCTTTGGGCAGGGCGGCGGCAGCGGCGGCGGCGGCGGTGAGCAGGGAGTTTTCGAGGAAGTGGCGGCGGGTGAGAAGTGACATGGAGTTTTTTGAGAAAAAGAGTGGGCAAGGCAGAGGGAGCGGAGGGGCGCGGGAGCGGAGGGGCGTGGGAGCGGAGGGAGCGGAGGAGAGTAGGGGCGTGGGAGGAGCGGAGGGGCGCGGGAGCGGGCTTGGGCGCAGGAGCGTGCTTGGGCTAGCGGGAGCGGGCTTGGGCTAGGGGGAGCGCTTGGCGGCGGCCGCGACGCGGGCTTTCGCGAGAACGCTGGCGATGGTCACGGGCTGACCGCCCTGCCGTTTGCTTTCGTCGGCAGCCTCCATGAAGGCGAGGACTTCGAGGGTTTCGGTCGCGCTCACGGGTGCTTGTTTTGTTTTGAAGAAGCGGGCGATTTCGACGCAGAGGGGGCGATAACCGCCGAGGCTGCCCGCGGGTGCTTCGGCGAAGGCTTGGTCTCCGAACGCCACGAGGCCAAAGCCACCCTTCGCCTTGCGAAAACCTCGGTAGGTGGCGGTGCGCCCGTCCGACCAGACGCCGGAAACGACATCGACGTCCTTGGTCTGCAGGCGGGTGACGCTCTCGCAACCCGTGCCCATGAGTGCGAAGAGTGGCTCAACGCCGTGGATTCCGTAGAAGAATAGATCGGGAGTGCCGGGTTCATAGTCGCACGGGCCCCACGAAATCGCGCCGATGATTTTGCCGAGTTCCTTTTTTTTCGCCAGATCGACGACTCCCGGGGTGAAGCGCAGAGACGAACTGGAGAAACAAGGGGTCTGCTGTTTTGCGGCGAGTTCGTAGATGGCAATGGCATCGGCGAGCGTACCGCCGGCGGGTTTGTCGATCCACAGTGGTTTGCGGGCTTTGAGGACGGGCGCGGCTTCCTGCCAGTGAATCCGGCCATCCACGCTTTCGAGAAATACCACGTCAACTTTTTCCAGCAGCTGGGGGATCGAATCGACGATCTCGACGCCGGCGGCGCGGACGCCCTCGGTGAATTTGGCGACGCGGGTACGGCTCGCGGGCATGTCGGTGCCGCCCGGATAGGCGGCGACAATGGTGATGCCCGCGAGATCTGCGGCGGCCTTGGGGTCATTGAACAGTTTGACGAAAGACGGGACGTGGGAGGTATCGAGTCCGATCATGCCGGCGCGCAACGGGGCGGCGGCGGCGAAGGCGGCGGCGGAGATTAGTCCGCCCGCCAACGCGACGAAGCGGGCGATCATCGGGTAAAGCCGCTGGGGCAGGGCGGGGACTGAGCTGGGCAGGTTGCGGTGATGAGGAGTGGGGAACATAAACGGGACTGATTGGATTCTGAGTAGAAAACGAGGGTGAAGACGCGAAGTGATCCTTAAAAAAGTGGGTAGAAAATAGCGGGGAGCCCGCCCGTTGAGGGGAGTGAGGAGCTGGGGCAGGGCGGGAGTGGAGAGAGTGGGGTAGCTTTCGTCGATTCGTCAATCGGTAGATAAACGTGGCGATGAAATCCGCGGACGGCGCGTTGGGTTGGGAAGGGGAAGCCGAGCAAGCTTAGCGTGCCGCCGCGACGGCCGGCGGCGTGCTTCGTGAAAAAGGGGTGGCGGACAACCGGAGCGCCGGGGCGAAAGCCGCCGAGAGGCCGCGCTGGGGCTGGCGTGGATGGTTCTTCATCGTGGAGCGCTGGGGGGGCTGACGGATCGGCGATGATCGCGGGCCTGTGCTCAAGGCCTCATTGACTGAAGCTGTTCAAGTAGCTTTGCGACGATCTTGCGAGAGGCGTCCGTCTCCACGCGGCTGGTCCCGAGCCACGTTTCGTAGCCGCCGAGCGCATGTTGTTCCGGCGTGGGCAGGTAACCGTAGCTACCATTGGCTAGTTCGATCGTGAAGGTTTCCTTGAACGGACTTTTGGATTTAATTTCCAGTCCGGTTTCGGTGAACGTCTCGAAAGGCACGGCCGCGATCCCGAGGTCGCCGATGCGGAAGGATTGCAACCGTATGCGGGTGGTATCCGGCCAGTTTTTCGCATCCAACGTGCGCCCCGCATAAATCACCTCGTGGGCATGGATCGGCGAGGCGCTGGCAGGACGGGCGAGCACTTGCTCGGCGCGACGCACGAGTTCGGGGGTCGGTCGGCGCATCTTCAATTCCAGTTCGGCGGCGCTCGCTTGCAGTTCGACCCAATCGTGGAAGCGGAGGGTGCGCTGGACCCGGGCGACTTCATGGGCGACGTCGTCGGCCACGGCGCGCATCCGTTCGCCCGGAGCATATTTGACGCCAGGGGTACCGCCACCGATGTTATTGACATCGGCGCAAGGACCGTTGGCGAGAATTCCGACGAAGGGAGGGCTCTGCACATTGGCGCCGAGCAATTGCTGGATCCGGTCGCAAAACATGGCGAAATAATCAGCCGAGATCTGCGCTCCGCTCAGGCCCCCGACGTAGTGCAACCAGTAATTCGCGAGCACGGCGATCGGCCGTCCGTTGGTCGCTTGCACCGAGATGAAGGACACCTCTGGATTAGTGGGACCGGCGGCGCTCAGTCGCTCGGGATGGTTGGCCTGGTTCGTCACCACGCGATCCTCGCCGCCAAAAGGATTCGTCGCGGTCTTGCCTTCTTTAAGCAGGGAGCGGCGGTTGAAAAGGTGCTGCGGTACGCGACCGGAGCCCCAACCGATCCGCGCTGGTTCCAGATTCGACAACGCCCGGCGCACGCCGTCTGCGATGCGGCGCACCAGGAATTTCTGATAGTCGTCAAAGGGAGCCCCGAACACCAGAGCGTTGGCCCCTCGCGCGCTCGGTGCGGAGTGAGTGTGGGTCGCCGACATCAGCAAGTGATCGGGAGACAGCCCCGTCTCTTGCTGGACGAGGAGCTTGGCGGCGTCGAAGACATCGCGCGGCACGCCGACGCTGTCCACGATCGCGAACACCAGCTGAGTGGTGCCGTCGTCGAGAGCGAGGCAGCGCACGTGCAGATCATCATGCACACGGGTGGATACGACGGGGGCCCAACCGCCGACGGTGGGTGTGCCGAGCGGTGGCGTGATGTTGCTGGTGGCGGCGCCGGCCTTGAAGACCCGCCCGGAGGCCGGCGCAGTTTTGCCGAGGGGCGCGCTGGTGGCACTGCGGGCAGAGACGGTGGCGGCAAGACCGGCCGCGAGAAAATAGATGACGCGGATTTTCATAAGCAAGCGATCAAGGGTTGGCGGCGGGGGGCGGGGGGGATTCAGAGGGAAACGAACGGGATCGGATCGAGCAAGATCATCCGTCGTTAGCGCCCCGGAAAGACGTCGGCAGCGGCGGGCGCCAAACAGGGCAAGGTGCGAATCGCGCTCATCCGAGCGTCGGGCGGAGGCATTGGTCGGCACTGAAAAAATCCAACGCAGGGCTTGGTTGTATCCATATAAAAAGTACAGATGAAGCGGCCGCTCGCCTGCTCGGAATAATTCCGGAGCGACGACGGTCGCGTTGCACCGCTGGTTTTCAGGAATTGACGGTGGGTGGGCGGATGATTTTCAGCGAAGGCGAGGCTGGCTGCCTAGAAAGTGCCCTTGACGCCAAAGACCCAGCTGGCGCCCTGAATTTCAAATTGGTTGAGGGTGCCGCGCAGGGCGCGCAGGTAGGCGAGCCTTGCCTGATTGGTGATGTTGCGCCCGGTCAGGGTGAACGACGTTCGCTCGGTCAGTCGGAAACTCAGGCTCGAACCGATGAAGAGATATTCGGGGAGATATTGGGTGGCGCTATCGAGGGACTCGGAGCTCCACGCTCCGCGGACGGCGAGGTTGAGCCGGCGGTAGCGGAAGGTGATTCCGGCGGAGGCGGTTTTGGGTGCTGAGCGATAGGCGAGTTCGGGATCGCTTCTTCGAAATTGATTATAGTTCGCGAAGATCCCCAACCCCTTGAACAGACCCGGCAGGAAGCTGAGCTGCTGGCTATACGCGAGCTCGATACCCCGGTTCGTGAAGTCACCGACGTTGGCAAGCGCGGTGAACGTGTAGCCTGGATAATCGCCGCCCAGCCCGATGTCCTCGGAGCGAAGGCCCGTGAGGGAGCGTTGGAGTTCGGAGACGTCGAATTGGAAGACGCCGACTGAAAAAGTCCCGACTGGTTCGAAGTAGTGCTCAAGGCGGACGGAGTAATTATTCCCGTGCTCGGGTTTGAGATCGGGATTCGGGAGGGTGCCGGTGCGGGTGGTGTCGTTGACGGCGAGAATGCCGGACATACTGTTCAGGTTGGCGCGCTGGATTGACTGGCTGAACGAGGCAATCGCGATGAGTTTATCGGTGAACCGGTAGCGAGCCGCCCCGCTGAAGAAAGTATCGGCGTAAGCGCCCTGCCGGACTTTTAAAATATCCCGTTCGTAGGTCTTCCCTTGATTTTCAGTCTGCTCATAGCGGACCCCGGTCTGTACCATGAGGCGGCCAAATTGGCTGGTCCCCATGAAATAGCCCGCGTCGATATATTCACGCGCGGTCCGCTCTGGTTGGAGGTTGGCTGCGCTGGTGGCATTGGCCGGACTGGGAATGAAATAGTCCGGGTGCAACCTCTGGATGCCACCCAGCGCATGGCGGTCGGGGAAGGGAATGGTCCGGGTGAAGAGGGTGCCGCCTGAGTGCGGATCGAAGGGCGCGACCGTGACCGGCAGATCGGCTTCGAGCCGGTTTCCCGTGGCGCCGACGTAGGTCCACGAATAGCTGCCGGTGAGACTATAAAAGGAAGACGCGGTGCTCTTGAATCCCGCCTTGAAGTGGGTGGGAAAGTTCCAGCTGGTTACGTATTTGGCATTGAGCTGGGCGAGGAGATTCTTCGTGGTCGGCTCGTTCGGCGCGCGCACGATGTTGTTGGTCAGGCTGGTCGCGCGCCAGTTGTTTAAGACGTAGAGATCAGGCCCGGCGGTTTGTTGAAAGTCGAAGGACGTCGACCCGGGGTCGCTGCGCCGAGCCGTCCAGCCGACCCCGAATAACTGCAGGTTGGCTGAGCCCACCTCGTCGTCCATGGGGCCTTTTGCGCGCAGGTTCTGGCGATATTCGCCGAGCCGCGTGTAGGCGAGGGTCCCGTCGAGGGAGAGTTTTTCTCCGGAGTAGAAAAGCTGGGGCGAGAAGGAGTGGGTGTTCCGGATCCGATGGGTGAGCCCGCCGGCGAGGTTGAAGCGGTTGGTGTTGGTAACGGTCGGTGGGCCGATGAAGTCGAGGTCGTTTGAGCCGGCGCCGAGGGAGGCGCGGCTCCCCGTGATGGCGAAGTTCTTATTGTAATTTCGAGCACTCTCCCGTGTCACCTGACTGCGCAGCGCCAGGGTGAGCTGCGGCCTGAGCTTGTACTCGATGTTCAAACCGCCGCCCTGCCTTTTTTGGAGCGTGGCGCCTTTGCCCCACGTAAGCGCCGTGATCAGGTTTGGCGTGAGGCTCGTCGCGGTCGGGACCGCGTTATAGGTAAAATTAAGAAAGCCCGACCCGCTGGTGGAATTGGTCTCGGCCAGATTCACCACGACGCCGAGTTTTCCATCGAGATAGACGTCGGAGAAGTCGAGCACGAGAGACGGATTCAACGGCCGGCTCTGGCCGTCATTGGGCCCGTTGACCTTCGCCAGCGTCAGTGGGTTGTAGGTGTTGTAAATTGAATACGTTTCCCAGGCGAAGAAGCGTCCCTTGCGCTGAAACGCGCTCTTGCTCCGCATATTGATCGAGCCGGCCGGTGCATCCGCGTCCATCTCGGCGCTGTTGGTTTTGTTGATCTCGATCGTATCGGTGGCGTACGAGGAATAGGAGGCCAGCGAGGGCGCGCGCGTGGCCCCGGTGGTCCGCACGCCATCGACGAGGAGCGCCCCATATTTCGAATCCATCCCTGCCATGCTGACCGTGGAGGGTACGTCGCCGGAATAAATTATCTGCATGCCGGGCACGTATTGCAGCACGTCGCCGATATTACCTTCGACGATCGCGCCGAAGGTATCGGTCGCGACGACGTTCTTCACCGTCATGGCGGAGCGCTGCTCCATGATGGCCTTGGCGTTGCCTTCCCGTTGGGATGAGACCGTAAACTTTTCGAGCACGACCATGGCACTGCCGGTTTCCGGCCACGTGCTCTGCAGATTAAAGTCGTGCGCGGTACCGCGCCCTTCCGTGATCGTCAGCCTGGCTGAGAGGGTTCGATAACCCGTGTAGCTGACGATCACCGTGACCTGACCGATCGGCACGGGCGTGATTTGGTAGCGGCCGTCGCGGTTTGAGAAAGTGATGGTTTCCGTGCCTTCGACGCGCACTTCTGCGTTGTGAATATATTCACCTGTCAGGGGATTGAAGACGCGCCCCTCGATAGTCCCGGTGGCTGAGAGGGTGGAGGCGGTGGGTTGAGCGCTGGGCGCGCCGCTGATCCCGGCCGGGGCGAGGGTGAGGCTGAGCGTGAGCGCGATAAACGTGCGGCACGGGAGGAGCGTGCGCAGGAGCGGATTGATGCGTGGTCTGATCATCTTGGGGTTGGGGGGGGGATTTAAGACGCCGATAAAGGCGCCGAGGGTGGGCGACTTACTTCGAGACTAGGCAAGAGCGTCAGACGATTCGTTTCAGGCCAGCGCGTCATGTTCAAGAGTAGAACCACGACCCGCAAACCACGACCCGCAAACCACGACCCGCAAACCACGACCCGCAAACCACGACCCGCGAGATAATCGGCGCCCGGCCTTAAAACCTTCCGCTGACGCCCATCGTGATTGTGGTGCCCTGAATGATCGTGCTCTGCATCTGATCGGGAATCCCGCGGTAGAAGGCCTGGGGTGAGTTGGTCAGGTTGTTGATGTCACCGGAGAGCGACAGCGACGGGCGCACCTGATACGCAAGACCGACGCTCGTCACGGTGCGGGCAAAACGATATAGGTTCCGTCCCGCGCTGGCCGCGGAATAACTCGTGATATAGCTGCTGACGTAGTTTACGAGGATGCGTGTGCTGAAACCGCGGTAGCGCCACGAGACGCTCGCGTTTCCGCTGCGCGGAATGAACCCGGCGACTTGTCCGGTCGTCAGCTTCGCCGTGCCGCCGAAATCGCCGTGGGTGTTCAGCACGGTGAAGTTGGCCAGCGCACTCAGCCCCTTCAGCAGCCCGGGCAAGAATGTGTATTGCTGTTGATAGCTGAACTCCCAGCCCTGCACGATCGCGGTGCCGGCGTTGGCCGTGCGGAGAACGGTGAACCCGCCGTATTCTCCGTTATAGCCGTTGTCGGCGCCGATCGCGACGGTGCCGGAGAGCACGCCGCTGACGATGTAGTCCTTGATCGTTTTGTGAAACCACCCGACCGACACGTTGCCCACCGGTTCGAAATAATAGTCGAGCGTGGCATCCCAGTTGGCGGCGGTCTGCGGCAGCAGGCTGGGATTGTTGATCGTGAGGGTCTGGTTGGCTTCGTTGACCGTTTCGTTCGGCACAACGTTGGTCAACGCCGGCCGGCCGAAGCTCGTTGACCAACTCAGGCGCCCGCGGAGGTTGGGCGTCACGTCCTGCGTCACGTGAATGCTGGGAAACGACTTCGTGAAGGAGCCGCCGGTCTCGCGAAACGTGTCGGCATAGTCCCGCTTGGCGGAACCAATGGGATCGGCCGTCTGCTGCGCGGCGGTGCTGACGCGACGGGCCCGCACCCAGCCCCAGCTCGACGTATCCGTTTTTTCCGTGCGCACCCCGCCGAGCAGGCCGGTCCGGCCGAGACGGCCCTGCGCCATGAGGTAGCCGGCCGAGATGTCCTCCGTCACCGCGTCCGTGCCGGTATAGCGCGTCTGCTCGCGGAAATAGACGTCCTCCCGCCAGAGCGCGGGGTTGACGGGTTCGCGGGCGTGGATGAGCGGTGCCGCGTCCCACTGCGGGATACGGCGACCGGTCTTCACCTGATCGAACATCAGGATCGAGGGATCAGCCGGCAGCGCGGCGGTGCCCGTGTAGTTCCAGCGGCGGCTGTTGGCCCCCTCCTGCACGTGCTGTTCGCGGCGAAGCACGCCAGCCTTGAGGTAGGCCGGAATCGAAACGGGCAGCGTGTAGCGGGCGTTGCCGCCAAACTCGTTCACATCCTGATCGGTGTCGGTCAGGGAGTTGGCCAGACCGCTGGGCGCCGGGCGATAGTTGTCGGGATTGGTGAAGTCAGGGCCGGCGGTCTGGATGAAGCGCGGGAAAAGGTCGGATTGAGTACGATCGAGAGTCCACCCGATGTTGGTGATCCGGTTGATCAGCACGCCGGCCTCGCCGCTCTGGCCCAGGTGAATGTGCGTCTGCGTATGGCGGGCGTTGGTGTCGAGCTGGAGCCGGCCAAAGTCGTGCTCCGCGCCGAGATCGATCCGCCGCATGCGGTTCGTGAAGATGTTCGGGCCTGTCTCGGTCACGTCGATCGTCGAGCCCGCCGCGGCGCGGACCTGCGTGATGCGGTCCGTATAACCCGGCAGGATACCCGCGGTGCCGGTGGTACCGACCGTCTGCGTGGTGTACGCCCGGGTCAGGAACGTGCGTTTCGAAAGCTCCCGGTGGTCGACCGCCAGAGCGAGGAAAGTGAGCTTGGTCGCCGGGGACAGCCGGTAGTCGACCTTCACGTTGATGCTCTGCTGATGCCGCGGGATGTAGGCGTCGGCCGTGCGGTAGTCCCACAGATAGGCCGGCTGGCTGGTGGTGTTCTGAAAGTCGCGTGTGCTCGTGAACCAGCCGAGGGCGGTCTCGCTGTAGAACAGGTTGACGGCCACGCCGAGATTCCGTTCACCCCCGAACGCATCGAAGACCTCCTGGTAGCCGAGATTGGCGATGGGATGGAATCGGTGCGCCTCGCGCAGCGGAATCTGCGGCGTGAACGCAGGGGCAAGCCGGCCGGACAGACTGTAGCTGACGCGGCGCTTTTCCTTCATGCGCAGGGGCGACCGGCTCTTGAAGTTGACCGTGCCGCCCAGCGAGTCGGCGCCCTTGTCCGGTGTGTGCCCCTTGGTCAGCTCCACCTGCTCGAACATCGTGCCGGTGATGTTATTCACGATCGAGGTGCGCCCCATCGCCCCTTGGCCCGTGAGGGTCGCGCCGTCCATCGTCACGGAATTCAGCCCGCGATCCATACCGCGGATGGTGAAGCCGTTGACGGTGTCGGCCACATCGAGAAACCCGACGACGCCGGGCAGGCGCGCCGCGACCTCGGCGGCGTTGAGGTTGGGCAGGTTGCCGAACTGGTCCATCGCGACCACGTTCTTGACGTTGTCGGCATTGCGTTGCGCGGTGATCGCGGCGGCGCCGCCCTCGAGTTCGCCGGCAACCTTGAATGCATCCAGTTTGTAGATACCAGTGGTAAGATCGAAATCGCGAACGACGCGGCGACCGGGGGCAATCACGACCTGGCCGTGCGTCGCATCGAGGCCGACATAGGAGGCGACCACGTCGTGCGTGCCCGCCGGCAAATCGGTCAGCACGAAGCGACCGGTGTTGTCGGTGAGAGCACTGACGCCGAGCTGGGGTACAACGACGCGGGCGCCCTCGAGGAGATCTCCGGTGGCGCGATTGTTGACCGTCCCGGTCAGGGTGCCGCCCTCCGCCGCGATGGTCCGCAGGGTGAGGAGAGCCAGCGCCAGCAAGCGACCGACGGGACGCAGATGGCCGAGACGGAGCATCGCTCCGGCGTATTTGATTAATGGATGCGCGACGCGCTTGAGCAGGGGAGAGGAGATAGGCATGGAGGCGGCGCGCTGGGATCGTTGGCGGTGAGGAGGTCGCCACGAATAGGAGGGGCGAAAAGCAGCCTGTCGAGAATCGACGCAACCCGCGGCCGGCCCCGGGAATTTACCCCGCCGGTCGCGCGTCCGCGCAGCGAGGGGCCCCTTGCCAATTGACGGTAAAAATGAGGGTTGCCACCGCCAGTCCGGTAGCGGCGAGCGCCCGGGCGCAAGCACTCACGCCGGAACCTCGACGCGATCAAGTTGCCACCGCCAGTCCGGTAGCGGCGAGCGCCCGGGCGCGGACCGGTCAAGCGGGATCGAATGGTTGGTTGCGAGGAAGCCGAATTTCCGGGAGGGAATTTTACTTGGAATTATTCCGCAGAGTTCACCGGTAAAGTGCGTTTCGAAGGCGCCCGCCTTTCATCCCCGCAATCGGATATGCCTGGCATCGGTGCCCGGCAACCGACCACTCCACGCCGCGAGAATTCGTGATGGGAATCAACCGCCAAGAGCCCGCTCACTGGCGTTTCCTCGCCGCGCAGCTCATCGGCCCGACTGCAGACGCCGGAGACGAGGAGCTCGGGATGCCCGAGCGACCCGCCGTGCTCGCCCCGCCAACGCGGTCGCGATTTCGGGATTCGCTCCGGGAGCCCGGGATGCCCGAGCGACCCGCCGTGTTCGCCTCGCTCCACCGGTGCCTTCGGCCGGCCAAAGGTAAACGTGAGTAGGGCCGCTGGCGCCAGCCAAACGAAGACGTTGCCAGGCCGGAAACGACGATCGGTGCCGAGTCGTGAGAATCACCCAACCGCTCTTGGATCGCCGCCGAGATCACCCGGCCCAATGCCCCCGCCCGCTTTCCCGCGATAGCGGCACCGATTTTTTTCTCCCCCACCTCTCGTCATTTAGCCCAGCCCGCCCGCGACAGACGGGCACTCCACCCGTTGCAGCCGCAACCGGCTTGTGCCCCGGTCGCACGAAAAGAATCCGGTCGTGGCCAAAGGAGGCTCCCGGTCAGGAAGTCGTCACCAGAAATTGGTTGAGCCGCCCGGTATCGATCTCGATCCCGAGGCCCGGTGCGTCCGGTACGGTAACCATGCCGTCTTTCTGGATAAATCGTGGATAAGTAAGTTCATCGCGCAGGGCGTTCTCCGTGCGGTCCATCTCCAGAAACGGTTCTGGCATCCGCAGTCGTCCCGGCGTCATGTCCACCGTACTGATGAAATGGAGTCCCGCGGCGAACCCGATGCCCGTGCCCCAGCAGTGCGGAGTCACATCGACGAAGTGCGCCCGCGCCAGCGCGGCGATCCGCTGGCCCTCCGTCAGCCCACCGCAAGCGCAGAGATCGGGTTGCGCGATGTCGACGGCGCGAGCGCTGAAGAGCTGATGAAACCCAGCGACACCGTATTCGCATTCGCCCGCCGCAATCGGAATCGAAGAACGGCTGCGGAGTTCGCGATAGCCTTCGTAGTCGTCCGGCGAAAGCGGTTCCTCGAACCATGAAAGCTCCTGCCCCTCTACGCGCCGCACAAGCTCCAGGGCCTCGCGGAGCGAGAACGCGTGATTCGAGTCTATCATCAATTTGACGTCCGCCCCGATCGCCGCACGCACGGCGCAGACATGGGCGGCGTCGGTGGCAACGCCGAGCCCCACCTTCATTTTCACCGCACGAAAGCCTTGGGCCACGTAACCCGCCGCTTCGGTCGCCAGGCGATCCTGCAAGCCCGGCTCCTCGTCGAAATACAACCCCGTCGCATACACCTGCACGGCGTCGCGTCGCTTTCCTCCGAGGAGCACGTGGACGGGGACGCCAAGAATCTTCCCTTTCAGATCCCAGAGCGCGACGTCGATCGCACTCAGGGCGGCGAACAACCCACCGCGGCGCGCAAAGTCCAGACTGCGCCGGTGCATGTGCTGCCACAGCATTCCGGTCTGCAAGGGGTCGGAGCCCACGAGCAGCGGCGCGAGGAAACCAATCCCCGCGCGCACCCCGTCAGCCGGCCCGTAGCCTTCACCCCAGCCGTAACGCCCGTCATCGGTCGTGACCCGCACGAGGCAGACGGTGCGCCTGTCATAGTGCCATTGCGAAAAATGAAAGCGGCGTTGCAGCGCCTGGGAGACGACAAAAGTTTCGAGGCGCGCAATCGTGGGCATGGAAAATACGCCGCCCGGCGGGCCGCGTGACGAGGTTCAAAACGTGGTCTTGAGTCCAAAGGTCCACTGCGCGCCGTACTGTGTGCGCGAACGGAATTGCGCGGTCTCCGGCGTGCGCGGTCCGGCGATCTCGATGTCAATGGGTTCGTCGGTAAAGTTGGAGAGATTCATGAAGACCGACCAACGTTTGTAGACGAGGCACTCGCCGCTGAGATCGACGATAAGGCGCTTCGATCCCCACGTATAGGTGCCCGGCTCGATGCTGCGACCGGCCGCCACGATGGACTGGCGCGCCCTTCCAGAGTAGTTCCAGTTGGCGCGAATATTGTAGCGCGGGCGGGTCAGACTAACGCCCCAATTGTAAGTGCGCGGGATGTAGCCGGCGAAGCTGCCTGAGTCGTCGCCGATGAGCGTCGTCGCGCCGATGTTGGCGAACACCTGGACACCACGCGCCCAGTTCGGCAGAAATGTGAGGGCCTGTTTATAGTTCAGATCGACCCCGCTCATTTTCACGGGTGTCGTCAGATTGGATTGCGTGGAGACGTCGTAACCGCCGTAGGTCGTGGCATCGAGCGAATAGAGCGAAAGGAAATCAGCGGATGGCGTAAATACGGTCGAGCCGAAGAAATCCTTGATATTGCGTTGATACGCGCTGACAGAAATCACGCCGACACGCTCGAAGTAATACTCCAGCGTAAACTTGAGCGTTTTCGCCGTCCACGCCTTCACGCCGATGTTGTTCACGGCGGTGCGGTTCGTCGGCGAAGCTGGCTGGCTTAGATCGGGGAGCGTGAGACCGCCCGCGTATTGGTTGTAGTCCGGCCGGCCGATGGACCAGTAATAGCCGGCACGGGCGATAAGGTTTTCGCGTAGGTTGTAGGTCGCGTTGAGGCTCGGGAACCAGCGGAGGTAGGCCTTCTCAGCCTTGAGGCCGCGGTCGATATTTGTGAGACGCGCGGCGGCGACGGCATCTGCGGTGATCGGAAGCGGCCGGCCGTTGGCACCGAGTACGAATCGCCCGGAAGCGTCGCGCTGGAAGTTTCGCGTGGCGTCGATGAGCGGGCCCTCGCCAGTTGCTTTGGTTTGCTCGACCCGGAAGCCGCCGACAATCTTCAGCCGGCGGTCAAAAAACTGCACGTCACCGCGGATATAACCGGCGGATACGAGTTCCTGCGCGTATTTTGAATTATTGATTGTGGCCGTGTGCGTGGTCGCATCGTTTGTCGTGAAATAGGCCGGTGTCGCGCGATGGATGGAGAAGAGCTTTTGGTTGCTCATCACGTCCATGCGCGGAAAACCGAAAGGCGGCGTGCGTTGCGAGAAACTCGGATCGAGCACGACGGACGCGTTGTCGTCGGCTGTGGCCGCGCGACCGTCGGCGCCGACGAAGGTATAGGTCGGATTGAACGTCCGCGTGTCGAAACGCTCGTCGCGCAAGTCAAACCCGACCTTAATCGTGACCGGCACCTGCTCGAAGAAATCCCGGCGGGTGTTGGCGAACGCGGTGCGCTTGGTGGTCTCGGCCTTGAGCAGCACGCCGGTCGCCGTGGTGAGCCCGTAGGAGTTGAGGTTGAACGGATCGATGGGCGCGCCTGTGGTGCCGTCGGTGGTCGTGATGCGGCTGGGACGGAGATAGTTGATATCGTCGAACGCGATCGTGACGTTGGTCCGCTGGGCATTGGCCGCACTGAACGCACCTTGGTCGAGGTTCTGGTTGAACCGGCCGGAGCGCGAAAGCCCGGTCGAGGCTTCCGTTTTCCACACCGGACCATCGTGACGGTAGGTGAGCGCGGGCGTGATGACCGGACCGCCGAGCTTCGTATAGTTGTTCACGAGTTGGAGATTCCCCGCGCCGGGATTCCCGCGGGTGGCGCGGGGCGTGAAATTGCCAGGCGCGACGCCGGTGATGGTGAAGTTCACCTGCCGCTGGTAGGCCTGCGCGTCGGAGAAGCCGTAAAGCGCGGAGAACGAGAGCCGATCCCTCGGGCTGAGCTTAAAATCCAGCGTGCCGCCCAGCGTGATGCGTTTCGAGAATACCGGGCGGTCGCGAAACTGATAGACGGTAAGGTAGGGTTTTTCGGGCGTGGTGTCGGGCAGCGTGGTGCCATTAGTCGCGGCGCCCGCCCCAGCCCAAGTGTTCTGGGAAAAATCGGCCGAGGTGTAAAGGGCCGAGGCGCTGCCGGAGATCGTGAAGCCGAAGCGATCATTAACCGGCACAATGGCGGAGAAATCGGAACCGGGATGGACCTTGCGGGCCGGTTCGTGGAGCGGGCCGGGTGTGCGGCGGAACGAGCGGTCGTTGTCGCGCATCATGAGCGAGACGTTGAAATTCACCGCCGGCTTGGAACGTTCGAAAGCACTCAGTGGAACCATGTTCACCGAACCCGCCAACGCCGCGGCGCTGGTTTCGGGCGTCGGCGTGTAAACCACCTCGATGCGGGAGAAGTTGTTGATCGATGACTGCTGCATCCCCGTAAAGCGGTTCAGGCCGGATGCGGAATTCGCGAGACTGATGCCGCCAACCGTAATCGGAACATTGCGCGGCGGTGCGCCGTTGAGCGAAACCTGATAGGCATCGCCAAAGCCGCCGCGTGCAATCGAAATGCCCGAGATGGATTTCAGCACCTCTCCCACGCCGCCGTCGGCGACGGGCCCGAATTCGTTTGCCGCGACGACATTCATCGTGTTCGGCGCAAAGCGCTGAGTGTTGATCGCGATGGCTGCACCATCCATCTGCTTTGAGGTTTCGACCACAAATTTATCAAGCTTAACGGCTGATCCCGCACCCTGCGCAGGTTGGGAATAGGCAAGATCGAAATTTTGACGCACCGCTTGGCCAGCGACTACGGTCACGTTCAACGCGAACGGAGGTACTCCCGTGCGGAACGCCGTCACTTTTGCCGCGCCTACTGGCACGTTTACAAGGCGGAATTCTCCCGAAGAATCGGTAAACGTTTCCAGCGATGTCCCTTCCACCGTCAACCGGACGAATTCGAGAAATTCCCCTGTGCCGGGATTGAACACTCGACCCTCAATCGTGCCGGTATCGCTGCGCCCACCCTCAGCCGCATCCAAGCGCACGGTAAGAATCAAGAGAAAGCACCATAGGGCCGAAACTGAAAACAGAAAGGCCGATCGGGGGAGACGCAGGGTAGATTTGATCATGGTTTGGTAGCGGAGAGAAGTCGGTCAGGAAAAGGGGTGTGCCGCCAATTACCCTATTCGCACGATATATTTCAGTCTCCTACCCTCATATCGCCACACATTTTCTTGGATACGGCACCGTAAACCCGCAAGCCAATGAATCCGCTGTTCCTTGTCATGGCTGATTTTGCCGAAGATAGACGGCGACTTTTAGCTGCAAAGACGAGCAACCGAAGCTCGGTGCGGGAACGTACGATTTTGAAGTGGGTTGGGGCTGGGGTGCGTGGTTTGGATGGGCCCTCTTCAACCAAGGAAAACCTTTATCAATCTCAGGCTCCGAGCTGGGAATGCCAACCACCGCCAAAGCCATTACGTCGACCAACGCGGCGGACTGACCTTCCACCTGGCCCAGGTTTTTTGGCCCCGCGCAATTCTTTGGCGACAAAGCCGACGTCGCGTGAGGGTGTTTTCGGTGATGGGATCTCGCGCGCTGGTATCGCCGAGAGTTACCCCAGTTGGTTTCGGGCTGTTACGGGCGCCGAGAGCCAGGACGATTAACGAAATGAGCCTTTCTCGGCGGGCGTGACGCCGAAATCCGGTACAATAGATTTTTTGTATTGGGATGAGATTAAAAGCGCGAGTGCGTTGCTCGCCCCAGATTAAGGCGTGGGTTAAGGCAACCGGGGCCTGGAATAAAAACGCCGATATTTCGTCAAATCCGTAGGAAAATTTTCCGGCGGTGCAGACCCCAGCAGACGAGCCAGAAGACGAGCAAGGTGAGGCAATCGCGCGGGATCGACCCGTAGGGCCCGGTGAACAGGCTGGGACCGAGGTGCGTCTTGAGCAGGTCCCCCATCCACGGTCGCAGGAGTTGCGACATGAGGTAAATGGCGATCGAGTTCATGCCAACGACGACGAGGAACTGGGACCATTGGCGGTGACTGCGCACGTCGATGAGCCAGTAAAAGGCGGCGAGGAGCGCGATGACGAGGCCGCCGCTGCAGAGGGCCCACGAAGGGGTCCAGATGCGCTTGATGATCGGGCAAATCGTGATCCCGAGGAGGAGACCGGCGGTAGTGAGCAGGAGAGCGGCGATGAGGAGCGTCTTAACCTTGGCCTGAGGCGTTGACGGCCTGCGGAGAAGTTCGCCGCACATCAGACCAAGGATCATGGTCGCCAAGGAAGGTATAAAGTTAAGAGTCGCATAGCCGCCGGCGTTGAAAGTAAAAGGCGTGGCGCGAGGGAAGAGATTGAGGAACCAGACATCAAAAGCGGCGGCGATATGGGTGTTCTTGCTCCAGTGGCCGAAGAAGCCCGGGTAGACCGCGCCGCCGGTGAGGTCCGCCGGGGTGACGCCCACGGCGGCGTAGCTAAGGGTGGGGTTCGGCAGGGGGTAGGCGGCGAAGAGGGCCCAGTAGCCGATGAGAATGCCGGCGGTGACGGCTGCTTGGACGGTGATCCGCCGGTTTAGCACGAGGAGCAGAAACGGGTACCCCAGCCCGATCTGCGCGAGGACGTTGGTGAATTCCCACTTGGTGGTGCGGCCAGCCCCGGAACCTGAAGCGAGAAAAACGGAGATGAGAATCAGCACGAGAGCACGGACGAGCGCGTGGCTGAATTGGCGGCCGGCGGAATCGCCCTTGGCGGCGCGCTGAGCGTATGAAAAGGGGACGGCGACGCCGACCATGAACATGAATGCAGGTTGGATCAGATCCCAAGTCGAACCGCCGGCCCAAGTGGCGTGTTCGAACCACCAGGTGATCGCCGGCCAGAAGGAATCAGGCGACGCCGGCACCACGCGAGTGAGGCCGAACCCGTGGCACGCCATATAAAGCATAATGAAGCCGCGATAGGCATCGAGGGAAGTGAGCCGGCCTGGGAGCGGGACGACGGTCGGTACGGGGGCGGGGGCGTTTTGGGGCGGGTGGGTGGCGGGGTGGCTCATAAAATGGGTAATTCTGACTTTCCTTTGGGTAGTGCGAAGCACGCGATGACATGATCGCGATCACGACACCACGTGCCCGGGGTGAGCTTTAGGGCGGAGGTGACCTCGGTGAGCGCGGTGACCGCTTGGGGCGAGCGGAGGGTGAGCGGGGGGCGGCTGGCACTCTGCCAACGCACAGTGAATTCGGCGCATGCGAAGGGGGCTTGGAAGCGGATACGGTCGGCCGTTTGCTCGATCTGGGTGAGTTCTTTGGCCGCCCAGTAGCGCGCAAGTTCGCTCAGTTTCATCCACTGCAAGTGGTCAAAGTGGGCGTGCAAGCGACGCACGACCTCTTGGAAAATCTTAAAGCCAGTCTCCTGACCATTGTAGTAAATTCCAGTCCAGTGCGCGAGCATCAGCGCAGGTTCGCCTCGATTAATCACATCGACCATGCGGCCGGAGCGACCGTCGGCGGTAATAAACTTATCGGCACCGCCCGGGACCGAGCAGTCCCAGCCCCCCGTCCAGTCTCCGGTGCAGGCGATGGTATGGACGACGCAGCGCGGGTCGGGCCCGTCGAGCCCCGAGGCATTTTGCACGATGGGAGCGACGCTCTTTTCGCCTTCGGCGAAGACATCGCGGAAATAATGCGGAATCTCCGCGCCGAAAACACTGCGCACGGCCTCGAGCGTCGCTTGGGCGAGTTGCGGGCGGGCCGCGCTGCCGAAACCGCCCGGTGTGGTGATGCCCTCGCCAGGCAGGCCGATATTCTTCAGGATGCGCAGTGCGTAGGCCATATAGTCGGCCAGTTCGTCGATGCTGCGCCCCTTGCTCCAGAGCCAGTTTTCCATGTGGGCCTCGGTGAACTCTGGATAGGGATGCCCGGTTTTGGTGTCGATGACGCGGGTGTGCGTGATCATCTCTGGATGAATGTCCCAGCTAGGCATCATCAGGGTACGCACTAATTGGATACTTGAGGCCAGCTCGCCTTGGGTCCAGCCGGGCAATGTCCGGTCGAGGCGACCGACGCACGCCGGGTAAGGCACGATGCTGTACTTGCCCTTCACGCCCTGCCCCGCACACCACTCGCCGAATTTGCGGACAAAGGCATCGGGAATCTCGATCGGCCATTCGCGCCATGGCAGGCGAGCGTGAACCGAATCGGGCCCGCGGACTTGGGCGAATTGCGGAGCTGCGAAGCGATTGACATTAACGAGACACGTGGAGTCGTCGATGATCATGCCGACGGGGACGCGGTGGCGGGGATTCAATACGGCCACGGTCGGGCAAGCGGGTGGGCGTGCGCCCGGGATCTGAGCCAGCAGGTTGCCGGCGAGCCCGCAGCTAGCGGCAAAACCGGCCCGCTGGATAAAATTGCGACGGTTAATGTGCGGTGTTCTCATGAAGACAGTAGGGTTCCGCAGGAAGACTTTCGAGGTATCGGGGCGCTGGTTGCCGGCGGCGGTTGAGGGTGGCAGAGGGGGTAGCTGAAGGGTTGCGAAGACCGTCTCAGGGTTTTTCCTGAATGTCAGTGGCAAGTGTGATACCCGAAGTGTGATTCCATTGATTAATTTTTAGCGAAGTTTTTTTTGGGGGCCGTGGTCACCGTGGGCGACTGGTTGCAAAGAGGTGCGGTGGGGGCGTGAAATCAGGGAGGAAGGGGTTGACTCGATTTTGCCGCTGGGCGCGTGGAGTAAAATGGGGGAAGACCGGGAACGGTCGCGCGGAAAAACCTTACGAACTCGCCGCTGGCATGGTCAACGGGGTGGGGTTGGCCTGATGGAAACGAGCACCGGAAAACCCCGCAGGCGGGCCGGCGGGCCGAGGGCGCGGGCGCGGGTGGGCGGGCGCGGGCATCGCGGGACCAATCGGTGCCGATGGCGGCTTGGTCTGGTCGCGGGGATGCC
>CAMDOF010000137.1 GCA_945903465.1 Opitutus sp. GAS368
GTGCCGAGGGCGTTTTCGAGCTGGAGGGAAATTTCCGCGGCGGGGCGTGCGGCGGCGGAGGCGGAGCGGGCGGCGGCGAGGCGGGACTCGGCGTCGCGGGTGCGGAGGAACGGATGGCCGGCTTCGACGCGGGCGAGGGCATCGGCGAGCGTGAGCGGGGACTCGGCGGCGGCGTGCAGCGAAGCAGAGGCGAAGAGAAGAAGAAGGAGGGAGGATGGTCGCATGGGAGAAGGACGCAGACGGTGGATTGTAAGCAGGCGGGTGCGGGAACACGCACGACGCGATGGAGCCGCGCGAGCACGCGCGGACAAGCAACAGACGGCTCGCCGGGCGAGCGCGTTAAACCGGAACGGAAGGCGCGCGCGCGGGCGGCGCGGCGCGCGTGGAAAATTGCCAAGGGCGGCCCAATTCATCGGGCGCAGCGGTGCGCTCGGGGCAGACGTGGTCTGCGGGGATCTCCGGCGGGTCGGGCAGCCGGGCAATCAGGAAGGGAGTCGCTTGGCCGACGAGTTTAGCGGCGGACACGGTCTTGATCGCGGCACCTTCGAGGGTGTGACAGGCGTCGTCGCAGTGGGCGCCGGTGTGGGACGGGGGTGCGTGATGATGGGCCTGATCGTCGTCATGATCGTGGCAGACGAAGGCGATTTCCAGCCCGGCTTCCTCCAACGCGCAGTGCAGGGTCGCCGGCAGCCAGAGGGCCAGGAGCGCGAGAGCAATGAGGCGGCGGAGACGGGACACGGCGAAATACGAGGCGGGGAAACGCGAGCGTGTCAAGGGACGTAGATCATGGCGAGCGCCAAGAGAAGGGGGGAAGAGCACGATCACTGGGCGCGCGACCGACTTTGACGCCGCCCTGAACGGAGGCCTCGGAGAATGGCCGCGAAAAGGCGCAGGAGGCGCAGGAAAATCCGGGTCACCGACGCGGGTCAGCGGGCGGCGAAGCGGTTGGTGTATTTGATGACCTGGCCGTCGCGGAAGGTGACGGAGCCGAGGAAGCGGGTCGGCGTCGAGTACGCGTATTCCGGATGGTGGGGGGTGAAACTGGCGTGGGAGGTAACATCAAACCCGGAATAGCTCCAGACGTCGTAGCCACCCTTTAAGGCGGCGGAACTGGAGTAGTTGGGGCGGCCGAAGGCGAGGATCACACCCGCTTGAGTATATCCAATCTCAACCTGACCACGCAGGACCTGTTTGCGGACATGCGCATCGAGCTTCGCGAATAAGCCGAAGTGGGTCAGCACGCGGACGGCGATCGTGTTGCAGCCGGAAAGGAGGAGGGAGGCTGCAAGGCTGATGAGTAAAATACCAGGGCGCAGCCGCATGGGGTTGGAGAGGGGTAATTCGATTAACGGGTAAACGGGTAAAGAGGGTGAGGGCGGCAAGTTTTGGGGACGGCAGTTGGGTGGCCTGACTCGCTCGAGCGGAACTTAGGCAGGCGTAGGGGGCGCGACTTCCTAGCGTCCTGCCTTTTTTAATACCGGTAGGCGGCGGAGAGGATAAGATTGCGGCCGGGTTCGTTCAGGCCGGAGCCGTGGATGCGGTAATCGGCATTGGTGACGTTTTCGAGGGCGGCGGTGAGGGTGAGGGACGGAGTCGCGCGCCAGCCGGTGCGGAGTTTGCCGACCGCGTAACCGGGTGTGCCGGCGGGGGGGATGCGCTCGGTGTCGACGCGGTCGCCGGGGGCGAGGCGGGCTTGGCGCGTGGCGGCGGAGGTGGCGAGCTCCGCCCACGTGCGGGTAGTGGGTGCGTCCCAACGGAGTGAGAGGTGGCCGGTGAGCGGCATGACGCGCGAGAGCGGGGCGCGGAGGAGCAGCGAGGAATTGGAGGAAGGGAAGTAGTCGAGCTCGCCGCGCATCCAAGTGAGGGTGGTGGAGAGCGTCCAGGCGGGGAGTAGGCGGAAGGTGCCGGCGAATTCGAGACCTTGGACGTAGCCGGCGCCAGAGTTGCGTTTGGTGACTTCGGCGAGGCCGTCGACGAGGGCGCCGGTGGGTGTGCGGATAATCTGGTTACGGATGACGGTGTGGAAGACGGCGACGGTGGCGGACCCGTGGTCGTGGCGGGTGCGCCAGCCGGCTTCGGCGGTGACGAAGAATTCGGGTTCGAGGCCGGGAGCGGGGGTTTCGATCTGGCCGCCCTCGGCGATGTCGAAGCGGGTGAGGTCGGAGAGGTTGGGGGCGCGGAAGGATTCGGAGAGACCGGCGAAGAGATTGTGGCGGCCGGCGGAGTCGAGGCGGACGACGCCGCGGAGGCTGGCGAGGAGCGAGTGCCAATCGGCGGTGACGCGGGTGGTGGCGCCGGAGCGCGGGTCGCGCACGCGGCGGGCATCGGCGGCGGCGTAGTTGAAGCGGCCGCCGAGAATCAGGTCGACAGGGCCGAGGCGCGGAAGGCGGTTTTCGAGATAGGCGCCGGCGAGATCGTAGGTGGCGTCGTCGGCGACGGGGCCCTGGATGTCGACGGCGTTGAGGGAACCGTCGGCGCGGTAGCGGATACTGGTGGAGTCGACGCGGTCGCGGTAGAACTCGCCGCCGTAAATCCAGCGACCGAAGGGCGAAGGGCTTTGGGCTTGGCCGAAGGTGCCGAGGGTGGCGACGGCGAAGCCGGTGTCTTCGCGGCGGCGGTCGTGGCGGAGGCGAAATTGGTCTTCCTGCTGGCGTTGATGGGAGACGCTGAAGTGGAGCTCGTCGACGGGAGCGGCGAGGTGGTCGGCGTGGAGTTGGACGGCGAAGAGGCGGCGCGATTGATCGAGAGAGCGCTGGAGATCGTTGCCGGGGCGAGTGCCGAGCCAGGTGCTGCCAAAGACGGTGCTGTGCGTGCGCCAGGCATCGTCTTGGGTGAAGTCCTGGGCGAGGGCGGTGAGGCGGGTGTGTTGGCCGATCCGATACGCGAGGGAGGCGTCGAGGCCGGACTCGGAGTAGCCGGTGCGGGGTTGAGTGCCGGTACCGCGGCCGGCGCGGAGGTCGTGGTAGTTTTTCTGCGACAGGCCGATCTGGCCGGCGAGGCGGTCGTGGAGGCGGCCGGTGGCGGCGACGCGCGTGATGTGCGAATCGTCGGCGGAGGCGTAGCGGTGGGAGACGTGGGCGGTGGCGGGCGGGGCGGAGGAAGGCGAGGTGGATGAGGTGGAGGGAGGCGCGGAGAACGTGGGGGTGAGGCTGACGGCATTGACGGTGCCGCCGACGGCATCACTGCCGTAGAGGACGGAGGCGGGGCCTTTGACGAGTTCAAGGCGCGAGAGGGCGAGCGGGTCGACGGTGCCCCAATATTGGTTGGGGCCCTCGCGGAAGACGGAGTTGTTGAGCCGGATGCCGTCGATGAGAAGGAGCGTGCGGAAGCCGGTGAACCCGCGGATATAGGGAGCGCCCTGGGCAGAGCTGGTCTTTTGGACCATGAGCCCGGGGAGTTCTTCGAGCGCGATGGGGAGAGTGCGGGGTCGGCGGGTGTCGAGGCTGGCGGCCGAGAGGACCGACGTAGCGAAAGGCATGTCGAACGGCGCGGTGCCGTAGCCGGTGGCGGCGACAATGACGGTCGGGAAGAGGACGGGATCGGAGGGCGCGGTGGCGGGGGAGGTCGCGGCGAAGAGGGTGTGGGCGGTGAGCGCGACGAGGAGCGCGACGAGGAGCGCGAGCGTGTGTGGGCGGCGGTGACGGTGGGCGGTGTGGGCGAAGCGGTCGTCAGATAAGGACATGGGTATCCCTATTAGGCGGCAAGCGGAGGGCCGGAGGAATTCAAATCGCGGCGTGTTACCGGAATGTTGCCAACGGGAAGGACCGCGAGGGTCGGACGCTGCGTTAGGAGGTAGGCTGGGCGGACGGCAAAGACGGCAGTGCGGAGGGACGAGGTGAGTAAGTTCAGGGACTCGAATGGTCGGCGATTCAGGAAGTGACGAAAGGGAGAAATCACGAAGGAACACGGACGGACACAGAGGAAGACGGATACCGGGCGCGGTAGATCGCGGACGATACGAAAACGGAGGGGGGCCCACGGAACACATGGAAGGAAAACCGCAAGGGGTGCGGCTCGGACAGGTGGAAGCACGGACGGAACCACTCGCTGGCGTCGCGGCTACGGGTGAGGCGACCGTTGCGAAGTGCGACGGTGGAGAGTGGCGGGGGCGGACGCTTGCACGTCCATCGGCGCTTGGCCCGGCGAACGTTGCGAAGTGCGACGGTGGAGAGTGGCGGGCTTGAGCGGGGACTGAGAGCGTGGGCAAGACGAAGCACCGCACGCGGATGGAGGGAAGAGCGCAATCCCTGGGCGGCATCAGAGGCGTGCGACGAGGACGTCGAGACCGTGTTCGTAGGTAAACAATGCGTGGTGTACCGGCGGCTCCAAGAAATCCGCGAGGTCATCGACGCGAACATCCGTGTTCGTAGGTGACCAACGATCACGAGCGACGATGGGAAGCGCTCGCTCACCTCGGCGCGACAGCAGAAAAATGGGATCTCCGAGCGCATTCGGACCCGGACCGCGACCTCGTCCTCCTCGCCGAAGACGAAGTAGCTCTCCTTGAAAACTCCTCCCCTCCCCCCCGCAAATCCAGTTTCCTCGCTATTAACTCGACCGCGTCAAACTTTCGGCGCGTCCGCGGGCGCCGCGGGCGCGGTGGTGGCTGCGGTGGTGGCTGCGGTGGTGAATGCAGTGGGCGCGGTGGATGCGGGCGGCGGAGTTTTCGAGGAGGCGGGCGAGCGGGCGCCTACCACCGACTCCGCCAAATTTCGTGACTGCGACTCGAGATCACCACGATCAGGATTAAAGTGCATCGAGACCGTCTTCGAGACGCCCCGCTCCTCCATGGTGACACCATAAATCGCCTGCGCCGCCGAAACCGTGCGTTTATTGTGCGTGATGATGATAAACTGGGACTCGTTGACGAACTTCTTCAACAACTCCGTGAAGCGGCCGATGTTGGACTCATCGAGCGGGGCGTCCAACTCGTCCAGCAGGCAGAATGGGGATGGTTTTACCATGTAGAGAGCGAACAACAAGGCGACCGCCGTCAGCGTTTTCTGACCACCCGAAAGCAACGTGATGCCCTTCAGCTTGGTGCCCGGCGGTTGTGCGACAATCTCGATGCCACTCTCGAGGATATCCTCGGCTTGAATCAGCTCCAAATGAGCGCGCCCCCCTCCAAAAAGAGTATGAAACGTGTACTCAAAGTTCTTACGGATCTGCTCGAAGGTGATCTGAAACTGCTGCAGCGAGGTCTGATTGATTTCGTCGATCGCCTTGATCAGTTCGGCCTTCGCGGCAGTCAGGTCATTCACCTGATTTTGTAGAAAATCATGCCGCTGCTTTAATTCGGCGTACTCTTCGATGGCGACGAGGTTGACCGCCCCCATACTATTCAAGCGCTGCCGCAGGCCGTCGATTTCGGCTTTTACGGTCGGCCAATCCGTGGCAGCGAACGCCTCTAAATCTGCGCCGGAGGGTTCCCCCCTCGCTTCTTTCTTCTTCCGCCGGCGTTTGGAAGCGGTCGCCTCCTCTCCGCTCGCCGCGGTCTCGGCCGCAACCAGCGCAACCCCTGCGGGGCCTTCATCCTCGTCTTCATCCAAATCGAGGGGCTTGAGCCCGTCCGGCTCATCGTCCGCGCGCCACAACTGCAATTTCCAATCCACCACCGCAATATCGATTTGAAACTCGCGCGTCACTTCCTCCGCTAAAAACTGAGCCCGCTGGCGGTTCTCCGCCAGTTTCACCTCATGAGCGCTCAGATCATCGTGCGCGTTCTCCGCCTCATCCCGCACCGCGTGCTGGGCCGATTCGAGGGCATGAATCTCCCGTTCAATATCCACGAGCTCAAAACGGATTTTCTCAACCTGCTCTTGAGCCACCCCAAATGTCTCCTGCAACTGAGCGGCGCGGGCCCGTTGTTCCTCCACCGTGCGCTCGAGGGTGCCCGTCTGTTCACTCCACGCCTCAATCTCCGTTTGCCGCTGCAATAATAAATCACCGAGTTGCCGACGACGACGCTCCATCTCCCCAAGGCCCCGATCGATCACCTCAACTTTCTGCCGCCGTTCGGCCAACTCTAAGCGCGCTTGCCCCAAGGTCTCACGCTTCGTGTCGCGATCCGTGCGAAATTCCACAATCCGGATTTCCAGCTGGCGGATTTTCTCGCGTTGCCCCTGCCCCTTGGTATCGGCCTCAACCAGCCCAACCTGCGCCTTTTCCCACCGCGTGTGGGCCTCATTGCGGGCCTGTTCAAGCGCGCCCAGCTCTCCTTCCATGCGATTGAGCCGATTGCCCACGTCCTGAACATTACGTTCGGCATTACGCTGCTCCGCCTGCACCGCGGCGAGGGCTTGCGCTGCCGCCAAAACCTCCGCCCGCCGCAGCTCAAGCCCTTGCTCCGCATCATTCAGCCGCACCGTCAACGTTTCGATCACCGCCTTCTGGTCGTCATGCGCTTTTTGGTCTTCCGCCAGCGCCTTGGCCGTCTCCCGCAGGTCAATCTCGCGCTGCACGATGCTATGCGCCGCCCGCTTACTGCTGTGATGACCTCCGTAGATCAGCCCTCGCCGATCCACCAAATCGCCCTTGCGCGTCGCCACCGCCAAAAACCCAAACCCTGGATTTAACTTCCAGAAATCAAGAAAGGAATTCAGGTCATCCGCGATATAGGACTCGCGCAAAACCCCCAAGGCGGGGTGGGCGGGATCGGTATCACCCACCGCCGCCGAGGCCGGCACGAGCCCATCCGGCAACTCAAGATGACCTTCCGTCCGCAAGCTAAACTCCGTGACCCGCAAGATCGCCGAGCCAATCTGGTCGGCATCCAACTGCGCCAAGATCCGCCGAGCGGTCGCCACTTCACTCACACTGATCGCCTCGGCCGCAGAGCCTAAAATCGCCTCGACCGCTTTGCCAAACTCCGGTTTCACGGCGAGTCCCTGCGTAATCGGAGTGACCTTCGCGCCTTGCAAGGCCGCTGCCAAACGCCCCTGTAAAACCGCCTTGGCGCCCTCGCCGAAACCCTCCCACTTTTCCTGTAATTGCTGCAACAAACGCAGCCGAGCCGTCCGCTGCGCCAATTGCCGGTCAATTTCCTGTAAAACGCGCTGGGCGTCTCGAAATTCTCGCGTGAGATCCGTAATAGCCTGCTGCGCGATCACGGTCTCACTACTCGCCCGCGATTTCTCCACCATCGCTTCCTCCGCGCGCGCAACCGTCTCCGCTGCCAACTGCGCGGCCGCCGCTTGTTGCTGACGAACTCCCTCGAGTTCCTGAGCCACCGAGTCGTGCTTATGCACACTGGTCTTCTGATCCACTTCGTAGCCGGAACAATCTGTGCGCAGCCGCGCAACCGTGCTCTCTACTTGAAGCAAATCAAACCGTGACTGATTCAGATCTTGCTCATACCGGGAAAGCTCGCCCTCCACGATCGAGAGCTCTCGATTCCTCTGCTGAAAAGCCGCGTCGCTCCCGCCCAGTAATTCCAGCTGGAGTTGCTTGTCCGTCGCCCCGCTATCCACTTGGGCCGCCACCTCCCGCATTTGCATTTCCACTTCGCCCAGATTATTCCGCGATGCAGCCAGACGATCCTCCAGGCCACTCCGTTTGATCTGCGCGAGATTCGCCGCGTTCTCCGCCGCCTCTTTTTGCGAGCGTAAATCAAAGACCGCCTGCTGGGCGTCTTGTACCCGCTGGTGCAGGCGCCCCCGATGGGCCCGCTTCTCCGCCAACGAGCCCTCCTGTGACTCCAAATTGGCCCGGCGCACCTGCGCATCGCTCCGTAAAACCGCCACCTTGGTCTCCAACTCCGCTAGCGTCGCCGTGAGCAGGGTGTGATGATAACCGTTCCACGCCAAAGCCGAGTGCCGCAGTCGATGGTTCAGCCGCTTGTACCGCATCGCCTTCGCCGCCTGCCGCCGCAACGTACCAATCTGCCGGGAAACCTCCCCGATCACATCTGCCACCCGCGCCATATTCTGATCCGTCAACGAGAGTTTCTGCAGAGCCTCGCGGCGCTGGGATTTATACTTCGTGATGCCCGCGGCCTCTTCAAAAACCGCCCGGCGCTCCTCCGGCTTCGATGAAAGAATTTGATCAATCTGACCTTGCGCCATGATCGAGTAACTCGTCCGGCCAATGCCGGTATCCATAAACAGTTTCTGAATATCCTTCAGTCGGCACGGCTGACCGTTGAACGAGTACTCACTCTGGCCATCGCGGTGCACTCGCCGCATGATCTCTATTTCGTGAAACTCACTCCCCAGCTGTTTTTCGCAATCGGTCAGCAGGAGCGAAACTTCACACATTTGCGCCGCCTTGCGCGTGTCCGCACCTTCAAAAATCACGTCCTGCATCTTGCCGCCCCGCAGAGCTTTCGCGCTCTGTTCCCCCAGCACCCACCGAATGGCATCCGCAATATTCGACTTGCCGCAGCCGTTGGGCCCGACCACGGCCGTTACCCCCGGTTCGAACCGGAGAGTCGTCGGATCAGCGAAGCTTTTAAAGCCGTGGAGCTTGAGCGCCTTGAGATACATGCAGGGTTAAAAAGGGCGATTGAAGGGCGGCAACTGCGCCTCGCAATGGAAAAACAGGAAAGGTTATTCACACCCGTTCCCAATCAAAGGACGGCGGCCAGCCCCCATCTTCGCTAACTCGAGCCACCTGCGGCGACCATCAGCGGCTTCGACGAGTCGGTTCTCACCCGCGAAAGAACCCGCCTCGAACCCGCCGGCCCCACTGGCCGTGGCGCCGACCGTGGACCCTTTTAGGATCGTTGCCGCCACCAAGGCCGCGCGTCCGATTTGATTTGTAGACGCGACGAAATAAATGAGGAACCACCTAAGAACGATCCATGGCGGATTTTTGCACGGACCACCTCAGAGGGTGGAACGTGCGCTCCACGCGCTTTCGCCTGTCGGCCCAAAACTAAACGAGCGCGGAGCGCACCGTCCACCCTCTCATACTCCAGGTTCCCGTGCAAAAATCCGCCATCGAAGAACGATTCCTCCAGCCGGCCGCTAAACTCGCGGATGAGGAGATCCGCGCAGTTGCGCGTTTCGGTCGACAATTCACGGCTGGCCTCAAACATGGCGATTGCTGGTCAAAAAAATCCCATGACGTTACGCTCTCTCCCTTTCATTGCGCTGCTGCTCCTCAGCCTGATGCCCCTCCAAGCGCAAACCGGCGCTTCCTCTCCACGCGTGTTCATGGTCGGTGACTCCACCATGGCGGACAAAGGCACCGCGGTTCCGGAGTGGGGCTGGGGAATGGCCTTGGGAAAATTCTTCGTCGATCCGGCGATGATTCGAAACCATGCGAAAAACGGCCGCAGCTCGAAAAGCTTTATCGATGAGGGCCTGTGGAAAAAAGTCCACGAGGAGCTCCGCGCGGGCGATTACGTGATCATCCAGTTCTCGCACAACGACGAGAAAACCACGCCCGATCGGCATACGGACGCCGCGACGACATTTAGGGATTTCCTGCGGACTTACGTCAGCGAGACCCGGGGTCGGGGCGCTTTTCCCCTCCTTGCCACGCCCGTGGTGAGGCGTAAATTCGACAGTGCGGGAAAGCTCGTCGACACGCATGGCGCCTACCCGGACGCGATCCGCGCCGTGGCCAAAGAGCAACGGGTTCCTTTGCTCGAGTTAGAACAGGCAACCGCCCAGTTGCTGACCGCAACCGGCGCGGAGGCCTCCAAAAAGTTTTTCATGTGGCTTGAGCCGGGCGCCTATCCGAACCGGCCGAACGGAACCAAGGACGACACCCATTTCGTCGAACTGGGCGCGACCGCCGTCGCCGAACTGGCCGCAAGCCAAATCCGTGCACTCAGATTACCGCTCGCCCCATGGCTCAAATGATCGCTCATCGTCGCCGTCGCCACGCGTCGCCTCAAGGGACGACGACGACCCCGCACCCCTTCAGGGCGCAGGTGCGGCGGCGGCCTTAGACCTGTTCGGCAGGGAAAAATTCCAGTGTTCATTATCCACGTGGGCGGTACGCATAATCTCAGCGATTTGCTGCACGCGCGCGGGGTGCTGGGCCGCGACGTCGGGGTTTTCAGCGAGGTTACTCGCAAGATCAAAGAGGGCGATCGGTGCGTCGGTACCGGCGAGACGAATGCCTTTCCAGCGGTCACCGAGGAGGACGGCCTGGGTCACGCCCTTCTCATAAAACTCCCAATAAAGGTGGTCATGCTTCAACTGGGTCCCACGCCCGAGGAGCGTTGGCACGAGGCTGCGGCTGTCGAGATTAGCCGGTAACTTGGCTCCGGATAGTTCACTCCACGTCGCCATCATATCGCCGAAATAGCTGACGTGCGGTGAGACCACGCCGGCTGGAATCTGCCCCGGCCAACGCGCAATGAGGGGCACGCGAATCCCCCCATCCGTGAGGTCGCGCTTGATCCCACGCAAAGGCCCGCTCGCCTTGAAAAAAGCGGGATCATAATCCGGCCCGCCCTCCCGGTGGGGCCCGTTATCGCTTGAGAACATCACCAAGGTGCGCTCATCAAGGCCCAGCCGCTTCAACTCTTCCAACAACGCCCCCACGTCGCGATCAAGCCGCGTGATCATCGCGGCGTGCCCCTTGACCGCATCCTTCCACGGTCGGTCCGCGTAGCGCCCATAATCGGGAACTTCGTTCCCATCGCCGAGGACGCGGGAGCGCTCGTTGTTGGCGTGGGGGGTGACGAGAGCGTTAAAGAGAAAAAACGGGCGATCGCGGTGCCGACCGATAAACTCCAGCGTTTCCGCCGCAAAGAGATCGCTGGAGTAGGCGACCCGCTTCGTCGCATAGCCCGCGCCGGCGACCTCGCCGACGGGCGTCACGACATTGGGCAACAGGACCCGCTCGCCATTGCGCCAGAGAAAGGCCGGGAAGTGATTGTGCGCGTGGGTCTGGTTGAGGTAACCAAAAAAATGATCGAACCCTTGGCGCCGCGGCTCGCCCTCGCTACCCGCTTCCCCCAGGCCCCATTTACCGATGAGCCCCGTCGCGTAACCTGTCTGCTGCAAGACGCGCGCCACCGTGACATCCCCTGAACGGAGGGTTTGCGCGATCACGTTGGCCGGACCGGCGTTGCCGCGTACCCGCGTGTGGCCCATATGCAAGCCCGTCATCAGTACGCTGCGCGACGGCGCACACACCGTATTGCCAGCGTAGAATTGCGTGAAGCGCATTCCCTCCGCCGCGAGACGATCCAGATTCGGCGTGTGAATCTGAGTTTGACCGTAGCTGCCCAGCTCCCCGTAGCCGAGATCATCGGCGAGGATAAAAATAATATTGGGCTTAGGCACTGCCGCAAGGAGCGCGGCGCCCAGACCAAAAATCGAAAGTAAGAAAGTGAGGTACGCACGCATAAGCAGTGCCCAACAAAGAGACCCCCGCGGCCAACGCCAGCCTCAACCCATCAACCTCTGCGCAGAGCCGAAAACCGCGGCGCAAAGTCAATCCTCCGCCAGCTCGTTTACGGCGTGATGGCCGCGGCAGCGCGAGCCGGCCGGGACGACACCCCCCATCGACGGCGGCACGGGCCGCGCGCGCGGACTTGCGCGAGCGAGCGCGCGCGTCGACGCGCGCCCGCCATGAACAGCGCCGATCAACCGTCCAACGGCCAACCCGCCCGATACTCCCGCTTCAGCAACGCATTCGCCTCGGCGCTGTTAGTCACGCGGCCCGCGACCCCATCGTAGTCGAGCTTCTTGCCCGCCCGATAAGCGACCAAGCCCAGCGCCATCTGCTCCGTCATCTGGCCATTGTAATCGAAATTACACGAAGTCTTGAGATTGCCTTTGCACGCCCGGAAAAACTCATCCTGGAAATTTCCAATCGGCGGCGTGACCTGCTCCTTCGATCGCACTTTATAATAAGTGAGATCCGAATCATCGGCCGCGGGAATGAGCATGCGGGTATTAAAATCTGCCACCAGCACTCCCTTGGATCCTTTGAACATGGCACCATGACCGATCTTATTGAGATCGATGTAATTCTTAGGCGCGGTCGGCAGGGCCCCACCTTGGTACCAGCTGACCCGGATCGCTGGGCGCCAAGAATTCGCGGGGTGATCAAAATGCGCGGTGAGCTCGACCGGCGTCACGTCGGGGTTAAACGCATCCCCCTTGGCCTCGATGGAAGTCGGCACCGTGGCGTCGATCACGTTCCAAGCGAGATCCATGGTGTGGTTGCCCATGTCGCCGACCTGGCCGGTCCCAAAGTCCCAATACATATTCCACTGCAGACAATTCGCGCCGGGACCACCCGAGAAATATCCCGGATTATAAGGATGATAAGGCGAGGGCCCGAGCCAGAGGTCGTAGTGAAAATTGGCTGGGGGCGTGCCCTGGGCGGGGAGATAACTGGGGCGCGGCAATTGGCGATTCCCCCAGACGAAGACCCCCTTCAGCTCGCCGACGGCACCATCGCGGATGAGTTCGCGCACGCGGGCAAAGTTCGGATTGGCGTGGCGCTGCGTACCCGCTTGGGTGGCGATTTTGCCGCGCTTGTTAAGATAGGTCGCGCGCAGGAGGCGGCACTCGGCCACGCTCATGCCGATCGGCTTTTCGCAATAGACGTGGAGACCGCGGTTCATCGCCCACATCGCGACGTGCGCATGCGAATGATCCGCGGTGCAGATGACGACGGCCTCGAGATCTTTTTGCTCCAGACATTTCCGCCAATCGACGTAGGTCTTGGCGCCGGGGAATTTCTTCAACGCTTCCGGGAAACGCGCCTCGTTCACATCACAAAGCGCGACCACATTCTCCTTGGAAAGCCCATCATAATGAGCAAGCCCCCGACCCCATACGCCGATCAACGCGACATTGAGCCGTTTGCCTGGAGTATTTTGGCCAAATAAGGTGCCACTGGGGAGAATCAGCAGGCCACCACCGGTGACAGCCGCGGTTTTAAGGAAATGACGTCGATTTAGGGGAATCATCGCCGGCAACGTTGGTGCACCAGCCATCGGTGGTCAAGGGTCCCCGCACCCGCGCCCCACACCCGCGCCCCACACCCGCGCCCCGCCACGCTGGCCCGGCGCTCCCCCGCCTGGCCAGCCCCACCTCATACCCAGCGTGTCCCCACCGCCCTCCAAAGCCACCTGCCCGAAACCCGCTCCCACCCCCACCACGCCAGCCCACCGGGTAGTCCTTTCACGCGCCGCGATTTCGCGGTTTCCGCCGGCCCGAAATCGTGCCTATGCTCATAAGGTCGAACCATGTTTGCCTCGCTCCGCTTACGCGCCGTCCAATCGCCCATCATTCCTGTCATTGCAGACCTGATACGGAGCTGCCCTGGCACGCTCTCCCTCGGCCAAGGCATCGTCGGGTATAACCCACCGCCAGCGGCACTCGCCCAGATCGAGCAGTTCCTGGCCGAGCCCACCAATCACCGCTACCAATCGGTCGCCGGCATCCCGCCCTTGGTCGCACGTATTATCGAGAAACTCACTGCGGAGAACGGTCTGGTCTTCGGTGGCAGCGACGAACCCCGCGTGATGGTGACCGCCGGCGGCAACAACGCGTTCATCGCCGCCGTGCTCGCGATCGCCGACCCGGGCGACGAAATTATTCTCCCGACGCCCTACTATTTTAATCATGAAATGGCGATCGTGATGGCCAACGCGCACCCCGTCCTCGTGCCCACCGACGCCGACTACCAGCTCGACGTCGCGGCCCTGCGCGCTGCCATCACGCCGCGCACGCGCGCAATCATCACAGTCTCACCCAACAATCCCTCGGGCGCGGTTTACCCCGAGGCCACGCTGCGCGCCGTCAACGCCCTCTGCGCCGAGCACGGTCTCTGGCATATCTCCGACGAGGCGTATGAAGCCTTCACCTACGAGGGCGCGATCCATTTTTCCCCTGGCAGCATCCCCGGCAGCGACGCGCACACGATTTCACTTTACTCAATGTCCAAGGCCTACGGCTTCGCGAGCTGGCGCGTGGGTTGGATGGTTTTCCCACAGAAACTCGCATCCGCTCTGCGTAAAATCCAAGATACCTTGATTATCTGCCCGCCGGTCATCTCGCAATTCGCCGCACTGGGCGCGTTGACCACCGACGCCGACTACTTGCGCGGGCACCTGCGGGATCTTACTGCCGTCCGCGCGATCGTGCGGCGCGCGCTCACCGCCCTCGAGACCGCGGGCATCGCCGAAATACCCGTGGCCCAAGGCGCATTTTATTTTCTGCTTCGCCTGCGCGCAGGGCAAACGCCGCTCACCTCTCTCGAGATCGCCACCCGCCTGATTCGCGAACACGGCGTTGCCGTCATTCCAGGGAGCGCCTTCGGCCTAAATCAAGGGGGTCATCTCCGCGTCGCCTACGGTGCGCTCTCATGCGAATCCGCCACCGAGGGCATCGGCCGATTGGTGCGGGGCCTCCACGCCATCGCGGATTGAGCGTACAGCCGCGACCCGTTCCGCCAGCGCCCCGCCCACCCTCAAAGCGGGCTCTCGCCGCCTCGCTCCGCCCGCCGCGGATCACGCCCGCCCACACCCGTGCCGCCACCGTCAACGCACGCGGCCAATCCCGAATTGATCACCATGGCGCACCGGCACGCCGTTCGCAAAGTGCACCTCAACGACCTTCTCGCTGTGCACCGCAGCCCCCGTCTCGTCCTTCAAGGTCGTGATGATCGTGCGCGTGGCGACGTCGATCACGTCTCCAGTTGATGGATACGCGTACTTGCCATCGAGGCTAAAGGTAATCCAGCCCGGTTGATCCCGCACCACGATGCTCGCGATCTGGCGAGGCGGCATGACGGTTGCATCAAAAATGTGCATGCGCTCATTGACCGCGTCACACACCCAGACTTCCTTCTCATCTGGCGTGAGCCCGACCCCGTGGCTCGGGCAACCGTGGCGCTTCGGCACGCCCATTTTAAAACCCTGGACCTCGACGCGGTGGAGCCGTTGACCGGTGACGAGATCGCCAACCTCGAAGCCGAGGAGACCATTGACATTGACAAAGGCCAGAGTCTGGCGGCCGTTGATGGTAAAAGGGCGGATGGCGGAGCTGAAGGGCCCCACTTCTTTGCCGATGGTGTGAGTCGCGGTGTCGGCGACGCGGAGCATCGGAGATTTTAAGCCGGCGAGGTAAGCGTGCTGACCGTCGAGTCCGTAGACTGTGTTATGGGCGCCCGCCTTCAAGTCGAGGCGGCGGATGATTTCGCCCGTGAGCGCTTGGACCACGTGCCAGTGATCTTTTTCGAGCGACGGCAAATACATGACCTGGCCGTCTGGCGAGAGCGCCATGCGATCGCAGCCGCCCTCATAGGATTTCTCCCAGAGAATTTTGTCGGTAAGGAGATCGAAGCACGTGACGAATTGCAGCGTGCTAATATAGAGACGGCGGGTTGCGGCACAGGCGACGATACCCTTCACGTTGAGCGGCTTGCCATCAGCGGCGAGGCCCCGTGCCGCGATGCGCCGCACCAACGCGTGGCCGCGATCAAGATCAAATACGAGCAAACCGTGGCCGCCGTACTCGAGATAATTGCGAATACCCGGGACCGCGACATAGAGGAACCGGCCGGCGGCGGGCTTGAGTCCGGGCATGGTCGCGGGCGCGGCGGGCGCGGCGGGCGCGGTGGCGGCGGCCGCGGCGGTGACGAGGCTCTCGGTGCACGCGGCGGCCGCGAAGGCCGTGCGCAGAAACGCGCGGCGGGAGGGGATGGTCGGGGTTTTCATAAATTTAAATCGCGGGGTCCTGCCAGCCGCGGCGGTGATCGCGACGGAGTGAATGATGGGCGGCCTCGTCGCCGACGATCTGCTGCTCGGTGCCAGACCGCACGGTGGCGATCGCCGGGAACGCCCGCTCTAAATCGGGTATGGCCACATTCACGAGCTCCGGTTTCTCCTTGGCCCAGAGCCCGCGGTAATCCGATCTTTCTGCAGCTGAACACCGCAGCCCTTGATGACTTTTTCTGAAAAAGGGTCGAGCGCGGGCGGATCAAAATCGCGGACCCCGATGATCTCGCCCTGATCGCTTGCCATCGCCTCGCCCCCAGTGTTACCGCCAAACCAGTCCGGCCCGATCAGCGCGGAACGATCCTGACGGCCGGACGCATCCGCCCCGCCGGGAATAAAAGGCCACGCGGAGGGCCCAGCGGCCGCGAGGGAACGTTGACGGAAGGAACGACAATTCATGGGGAACGATCGAAAGCGGAGCGCAAATTAGACTGCGGGGCAACCTTGAGAAGAGTCTTCGTTATAAAAAAATGGCGGCGAGTGCAGGGGCGAGAGGAAACCGCGAACCGCCGCGGGCGGGCGGCGTTGACTCGGGACCGTCCGACTCAACGCCACTCGGTTGAGGGACCGACCCGCTCAACGGGCAACTTGTCCGCCGCTCGGTTCCGCGCGAGGCGCGCGGCCGCCCAGCAGTTCGCGCAGGACGCCCCAAGCTTTACGCAGACCCGCGGGACGAGCGCCGCCCCCGAGGAGAAAAACCCGCGCGATATTTTCCTCTTGCCCGCGATACCGTGGCGGTAAGGAGAACCACACCGCGCCGTCGGGCCCGAGGATGTCTGAAAAAAACAGCCCCGTTCCCACCGCCATTCCCCGACGATCAACCGGCAACGCGACCACTTTCGGCGCAAGGCAAAGCCACGGCCGATAGACAAACTCCACCGCTCCCGCCAACCCGAGCACCAGGCGGCCATAGGTGCGCACCGGAACCCCCGGAAGCCCAGGCCCCGCAAACATCGCATGATCTTTTTCGAGCGGCGAAACCACCCGGCGGCGCCTCGTAATAAAATCCCAGCAAAACACGGAGCCGAAAACCGTTAAACGAAACGACCAACCCGCTAGAAAATAAGCCCCGACGATCACCACGAGCGAGAGGGTGGCGCCCAGCCAGGGGTTGAGGGTGGCGCCAATTGTGATGAGACCCAGCAAGGCGGTGCGGGCAATTTTTAAGGCCGCATCAATGGCCCCCCAAGGACTCAACAGAATGAGCACATTAATGGCGTGCGAGCTCAGCCAAACCATCGCAAATAACGCGACCGCGCACGGGATCGTCAGCACATTTAACAGCCACGTAAAATCGAGGTTCGCCACAGGCAGGGTGGCCAGCCCGCTCCCGCTCAGCCAAAGCGCCGGGTTTATTCCGGTCGGCCCTTGATCCGCGAACATGACCTTAACCATCGAATCCAACGTGAAGGGAACCACCGCACCGGCCGCGACGAGCCCGCTAAATTTATTTTCAACCGTCTCAAGGACATCGAGCGGCTTCTTCAAGCCCGGCGGTAACGTCGCCCCTAGCGCATCTTTGCCGGCGCACAAGCCCACCAGCAACAACGCCGGCAACCAAAAAGCCACCTGGCCGTACCACGGCAAAGCGGCGCGCTTCCCCTCCTCTGCCGTGAACCAACTATAGGCCCCATAGACGCCCGTCCCCAGCAGCGGGGAAATCGCGATGCCCGTAATCGTCGATAGTGCCGTGGCGACTCCCGCCGCCGGCGAACGATCCGCCCGAGTCGACGGTTTCCCCCCAAGGGCTGCCGTGGCCGCCACCGCCCAGGGCACCACCACGCACCCGAGCACCGCCACCAGTAAAACTAACCGCCATTTTCTCATATCCCAAGAGTAGGTATCGCTCCATTTATTGAAAGTAATTAACAATAAAAAAAAATCCTATCTTCTGGCGGAATGTCGTGACCCACCACGCGGACCATTTCACAAAACAATGCAACGGCCTCCGCGTCATTCGGGACTCACCGCAACGATCACGCCGCGAAATCCCCTCCAACCACCAGCCGAATCGTTACAATTCTTTACTCGCCGACCCCATCGTCAAATAAACAATGGCGAATCCCAGCTTTCTGATTTATTGTAGCCCCTTTTCGGCTTCCCTTAAACCAAATCCAACCTCAAAAGCCACTCCCGCCGCGCTCCGCTCGAAAACGCTTTCCTCGCTCCGCTTAATCCCACTCGCCTCACTCGCTTTGCTCCACGTCAATCCTTGACTCACGATGCTTCCCTCGGCCGCCCCCAATAAATCCGCCCAGCGCCGCCTTCTTGTCGGCTGGATTTTATTGGCCGCAATTCCGATCATTTATATTGGCCTGACGGCGGCCGAGGCTAGCCGTAACATCGCCTTCTGGGACGAGATCGATACCGCGCTCGTTTTAGTTTTAGAAATCAACCGCGGGGCGCCTTGGCAGGAATTGGCGCGGATGTTTTTTGCCGTCGACAACGAGCACCGGACGGTGACGAGTCGAATCATTTACGCCCTCAGCTACTGGACGACCGGCACGATCAATTTTCACGTGATCACCGCCATTGGTAATTTCTTCCTGGTCGGGGCAGTCGCGACCTTGGTTCTCGCGGTCAGCGGCTGGGAACGGCGCATTCGGATGGGCGTCGTGCTGGTGTTTGTGGTGTTTCAACTTGAGCACTTTGAAAGTTTTATCTGGTCGGGCTCGTCCATCGACCACTTTCAAGTCGTGATGTTGGCCATGCTGGCTCTGGCTGCGCTGGTTCGCGGCACGCGCGCAACGGCCGTGGTGGGAGCGGGCAGCGCGATCCTCGCCACCTTCACGCTCGCCCAGGGTTTGGTCCTTTGGCCGCTGGGCGGCCTCCTCCTCGCTTTTCAACGGCGCTGGCGCACCCTCGGCGCGTGGGCCTTCGTTGCTAGCGCCATCCTCGCGGTTTTTTTCTACGATTTTAGCCTAAACCCTGAGCACCACGTCAGAGGCTTCTCCGCCGAAAAAATACTCGGAGTCGCTTCGTATTGGCTAAGACTTTTGGGCGCCCCACTCACCCTCGGCGAGAGCAACCTTTGGACGCCTTGGCTCGGAGCGAGCTTGCTCGCCACGCTTGGCTTTCTCGGATCCCGCCAGATGGCGCAACGCCAACCGCTCGCACTTTATGGCGCTTGCTTTGCAGTCGGCGCGCTGGCGCTGATCGCGATCGGTCGCGTCGAGCTCGCCGCCGGACTTGGCAGCGCCATCAACTCGCGATATTTAATCCTCGGCGCCTTAGCTTGGGCGCTCGTGATCTTTTTGCTGCTTGAGCTCGCCGTCGAAGCCGCGCCGTCCCGCCCACTGCGCCCTCTCGCCGCACTTTTACCGGCGCTCGTCGCCTTCAACCTCAGCGCCAACATCGCCTTTGCGCCGAAAATAACCAGCTTCAACGAGGTTCGCGACCGCGCCGCGACCTCCTTCAAGCAATTTAAAGCGGACGGCAAGGGCGTCACTCGCTCGAGGCTCCACCCTCAGGAAAGCCATGCCGATATCATTTTAGCGATGGCCGAGCGGCGCGGGGTTTATCGACTGCCGACCTTTTCCTCGCCCACGAATTTCACCCGGCTGCAGCCGAACAACCGCATCATCGCCCACGTGGATGAGACGTTCACCAACGACGAGAAGGTCACCATCGGCGGCTGGGCCATGCGAGCCGATCATACCTCGAAACGAGGACAAATCCACGTCCTCCTGCGGTCTCCTTCCACCCAACTCACCTTCTCCAGCGTCACGCTTCAACGCAGCGATGTCGCCGCCGCCTACCGCGAGACCAAGTGGAATCTGGCCGGCTTCCGCGCGGTGATCAACCGTCGCTACTTACCCGCCGAAAACTTTGAGATTGGCGTGATCATCTCAGATGGTCGCACCAAGGAATTCATCATGACAGGCCAGCGCTTGGAGTTGGCTCGCAACGAGAAAATGGGCGCAATCACAGGCTCTGATCAATAAGCAAACGACGGCCAAAGCGCCACCACCCCGCGACGCCGCGGCCACCCCAGGCTCTCCGCCCTCCAGATCGTTGCAGGCGAGGAAGTGCTCTGCCGCACCAGCCGGTTGACCCTGATAAGCGCTGACTTAGCGGGTGTTTCCCTAAGTTTCCGTAGTCGCTGCCAGCATGAGCGAGTGGAAATTCCCCTTGAGTTCGCGCCTGAGAGAGTGCCCTGCGCAACCGCAGCGACCAGCCGGCCGATTATTTGCGCCCGACCTTCCCGTGCCACCAGCCACCCTCGACGAAGCCACCCCACTTCTGGAGAGTCTCTGAGCTAACCACGCACGCTAACCCAGCACGCTAACCCGCCACGCTAAGCCAGCACGCTAACCCGCCACGCAGCTTGCCAACGCCCGCGAGGCGTGGCGGGCTGAACTCGTGCTAACCAAGGCCGTACTCCAGCGACTGCGTTCCCTCCGCGAGAAAAAACATCGCGAGGCCCTCGGCCTTTTCATCATCGAAGGAGAGAAAGTCGTGGCCGAGCTCCTCGCGGCCCAGTTCCCGTTCGCCGAAATTTACGCCACGCCCGCGTGGACCCCTCCCACGCAATCCCCGCAGGCCATCCGTATCTCACCCGAAGAAATGGCCCGCGCGAGCCACTTCCCCACGCCGTCCACCGTGCTCGCCGTCGGCCACCTCTCCCGCCCGCACCTAGCGCCCGCCGCCCTCACTCACGGTCTCACCCTCGCACTCGATGGGGTCCAAGACGCCGGCAATGTCGGCACACTTCTGCGTATCGCCGATTGGTTCGCCTTCGACCGCGTCCTTCTTTCGACCGATAGCGCGGATCTTTTTAATCAAAAAGTCATCAACGCCAGCATGGGTTCCTTCGCTCGCGTGTGCGTCCATCCGGTGGAATTAGCCCCCACCCTCGCCACCCTCCGCTCTAACCAAGAAGCGCGCGAGGTGCCCATTCTCGGGTGCGATTTAAACGGCGCAGATGTCCACCAATTACCCGCTTGGCGCGACGCTGTCGTCGTCATCGGCAACGAAGGCCGGGGTCTCTCCCCCGCCGTCGCGGCCCAGATCACCCACCGCATCACGATCCCCCGCCACGGCCCGGCCGAGTCGTTAAACGCCGCCATTGCCGCTGGTATCGTGTGCGATAATTTACGCCGTCGACTCGCCGCGCACGGGTAACGACCTCGCCCCACCAGGCCCCGCCACGCGGCTCGCCCCAGCAACCGCCTTGCCTCACAAGCCACCCTACCCGCGCTGCGCCGCGCTGCGCCGCGCTGCGCCGCCCCTAAACTTTTACAGTGACAACGAATTTTCCCACCGAGCTTACGACCCTCGCCTCGCCTCGCCTCGCTGCGCCGCGCTGCGCCGCGCCTAAACCCACGATCCCGCCCGCAAGTTGACAGGCCGCGCTTGTTTTCTCGCCGCGCCGCGCCTCGCCGCGCCTCGCCGCGCCGCGCCTCGCCGCGCCTCGCCTAGACCCACGATGCCGCCCGCAGGTTGACCCCGCCGTGCCGGCGAACCCGTTCACTTTCAGACCTCACTATCCGACCTCAAACCGGGCGGAACGACGAGCAGGTTCGATTCCCTGGGTTTTGGTGGAAAAATCCGCAGGACAGGCACCGCGGGAGGTTGATCTTGGGGCCGGAGTGGAGTGAGTCAGCGGGTAGATGACCCTCGCCG
>CAMDOF010000138.1 GCA_945903465.1 Opitutus sp. GAS368
TCCCATGGGTAAATCTGGGCCAGCACCCCAACGCTCAGGTGCTCGGCAATTTTTCCGCCCGTTCCCATCGTCATCGCGCTTCGTGCCATGCCTCCTATCCCCCACTTCTCGGCGACGAACGTCAATCACTAAGTGAACAGTATTGGGGCTAACTCCGCCGCGGCCCCCAACCTTCTTTCCAAGACGTCTCCTCCCAGCCACCGCGGATGGCCCCGCGCTATTTCCCGAACAAGGCCTCCGCCACTTCTTCGGCCGTAAACATCCGCTCCGCAGGTCGGTCCATCCCCAGCGTTGCCACTTTCCTCGAATTAAAATTCCCAGCGCGTTCCGCCGTTCCGTCGCCACCTTCCGCGCCCGTTCAAAGCCGGCCCGATTTCTCGCCAAACGATGCGGGCCCTGCTTCATCGCGGCCTCACTCCGAGCAAATTTTTTTCGCGGAGCGATATCCGCCGTCCCGAGTTAGAGCGTCAACGGCGCCGCCTTAAAAAAGCAATCAACTGGCTCCCGCCCCACTGGTAACAATTCAGCCCGCAGCGCCAAAACTCCCCGCTATCATTCCGAACCGCCCTTGCCACATAAAAAACGTCGCGCGCAGCCTCATTGGCATGGCGTGCTTTCAACGCCCACTTCTGGCCATGCCAGCCGAGAGGCGCGCGTCGCCCCCGGCCACCGTCCTTCGCAAAAAAAGGTTCTCGAGATCAATTGTGCGCACGTGCGCACAATGGGGCGCACTAAAAAATTCAACGCCCACTTCTGGCCATGCCAGCCGGGAGGCGCGCGTCGCCCCCGGGCACCGTCCTTCGCAAAAAAGGTTCTCGAGATCAATTGTGCGCACGTGCGCACAATTGGGCGCACTAAAAAAGGGCGCGCTGCGTCGATAAAAATTAACATCGGGCAAATCTAATTTTTTGAGAGGGTTCGGCGAGGCGGCGATGGGTGTGGTCGCACCCATGAATCTTCGCGTAAGTTCAGGCACTTCCTGCAACCGGCCTCTGGTGGCACGACGAAGCATCGCCCGATGGAGGGATGGAAAATTTTTAATCCACGGCGAGACGGGCGCTTTTCCCCGATGAGGGCGCGGTCCGTTTACCCCGGCGCACGGCGCCCGGTAGGAAGCTGCCCGACCAGCAGAGCAGAGGAAGCCTGGCTTGTTCTCAGAAAATTTTCCTGCGCATAAAATTTTCCACCTCGAATGTCCGAGGTTGACGGCCGCTTTCGAAAGTCCCGCGGGCCGCAATTTTTGCGGGTGGGCAAACCCGTCTTCCCCGAAGGGCCACAACCGGAATGCGTCGGCGATAAATGCGTTGAGCGTCGATCGAAATGGCGCACGAATTTAGGCAAAGACTGATCTCATCTGATTTTGGGACGTGGGTTGTTAGAAAATTGAATTTCCTGCGGGGGCAGCCGGCCGCGCGAAAAGCGGGATCTTCGCAGGGGGGGAAGGTTGACCGCGTTTCTGCCGATCCGTTGGTTTAATTCGTTAAAACGCGGCCGAGCATCCCTCAGGCCAGCACGCCTCGGACCACTTCACCATGGACGTCGGTCAGCCGGTAATCGCGGCCCTGGAAGCGGTAGGTGAGCCGGGTATGATCAAGCCCAAGCAAGTGCAGCGCCGTGGCGTTCAGATCATGGATGTGCACGGGATCCTTGACGACGTTGTAGCTGAAATCGTCCGTCTCTCCAAGGACGTGACCGCGCTTCACGCCGGCGCCGGCCATCCAGATGCTGAAGCAGCGCGGGTGGTGGTCGCGGCCGTAGTTGTCTTGGGTGAGCGTACCTTGGGAATAAACGGTACGGCCAAACTCACCGCCCCAGATCACGAGGGTGTCGTCCAGCAGGCCCCGGCTCTTCAGTTCCCCAAGCAATGCGGCGGTGGGCTGATCGGTGTCGTAGCACTGACTCTTGATGCCGCTGGGCAGATTGTTGTGCTGGTCCCAGCCGCGGTGATACAGCTGGATGAAACGCACGCCGCGCTCCGCCAGCCGCCGAGCGAGGATGCAGTTGGCCGCGTAGGTGCCGGGCTTCTTCGATTCGGGTCCGTAACGTTCGAAGATGTCCGCGGGCTCCTTCGAGAGGTCGGCCAGCTCGGGCACGGCGGCCTGCATCCGGAAGGCCATCTCGTACTGGTCGATGCGCGCCTGCGTCTCGGGGTCTTGGTACTCGGCCAGCGTGAGGCGGTTGAGCGCAGCGGTATCGTCGAGCATCGCGCGCCGGCGCGCGGTCGTGATACCCGGTGGATTTGAAAGAAACAGCACTGGGTCTGGGCCGGAGCTGAACCGCACGCCCTGATAACGCGACGGCATGAACCCCGAACTCCACATCCGTTCGTGCAAGGGTTGAGCGTTGGTCGGGCCGCTGGGTCGCGAGATGAGCGCGACGAAGGCGGGTAGGTCGGCGTTTTCGGAACCGAGACCGTACGACACCCACGAGCCGAACGCGGGCCGGCCGCCGATTTGTGATCCGGTCTGCAACAGGGTCATCGCCGGATCGTGGTTGATCGCCTCGGTGTGCAGCGAACGGATGACGCAAATCTCGTCGGCAAACTTCGCCGTGTGCGGGAGCAGCTCACTCAGCCACAGGCCTGATTTCCCGTGCTGCTGAAATTTGAAAACTGACGGCGCGATCGGGAACCGCTTCTGCGCGGAGGTCATGCCGGTGAGCCGCTGGCCGTCGCGGATCGAGTCGGGAAGGTCCTGGTCGAACCGTGGGGCTAGGTTTGGCTTGGGATCGAATAAATCCAGCTGCGATGGGGCGCCGGCCTGCGTTAGCCAGATGATCCGGCGGGCCTTGGGCGCGAAATGGGGCGCCGGTGCGGCGGCGAATAGTCGCGGGTCCAGCAATGAGGCCAGTGCCGCGGCTCCCATGCCGGCGCCGGTGCGGCTCAAGAAATGACGGCGGGAAATTGCGGTATTAATAATTTCAGCGTGCATCGGGTCACTCCTTCATGATGACGGCATCGAGATTGAGTAGCGTGCTGGCGACGGTGGTGAATGCGGCCAGTTCCACGGGATCCAGCGTGGCGTCGGCCCCGGATTCGCCCACGCCGAGCAGCGCGGTTGCGGCTGCCCGGTCGGCGGTGAAATCGGCCCGGGTACGTTCCAAGGCGGTGCCGAGCAGGGCGAGTTCGGCAGGATGCGGGGCCCGGGCGAGTAGGAGGCGGAAACCGTGGGTGAGCCGCGACTCTAGCGTCGTGCCGCCGTCGTGCAGCATGCTTTGGGCGAGGAAGCGGGCGGCTTCGACGTAGGTCGGATCGTTCATCAGGTTGAGCGCCTGCAATGCCGTGTTGGTGCGGGTGCGACGCAGCGTGCAGGCCTCGCGGAACGGCGCGTCGAACAGCAGCATCGCGGGGTTGGGCACGGAGCGTTTCCAGTAGGTGTAGAGGCTCCGGCGGTGGAGGTCGTCGCCCTTCCCCGGGACGTACTTGATGTAGCCTTTGCCGGACGTCACCTGCTCGTAAAGGCCGGCGGGATGATAGGGCTTTACGGATACGCCGCCAATCTTTCTCACCAGCAGCCCGCTCGCCGCGAGCGCTTGGTCCCGCACGAACTCGGCCTGCAGGCGGAAACGGGGACCGCGCGCCAGCAGACGGTTCGCAAGATCGCGCTCGCGTAAGGTCGGCGTAACCGCGGCGTGCTGCCGGTAGGTCGCGCTGGTGACAAGCAGCCGCATGATCCCTTTTACGTCCCAGCCTGTCTGGGTGAATGTGGTGGCGAGCCAGTCAAGTAATTCGGGGTGGCTGGGCGTCTCGCCCTGTGAGCCGAAGTCCTCCGTTGTACGCACAAGCCCGGTCCCAAAGACGGACTGCCAGAGGCGGTTCACCGTCACGCGGGCTGTCAGTGGGTTGGCCGGATCCACCAGCCAGCGGGCGAGGCCGAGTCGGTTGGCCGGACGGCCGGCGCCGAGCGGCGGCAGGGCGGCGGGGGTGGCTGCGGTGACGCGTTCTCCCGGCTTGTCGTAGGCGCCGCGCTGGAGCACGAACGTCGGCCGCGCCTCCGCCATTTCCTCCATGACGAGCGTCGTCGGAAGTTCCCCTTCGGCGGCAATAATCTGCTGCTTGAGGGTGTTCAGTTTTTCGTGGAGGACGCGGTACTCCGAGCGCAACGAATAATGAAACATCGCCAGCTGCCGTTGCTCGCCGGCGGGGCGTTGAGCGGGGGCCTTGCGCGCGATCGCGTCGATTTCGGCGGGGACGAGCAACTCGGGTTCCGCGCTGGTGGTCAGCACTCGCCAGCGGGTGGGTCCGCCGGCGTGCTCGACCGTGAGCTCGATCAGAAACTCGGCCGGCGACTCGCCGAGCACGAGGCTGGGATCGATTGCAAACACGGCCCGCGCCGCCCGGTCCGGCCTGATCGCAAGATTGGTCCGGGACTCGCGATTCTTGTCGAGGAGCTTGGCTGACTCAGTGGCGGCCACGGCATCGCCCGCGGCGATCGCCCGCAGTTTCAGGCCGGGATCGCGCGCCTTTTTCTGGGGTAGCCGGATTACTTGCAGCCCGCTCCATTGAAAACTCGCCGACGGCGCGGTCGTGCTACACTCCAGCTGGAGCGCCGTGATGCGCCCGGTCGGCAGGTGCGCGGTGAGCCGGATCGTGTTGGCGCGGGTCTCCTGCGGACCGAGGTCGACCGCGCGGGCCGCGGCATCGATTTGGGGTGGCTCATCGCCCCCGGTTGCGGTGAGAAGCTCGGCCGGCTCCCATGCCACCGGGGTGGCGGCGACGCGTTGTGCCCACGCCTCGACTCCGTTGGAAGAGTCGGGCGGTGGCGCGGCGAGTTCCCCGTTCACGGCGGCCAACTCGGAGGTGAGCGCAAGGATCTTCGCCTCGACCGCCGGTGCGGGTAGTTTCATAAACGGCGGACTGTTTTGACGGATCTCAGCGGCGTAGTTCCCCACGCCACGTTCCGGAACGTTGTGAAAAAATGCCTTCAGCGCGTAGAAATCCCTCTGCGTGAACGGATCGAATTTGTGGTCGTGGCAGCGCGTGCAGTTGAACGTTTGCCCGAGCCATACGGCGGCGGTCGTCTCCACGCGATCCGCGGTGTATTCAGCCAGGAACTCCTCCGCGATGATGCCACCCTCCTCATTCATCATGTGATTGCGGTGAAAGCCCGTGGCGATGCGTTGCGCGAGACTCGGGTGGGGTAAGAGATCGCCGGCGAGCTGCTCCACCGTGAATTGATCGAAGGGTTGGTTGGTGTTGAACGAGGCAATCACCCAGTCGCGCCATGGATGCATCTCGCGGTCGCGGTCGACCTGATAGCCGTTGGTGTCGGCGAAACGCGCCGCGTCGAGCCAATCCACCGCCATGCGTTCGCCGTAGTGCGGCGAGGCCAGAAGGCGGTCGACGACTCTTTCGTCGGCGTCGGCGGCCCGGTCGGCGACGAAGGCATCTACCTCGGCGAGGGTGGGCGGCAGCCCGGTGAGGTCGAGGGTCACGCGGCGGATCCAGGTGGGGCGGTCGGCCTCCGGCGCGGGCGACAAGGTTTCATGTTCCAGTCGGGCGAGGATAAAATGGTCCACCGGGTTGCGCGGCCACGCTGACTGCCGCACCGCTGGCAGAGGTGGGCGTACAGGCGGCGTGTAGGCCCAATGCGCTTCGTACGGCGCGCCAGCGGCGATCCAGCGTTTGAGCAGTTCCTTTTGCGTGGGTGAAAGAATCTTGTGCGCCTCCGGTGGCGGCATCACCTCGTCTTCCTCGCTCGCGAAGATGCGGCGCAGGATTTCACTCTGATCCGGCCGGCCCGGAAGGATGGGCGTCTCGCCCGACTTGGCGGGCTTGAGCGCCTCCTCGCGCACGTCGAGCCGCAGCCGCGCCTTGCGGGCGCTGGCGTCGGGGCCGTGACACGGAAAACAGGCCTCGGAAAGGATCGGCCGGATGTCGCGGTTGAATTTCAACGGGTCGCTCGGCGTCTGGGCCGACACCGGCGCAACGGTTGCTAAGAGGACGGTGAGGATGGGACGCAAGGTGAGAGCGGAAAGGAGGGGGCGGGATCGCATCCGGTGGTGTGACTGAATTTCGGCGGGGCGCATCAAAGGATCAATCCGAGAAAATTGTAACGAACCTATTCGGGGGAGATTGCAGGCGGCTTCGTCGGCTGTCGCCAAAATAGTGTTACGGAATCGTCAGTGCTCAGGTCGATTCCCGCCATCACGAGCACCGATCACCTTTGGCGCGGTGAGCAAAGGGGTCAGACAAAGGGGTCCGCACAGTCCCCTGTGCGGCGAGTATGGCCGCATCGCAAAAAGCGTCTTTAGAACGGTGACCAAAGTGGTCCGCACAGTCCACTGTGCGGCTCTGAGTCAGGAGACGCCCCTTCCGCACGCCTCGGTCGTGGGCGTGAGGGAGATGGTGGTGGAGTGCGGCTCCGAGTCAGGAGGCGCCCCTTCCGCACAGCGGACTGTGCGGTGACTACTTTCGCCGACAGTCGCGTCCGGCCCCCCTCGCTAGGCTCGGTCGGCAAAGGCCGGATCAACGCGAGGTTCCCCCCCCCACCCAACTCCCGGCCTTGAATCCCCCGGCTTTCCTCCTTGGACGAAGGCGACCCTCCCTCCGCAGTCCGAGTTCAGCCTAAAATTCGGCTTTCTTCGCGTAACCTGCGCGTTCACCGACAGCGTTTTTCTCCCTGAGCAGTTACGAAAATCCCATTGATTCTCTCGACGAATTTTTTCACGGCGAGTCCGTCTGTGATGAATTACCCCGATTCAAAGTGTGGCCAGCGAAGACCGCGATGCGGTGAAGAAGGTCGAGGCTCCCGGCTCAGTGCCTCTGGGCTGGGGAAATGCTGGCGCCTCCCGGTTGAGTTGAAAGTTATTCGACGATTTTTTTGCGAATTCGGCGGCACGTGGGAGCCGCGGGTTCGGTTGCTCGGGTCGGGCGAGGGCCTTGCTGATGAATCGTTGGGGGCCTCGGGAGCTTTCTTCTGGACGCGGCAGGGTCCTCTCAGGTGGGCCCGCGGCCGCCCTTTCGACGATCGATCTCCGCGCCGAGACGATCCGTCGCCGTGCGGTGGCGCGCCGGCTGGGGCGCCTAAATTTAGAAGTCCTCCCAACCGCAGACGGGAGACGATCCGTCCGCGCTGACTCGACTTCTTGCGCTGAGGAACGAGCCCGCTTTGACTGAAAATCTATGAATTGCGTCATTCTGCAGCAGCCAAAGCGCTTGTTTTTTGGTCCCGGCTGTTCGGCGCGGCTGGCCGAGGAGATTGCTGGGCTCGGTCTGCGCCGCATCTATGTGGTCGCGAGTCCCACCGCGAGCCGCCACGGCGAGGCCCTCGTCGCATCGTGGCGAGCCACCGGGGCCCTCGTTGAGGTCAATGCCTCCGTCGACCAGGAACCTGACATCGCGCGATTTGAGGCCGTTCTCGCGGGGGCCCGCCAGTTCGCGCCCGATGGCATCGTCGGTCTTGGTGGCGGCAGCCCGCTCGACGTCGCGAAGCTGGTGGCGGCGCTGCTCGACGGCCGGCAGGCGATTCGCGATGTTTTTGGAATCGGTAAATTGTTGGGCCGGGGTGTTTACCTCGCGTGTGTACCGATGACGGCCGGCACGGGGAGTGAGGTCTCCCCCAACGCCGTTTTCATTGATGAAATTGAGCGGGTAAAAAAAGGGGTCATTAGCCCCTACCTCGTACCGGACGTCGCCTTGCTCGATCCGTTGTTGACCCTGTCGGTCGCGCCCAGCGTTACCGCGGCAGTGGGCTTGGATGCGCTGGTGCATTGCATGGAGGGGTATGCCAATAAAGCAGCTCATCCCGCGGTGGATTTTTATGCGCTAGAGGGAATTCGCCGCATCGGTCGCAGCTTGGCGACGGCGGTGGCGCATGGAGATGACATCGTCGCGCGGACCGATGTCATGTTGGGTGCTTATTACGGGGGGCTCTGTCTCGGACCGGTGAATACAGCCGGCGTCCACGCGCTCTCCGCACCCTTGGGTGGCGAATATCGGATCGCGCACGGGGTCGCTAACTCCCTGCTCGTCCCCCACGTTTTCCGTTTCAACCTTGCGGCCATGCCCGCTCGCTACGCCGCGATCGCCATCGCGCTCGGCGTGGCTCCGGCGGAAACGGTTGAGGCCACCGCGGTGGCTGGGGTGGAGCAGCTGGCCGCCTTATCGCTGGCCTGTGGGATTCCGCAGCGCCTGCGTGACGTCAAGATCCCGGAGACGGCGCTTCCTTGGTTGGCGAAGGAGGCGATAAAAATCCAACGTCTTCTAAAAAATAATCCCCGGGAAATCACCGAGAGTGACGCTCTCGCCATCTATCGCTCCGCCTACTAAAATGTCCCATTCAGAAAAACCGATTTTGGCGGTCACGCTCGGCGATGCGGCTGGTAGCGGGCCCGAGCTTATCGCCAAAGCGTTGGGCGACCCGGTGGTCCGCGCGGTGTGCCGGCCAGTGGTCATCGGCGACGCGCCCACGTTACGGGCGGCCCTGATGATCACTCAGTCGACGCTGTCGATTAACCCGATTGCGAGCGCGCGCGACGCCACCGATAACAGCGCGGTGATCGACGTGATTGATCTCGCGAACCTGGACGTCGCGCAATTGCGGCGCGGTCGAGTGAGCCCGCTGACCGGGCGCGCCGCGTACGAGGCGATTAAGCGTGCCGTGGAAATGACGCTCGCGGGCGAGGCTCACGCGGTGGTGACTTCCGCCATTAACAAGGCCGCGCTGCACGCCGCGGGTTATCATTACGCTGGCCACACGGAGCTGCTCGCCGAGCTGTGCGGCCAGCCGAAAGTCACGATGATGCTGGTGGCCGGTAAGCTGCGTATTTGCCATGTGAGCACCCATGTTTCGCTGGCGCAGGCGATCGCGCGAGTGCGCCCGGAACGAATTCTCGAAGTGGTGGCGCTCGCCACGGATGGCCTCCGGCAGATCGGCATCGACCAGCCGCATCTGGCGGTCGCCGGGCTAAATCCTCATGCGGGCGAGGGCGGGCTTTTTGGCTCGGAGGAAATTGAATATATTACCCCCGCCATCGCTGAAGCCAATCGCCGCGGCTTCCGCGTGAGTGGGCCTTTCGCGGGCGATACGATTTTCTCGCGGACGCTGCAGGGTGAGTTTGATTGCGCGATTGCGATGTATCACGATCAGGGCCACGTGGCGGCGAAAATGCTCGGTATCTGGCAGGGTGTAAATGTGACGTTGGGTTTACCCATTATTCGAACCTCGGTGGAGCATGGCACGGATTTTCCCAATGCCGGGCTGGGTACGGGGGATCCGCGCAGTCTGGTGCAAGCGCTCAAACTCGCGGCGGAAATGGCCTCGGCTCGGTGCCGCGCCCGCGGTTTCCTCGGATGAAGCCGCGGCGCTCGCTTCTTGGTTTCGTGATCGCTCTCGCCAGTGGGCTGGTGACCCGTGCTGATACGGTGGCCCTCTGGCTCTTCGACGAGCAGGTCGGGATTTATCCCAGCTCGGTGCTGAATGACGCCGGACCGGCCAGTCATTTTCTGATCCTTGGTCGAGGTGGCGAGCTCGTGCCGGGAAAGTTTGGCCGCGCGTTACGGCCGATGGTACCGGCGCCGCTGACCATCACCTCCACTGGTGCAGGCGGTGCGGCGGACGCCGCTAGCGCGGGGAGTGCGGTCAGGTTTGGCTTGAAACCGCCGCCTCGCCAGCCCGGGCGGAGCCAAGCGCCGCTCACGTGGGAGAACGCCCACTTCGCGGCGTTGACCACCACGGGGGATGGCCACCTGCGGCGGGCGCCGCTCGATAATGTGACGGACTCGCGGCTGAACGTGGGGTCGAGTGACTGGACGATTGAGTGCTGGTTAAAGCTGGATACGGCCACCGCCGAGGAGGGGACGATTTTTGAAATCGGCGCGGGGCCGCGGGGAGAAAACGAGTGGGTGACACGCTTGAGCGTCTCGGCTCGCGATCATGGGTTTGCGCTCACCTGTCTGGCGGCGGTGCCCACGGTGGCACCGGGACCCGCGGCGCGACTCATCGAGTTTCCCGATCCCGCAGGTCCTCCCCACGGAACCGCCCAGCTTGAAACGGTGACGCTGGCCCTGCCGGAAGGCACGTTATCTCGCGAGGACTGGTTCCACGTTGCCCTCGTTTACACGGCGGCCGAAGGGGAGTTGCGGTTGTTTGCCCAAGGGAAGGTTCAGTCAGTGGCACGGGTGAAAATGATCGCCCTGCCCCGCGGTGAAGAAGCGTATGTTTCCGTCGGGCGCGATGGTCGCTGGGGTCGTCCCCTGATGGGCGCAATCGACGAACTACGGGTCAGTGACACCGCCGTTTACAGCAACGACTTTACGCCCCCCGCAAGTTTCTCGCGGATGCCAGGCGCGGTGCGGCCGCCACCACTGGCTGGTCCGCCGCGGTTGTTCGGGAGCCTCGCGCAAACTCCCGTGATCGCCCTCGGCTCTCGGCGGCATCTCTTCCTGGACGATGCCTTGATCGCCTCCCGTGACGCGATCACCTTTACGTCGCACCCCGCCCGGATAGCGGAGCGCGTGGTCGCCGGCGGGGGGGGGATTTCCGTGGTCGATGCGGGTCCTGCAGATATCCGCTTATACCTCGAGGGGCCGCAAAACAGCTTGGCCGTTTTGGTTTCCAAGGATGGCGTTAATTTTTCCGCTCCTGACCTCGGCCGAGGAGCGTTTCGCGGCCAACGTAATATCGTCATCACCGATCCGGCCTCCGTGGGTACGGTGTTTCTTGATCAGAATGGTCCGGCCGAAGAGCGGTGGAAGGTAGTCCGCGGACTGCGTCAGCGCGGAGGGGTTTTCGTCTACACTTCCGCCGATGGCTTCCGTTGGCGACGCCACGAGACCGTCTCGTTACCGTTCTGGGTCGGCTCCGCGGTGAACGTTTTCTATGATGATCAGCGTCGGCGGTACGTGATTCACAATCGTACCGATTATCACCGAATGCGCGGGGGCAGCCCGGACCGGAAGTCCGTCCTGACTGAGGTCGACGATCTCCTCGCGCCCTGGCCGTTTTCTCCGGTGACGGCGGAATTGACGCGTGCGGCGACGGCCCGAGGGGTTCTCACTCCTGCGGATCAGGTCGACCCATGGTGGCTGGATAACGGTCCGCTCGCCCCCGGCGGCGGCGGGCTCGAGTACCCCGGCGCCTTCGCGGCCGATCCGAACATTGATCCCGCGGGCACGGATATTTATGATGCCCGCGCCCAGAAATACCCTTGGGCGAGCGATGCCTATGGGGCGTTCCCCTTATTCTTTTTCCCTTACCCCCGCGAGGGCCCGCCCCAGCGTCGCGTGCTGGCGGATCTCTCTGCGGAGCGGGGATCGGGCCTCCTCGAGACGTCGCTCGCCGTGAGCCGCGACGGCCTCGCGTGGCACCGGTATTCCCGGCCGGCCGGCGTCGGCATCGGCGATGTCGATGGCTACCCGGTGCGGCATTCGTACGTCGGTTCCGGTTTTGTGCGACGCGGCGCGCAAATCTGGCAGTATGCCGGCAGCTGCTCGTCTTACCATGACGGATACAATAAAAAACCCCCGGCTCCTGATGGCATTTACCGTCTCGTGCAGCGCGTCGATGGTTTCGTCTCGGCCGATGCGCCTGCTGGCGGCGGCACGTTTACGACGAAACCCCTGCGCTTCTCGGGAAATCGTCTCTTGGTCAACGTGGATACTGATGCGGCTGGGTATGCGCAGATTGGCTTGGTTGATGCGAGCGGCGGGACGATCCCGGGCTTTGGCCTCGACGACTGTGTTAATGTGCACGGCGATGACATTAACTACGAAGTTGCCTGGCTGCCGGCGGGCGGAAAGCCCACGAAAGATCTCGCCGCGCTGGCCGGTCGCACCGTGCGCCTCGTCGTGCGGATGCGGAGGACGAGCCTGTATGCGTTGCAATTTGTCACGGCGGGACTTTAGACCGCGATGAGAGATTACCTTTTGGCTGACGACTTAAGCGGGGCGCTTGATGCCGCCGCGGCCTTTCAGCAGCAGGGCCGGCGCGTGCTGATCGTGTGGTCATTGGCATCATGGGGCACGGCCCCGCCGGATGCTTTTGTCGCCTATACCACGGAGACGCGGAACGCCCCGCCCGCCAGCGCGGCGGCGACGGTGGCAGCGTTCATCGCGCACGCCGGGGCCAGCGGCGGCCGGCTGTGCTTTAAGAAAATCGACTCGACCTTGCGCGGGCCGATCGCGGCGGAATTGCGCGCGGTTTTCGAGGCAATGCCAAATGTGCGGTTGCTGTTCGCCCCCGCTAATCCGGCGGTGGGGCGGACCGTGCGTCGGGGGGAGTTGCAGGTGCATGGTGTCCCCGTGGCGGCGACAGACTTTGCCCGGGATCCGCAGTCTCCCATCCTGCAGAGCGACCTGCGCGTCCTGCTCGGAGACTTGCCCCGCGACCATGTGTTGATTCCTGATACGGAGACGGAGGCCGACCTCACCGCGGCGGTCTCAGCAATCGCGGTAACCGGTCTGCCGTGGTTACCCGTTGGCTCAGGTGCCCTCGCGCGCGCGGTGGCGAATCAGGGTAGGACTTGGGCTTCAAACCAAGCCCCGGTGCCCAGGGCGGTCTCCTCTGGTCCGCGGCTTTTTATCTGCGGAAGCGCGCACCCTTTAAACCGGACTCAGGCCGATGCCCTCCGCCATCAGCGCGGCGTAGCCTCGTGCGAAATCCGGATGGCCGACCTCGCTGGCACGGTCAAGACGGCGGTGGCGATCCTGAACCAGAGCGGGGCGCTCTCGCTGGTGGTTGCACCGTTGCGAATTGATAGCGGGGTGGCCCTTCGCGCCATCGCGCAAGTTTCGGCCGAGGTCATCGCCCTGGCCAAGGTGACTCGTCTTTTCGTAACCGGAGGGGAGAGCGCCTTTGCGCTTTGCCGCACGTTGGAGGTATCCGCCCTCGAGCTGTTGACCTCGATTGAGCCGGGAGTTGTTTTAGCCCGCGCGGAGGGCTGGGCGGAAACCCTCTTGATGGCCGTCAAGCCCGGCGGCTTTGGCGATGCGGATACGTGGATCCGCGTCTGGGATCATTTCGCCGTAACCTGATGGCTTGTTTCATTCATGGTAACTGCTCAGGGTGAAAAACGCTGTCGGTGAACGCGCAGGTTACGCGAAGAAAGCCGAATTTTAGGCTGAACTCGGACGGCGGAGGGAGGGCTCGCCTTCGCCCAAGGCGGAAAGCCTTCGCCCAAGGCGGAAAGCCTTCGCCCAAGGGGGAAAGCAGGGTGATTCAAGGTCGGGAGTTGGTTGGGGGGGGGACCTCGCGTTGATCCGGACTTTGCCGACCGAGCCTAGCGCTGCGCGGGCCGGACGCGGCTGTCGGGGAAAGTGGTCCGCACAGTCCCCTGTGCGGAAGGTGCGTCTCCTGACCCAGAGCCGCCCAGCGGACTGTGCGGACCACTTTGGTCACCGCGCGCAAGAACGCCGGGGATGTCGGGGAAAGTGGTCCGCACAGTCCCCTGTGCGGAAGGGGCGTCTCCTGACTCAGAGCGGCACTTCGCCACCATCTCCCTCACGCCCACGACCGAGGCGTGCGGAAGGTGCGTCTCCTGACTCAGAGCCGCACAGTGGACTGTGCGGACCACTTTGTCGGCCCCCGTTGGTCACCGCGCCAGAGGTGATCGGGGCTCGGGATGGCCGAGAATCGACCTGAGCCGTTACGCGATTTCTTGAGAGCCTGAGCGGGCGTGCCCTCGTTCGTTCACAAGGCCCGGCCGTATCTCCACCGCGCGCAAGAACGCCGGGGATGTCGGCGCAAGTGGTCACCGCACAGTCCCCTGTGCGGAAGGGGCGTCTCCTGACGCAGAGCCGCCCAGTGTGACTGGGCGAACCCCTTTGGTCACCGCACCAGAGGTGATCGGGGCTCGTGATGGCCGGGAATCGACCTGAGCAGTTTTCTCCGGAGAAGAGGGCGATGGCGGCATCCACGGCGTCCTGCTGCTGTCGGCAGTCGAGGATGTTGCCGTAGGGCTTGATGCCGTTGAGCACACGGTTGGTGCGGGAGAAGGCCTGAATCAAGCGGTGCTGCTTGCGCTTCTTGTCCACGTAAAGCGTGTTCAGGTATTTGGAATCGAAGCGGGTGAGCAGCACGTCCACCACGATGGTGATGTCGATCATAGGGTGGCGGGAGCATCCTGCTCCCATGGTCGTGGAAGGGAGCTGGAAGCACCCACCACTTTGAAGGCACGGCTGGTCTTTGATGCGCCTCGGTTCATCCTGATAGTCGAGGTCGAACTCGCCGAGGCTGGGGTTGGAGCCGTAGCGGGTGGCGTAGTCCGGCGAGGATGGCTTTGAGGGCGGCTTTTTTCTGCGCGGGCTCGACGGCGTTGTCCTCCGGTTCCTGCGGCCGGTCATCCTGCATCGGTTGCCCGTCCTTGTCGCCCTCGACGGGCGGGGCGAAGACGCAGGCGATATTCAGCGGCTGGAAGTCGGGGTCGGCGGCCTGCTTTTCCGTCTGTATGGCGGCGAAGAGGGCGTGGTATTCGATGGCGGCGTTGATCGAGGCAGTGGCGAGCAGGGCATTGAAGCGGCGGCCACCCTTGGCTTCGTCGTGTTTTTGCAGGAGGGCCTCGCTGATGGTGCGTTTAGTGGCAGGGGCTTCCAGCTCCCTTGTTTTTCTGAGATTGGAGCTGGCAGCGGCGACGGAACCCTTGGAGTTGGCAGCTCCGGCTACTGGGGGATTCTCCCAAATGGAGCGGCGCCGGATCCCCCCCCCAGGCGGCGAACTTCCGCCGTGCGCCCGGCCCCGCTGCGGTTTAACTGAGTACTCGCTTTCTCGGCGTCATCCAGAAAAGTCGCGGCGAACTCCGCATGACCTGCCTCCGTCTCTATGCTGCCCTCGGTCTCTCGTTGGCCGTTTCCGCGACCCTCGGATCAGTCCCGGCCAAGACTGCGCCAGGGTTCACCGTCGAGCAGATCTATTCCGTACCGCGCGATTCGCAGGGCTCGTGGGTCGCGCTGGCCCCTGATGGAAACGGCGGGCTCCTCGCGGCGGATCAATATGGCCCGCTCTATCGACTCACGCTTCCGCGCGAGATCGGTGCTATCGCGACCGCCCGCGCGCTTTCCCTTCCTCTCGGCGGCGTCCACGGTCTCACCTGGGTCGGGCGCGATCTCTACGCCGTGGCCGCTCAAAAGTCCGTTTCGCCAACGGGGCTTTATCGCCTTCGCGACACGGATGGCGACGGCGATCCTGATCGAGTTGAACTTCTCCGCGCTCTCGAAGGTGACGGCGAACACGGTCCGCACGCCGTGATGCCTTCGCCCGACGGTCGGTCGCTCTATGTCCTCGCGGGCAACGCGACCAAACTTCCCGATCTCGTGCGCTCGCGGGTGCCGCCGCTCTGGCGGGAGGATGCGCTGATCGCCCCGGTCCCGACCGTCCTCGGCAGCGAGACGAAGGGCCGCCTGGGTGGAGGTTGGGTGTGCCGCACGGATCTCGACGGCCGCACCTGGGAGCTCGTCGCCGGCGGTCTCCGCAACGCCTACGCTCTCGCGGTGGATCCGCGGGGTGAACTCTTCACGTTCGATTCAGATACGGAGTTTGAAATTAACCTGCCGTGGTATCGACCCACGCGTGTGCTGCACGTCGTCAGCGGTGCTGATTTCGGCTGGCGCGGTGGTATCTACAAAGTCCCCGAAACTGCGCCGGATGGTTGGCCCGCCGTGCTGCCGCTTGGACTCGGCTCACCCACTTCGCTCCTTTTCCCGCGAGGTGCAAAAATTCCCGCAAAGTATCAGGCCGCTCTGTGGGTCGCCGACTGGAGCTACGGTCGGATCCTCGCCCTCACGCTGATACCCGATGGCGCCACGTTCCGGGCGACGTTCGAGCCGATCGTCACGAGTGTCCCGTTGCCCGTCACCGCGATGTGTGTGAATCCAAGCGACGGTGCACTCTATTTCGCTACCGGCGGGCGCCGCACCCAGTCCGCCATCTATCGTCTCACGTGGAGCGGTGATCCCCAACTCGTCGTCCCATTGCCCCAGGTCGATGACGTGCGCAGGCCCCCAGTCGACTTGCGCGTCGCCCTCGAGGCGTATCATGGCCGCGCGGACCCCGCGGCCTTGGCTGTCGCTTGGCCCGCCCTCGCTCACGCTGACCCGATCGTGAGGCGTGCGGCCCGGTCCGCCCTCGAAGCTCAACCGGTTGCGACGTGGAGTGAGCGCGCCCTCAACGAGCCGTCTCCGCGCCCAGCGCTCGCGGCCCTGCTGGCGCTGGCGCGGCTCGATGCGGCGACCCACCAGTCGAAGATCCTTGCGGCGCTCCAGCGTCATTTAACGCCCGCGCTCACACCCACTCTGCGCGAGGAGGCGCTGCGGGTGCTCACCTTGACTTTAATCCGCGGCGTCGAGATCTCCGCCACGCAACGTGCCACCTGGGCTGCCCTCATTATGCCATTTTTTCCTTCCACGCCGGCTGCGTCCGGCGCTCGGCTCCTCGAACTCCTGATCTTTCTGCGTGCTCCCAACGCGATCGCCCTCGGTTTCAGCGCGCTCCACGCCGCGGTCACCCACGAAGCCCAACTCGATCTCGTCCGCTCGCTCCGGGCCCGCCTCTCCGACTGGACGCCATACCAGCGGACCCGCTACCTCGCTTGGCTGCACGGTACCGGCGATTGGCGCGGCGGTTCCAGTTTCACCTTATTTTTAAAAGAACTCCGCAAGGAAGCCGTCGCTTCAGCGCCTGCCGCCGAGCGCGCCGCTCTGGAAAAAACGTTTGCGGCCACCCTCTCCACCGCTCGGATCGCCGCGTCCACGACTGGGCGCACCACGAACCGCGCCTGGTCCGTCGATGAACTGACCGCGGTGGCTCGCCATGCCTCCGGCCCGCGCGATCCCGCCCTCGGTCGACGCGTGTTCGCTGACGCCGGCTGTTTCGCCTGCCACACTTGTAGAGGGGAAGGCGGCGCGGTCGGCCCCGACCTGACCGACGCGGGCTCGCGCCTGGCCCTGCGGGATTTAATTGAGGCCATCGTCGACCCCAGCCGCGAGACCAGCGACCAATACGGCACCTCTGAGGTCTCCTTGCGCGACGGTCGACGGCTCTCTGGCCGCATCATTAACTACACCGAGCAGGGGATCGTTCTCGCGGAAAATCTTTTCGACCCGGCGCAGGGCGTGCGTCTCAAGGAAGCGGACATCGTGTCGATCACACCGTCGAAAATCTCCCTGATGCCACCCGGACTATTGAATCATTTCAGCGAGGACGAGGTTCGTGGCCTCCTCGCCTTTATCAGTGGATCGCCCTCCTCGTCTCTCGATTAGCCGTTGCCGCGGCCGGCATGATTTCCCGCGGGCCCACCGCTCATTCCATTTGACGCGCTCCTCACTTTCTCGCTCGACGTCGTCAACCCGCGTCGCCGCGTGTCCGGCCGGGAAAAGCACGGGAGGCGCCACCTGGGCTCACCTGCGGAGTTTGCCAACGTCGCCACCGATCCCGCCGAGTCCGTCAACGTCGCCCCCCCCCAGCATCCCGATATGCTCGCTCGTCTCGCCGGCCCGCGCCCAAGTCTTCGCTTCGCCTCGCCACCGACCGTCTTCGGGAGAATTTCTGCGCCCGCGCGGGCGACGCCGGGTTCTGTCCCTGCGGGAAAATTACTTTAAAAAAATGCGGACTTGCTCAGGGCAGTTGCGCCGCTCAACTTCCCCATTTCATCCCTCCCCCCATGCCGTAATTTCCCGTGCATTCCGCGTCGGGAAGTCGCGGTCCATCCCATAAAAAAAGCGCTTATCAAAATCTATGAGTAACGAACAAGTGAGCAATCAGGGCAACGTGCCCAACGCCAATCGCCTGCTTTGGGCGGGCTTTATGGCCATCTTCGCCGCTGGCGTCGGTTTCGCCATCCGTGGCGGTATCTTCGACAACTGGGGCAAGGAATTTGGCTTCACCGCCACGCAACTCGGTGCCATCGGCGGCGCTGGCTTCACTGGCTTCTGCTTTGGCATCATCATCGGCGGCGTTGTCGCTGATAAGATCGGCTACGGTAAACTCGTGATTGCGGCCTTCGCTTGTCACGTTATCTCGGCCTTCGTCACCTTCGGCGCGACGACCCCGCAGAATGCCTACCAGATGCTCACGTGGGGTATGTTCATCTTCGCTTTCGCGAACGGTACGCTCGAGGCCGTCGCCAATCCGCTCGTCGCGACGCTCTTCCCTCAAAATCGTACCCACTATCTGAATATCCTCCACGCCAGCTGGCCGGCGGGTCTCGTGGCGGGTTCCGTGCTCGGCTGGATTCTGGACGACAAGATGGAGCTCAACTGGAAGATCCAGCTCGCGCTCTATCTCATCCCGACGGTTGGTTACGGCCTGATGTTCCTCGGCCAAAAGATGCCAAAGTCAGAAGCCTCGGAAAAGGGCGCGAAGCTCAGCGAGATGCTCAAGGACGTGGGCCTGTTGGGCGCCTTGGTCGTCTGTTATCTCGTTTCGCTTTTCTGCGCGGGCCCCCTCGGCTTGCCTCAGTCCGTCGGCTACGGTGTGGCGGGCGCATTGCTCGTCGCCGTCGGCGTGATGACCAAGGGCTCCCTTGGCTCAATTCTTCTTTTCATTCTCTTTATCACCCACGCTATGATCGGCGCCGTGGAATTGGGAACCGATGGCTGGATTCAAAACATCACGGGTAATCTCTTCACTTCGGAGCAGGGTAAATGGCTCTTCATTTGGACTTCTGTCATCATGTTCAGCCTGCGTTTCTGCGCCCATTGGATTGAGAAAAACTTGAAACTCTCGCCGGTCGGACTCCTCGTCGTTTGCTCGATTCTGGCGGTCGTCGGACTGCGCCTCGCCAGCGGAATGCAGAGCTTCGCGATGGCGCTGATCGCCCTCGGCATCTACGCCGTCGGCAAGACTTTCTTCTGGCCGACCATGCTCGCGGTCGTCTCCGATCGCTACCCGCGCACCGGCGCCGTTGCCATTTCGATCATGGGCGGCATCGGCATGTTATCCGCCGGTCTCATCGGTGGACCTGGCCTCGGCTACAGCAAAGATCGTTATGCCGCCGAGACCCTCCAGCAGACCAACGCGGCCGTCTATCAAACCGTTAAGGTCGCCGAACCTTCCAAGTTCCTCTTCTTGGCTCCGGTCAATGCCATCGATGGTAAGAAACTCGCGGAGGCCAAGGAGTCCAAGGCCCCTTCCGCCGATCAAAAAGCCATCGTCGCCGCTGACCAGACCGGGGATCGGAAGACTCTCTTGGCGGACTCCTATATTCCGTTGGTGATGGCGATCATCTTCATCGCGATCCTCCTCTACTTTAGGTCCATTGGTGGTTACAAAGTCCTGACACTCGCCGAGTCGGAAAAAACGTCCTAAACGATTCCGAGCGTCGTCACTGGTGCTCGTAGATTTAAGGCCGCGCCTTTTGGGGCGCGGCCTTTTTTTTGGGCCCCATCCAAGAGCCTCGTTGCTTCGTTTTAAAGGGGTGATCCTCCTCTCCCCTTCCCTTTTGCCGCCTGCACTCGGCTGGAGCGGTCATCTCCGGCGCGTGCTGATCCTCCAAAGGCTGGTGCGCGCGGCTAACCCGCAAATCGAAGTCGGTATCTTTTGGCCGATCGGGTGGCCATTCTGTCAGCGAGCCAGCACCACGGAGAGGGGGCGCGCTCTGATGGTGCCGCGCGGGCGGCGGGATCGCGGCGCGCGTTACGCGGCCATCCGCTTGGGCGCGGCAGCGGGGCGCGTCTCGTGCCTGACCCGCTTGGGCAGCGTCACCGTGAGCACGCCTTCGGCGATCTCCGCGTGCATCGCGGCGTAGTCAAAGCTGGTCCCCAGGCGGAGGCGAAGTCGGTAAGGGCGCTGCGCCCGCTCGAGTTGCAGCGCTCGCCAGTTAGCCCGTACCACCTGCGCCTTTTTTGCCGTGATCGTTAGATCGGTCCCTTGCGCCTCTATCTCGACCCCGTCCGCCTCGACCCCAGGCACATAGATGATCAGTTGCATCATGGCGGCCTGATCTTGGCAGTCGTAGTTCGGCTGGCGATACGTCTCTAGCCCGACCGGGTCGTTGGCCGTCTCGCGCGGTGGGCGGAGATCCAAGGCATGGATAATCGTATGCATGAGGTAAATAGGGTGGCGGCCTCTCCGTCAGTCGTTCACAGCGTCGCGAGCCTTGCGGGCGTCGGGCTCCAAATACACTCCGGGGCTGCCCCACCGTTATCCAGCCAGGCGGTCGGTGGTGGGCCCACCCATCGGGCAAAACCCCGCCGGCGTTTCGGTCCGCCGCATTTTGTGCGGCGCTGTTCCGAAGGCGCCTCGGCCCAGCTACCGTGACGGAAATGGGATGATTTCATTGTTAAAATTGAGGTTGGTTAACGCAACTGCCGTGCCAAGTTGATCCCAGTTTGTGATCGTGAAGATTGCGTGACGCCCCCGCTCGGCGTAGCGTTTGCCGCATGGCTGACCTCAATGATTCCACGACGACCCTCTCCGTTCTCAAGTCTCGCGTGCTCGAATTTGTCCGCGAACGTGACTGGGAGCAGTTTCACTCACCGAAAAATCTCAGCATGGCCCTCGCCGCGGAGACGGGTGAATTGATGGAGCATTTCCTCTGGGCAACGCCCGAGCAGTCCATCGAATTGGCCGCCGATCCCTCGAAGCGCGGGAAAATTGCGGACGAACTCGCCGATGTTATCATCTACGCTTTGGAATTCGCCAATATCACTGGCCTCGACGTCGCGTCCGCGATTGAGGCCAAGATGGCCGCCAACGCTCAAAAATATCCGGTGGCCAAGGCGCGCGGCCGTTCCGAAAAATATACCGAACTTTAGATTGAAGCGGTTGACCTCGCTGCTCTGCACCGGGCTATTTCCTAAAAAAGGCGGTCGTTTTTTCTCAATCATGGCGGCGGCGGCCCCATCATCTCCGGGCCAAGCGTGGGGCCTGGAAATCTGTTTCTTCCCGTCGGGGCAAAAACTTGTTTTGGTGGGGAGGCTCCCATGCAGCCGGGGCGACAAGAGTGTCGCCCATCCGACGGACCGGCGACACTCCTGTCGCCGATGGTGGGCATGGAAAGCTGTTTCTTCCCGTCGGGGCCAAAACTTGTTTTGGTGGGGAGGCTCCCATGCAGCCGGGGCGACAAGAGTGTCGCCCATCCGACGGACCGGCGACACTCCTGTCGCCGATGGTGGGCATGGAAAGCTGTTTCTTACAGTCGGTGCCAAAACTTGTTTTA
>CAMDOF010000139.1 GCA_945903465.1 Opitutus sp. GAS368
CCCTCCGCCCTCCGTCCTCCGCCCAACCCGACGCCGCCGCGAGCGCACCGGTCTTCTGGACGGAGCCCACCCGCCCCGTTCGCCCCGACGACCAGAGCCCCTTCTCCGCCAACGCCGACCCAGCCGACCCCTCAGCCGGCGACTCCCCAGCCGACGCACCCGAGTCTGCCTGAATTTACTTAAAAACGCTGCCTCCTTGACTCCGGACAATCCGGAGGTCTGCCTCCGCGCATCGTAACCCCCGCGATGATTGCCCCCAACGGCAAGCCACGCCTCGAACCGCGCCCGACCGCCCCCTTTCCATCGCATGAGTTCCGCGGCCCCCCGTCGTCGGCCTCAGCCGAACCCGCCGTCCTCTCAAAACCGGTTCATTTTCCACCCGCTAACCCCCATCCCGCGATGCCCCTCCCCTTAAACCCCTCCCCCCCGCAAACCCAGTTTCCTAGCAATGAACCCATCTGCATTTCTCGACGAACCATTTTAAAAATGCCGGGGCTCGAGCGAAGTGCCCCCGCCGTGCAGCCCCGGCCGCTTTCCTGCCGCGGCTGGCAACCAACCCCTCATCGCGGCGCTCGCGCACCCACGATCGTGAACTCCTCCCGGTCATGATAGAGGTGACGGATGCGCGCCCCCGGCGCGTGTAAGGTGAGCGGAGAGTCCGGCGCACGCAATTCACGCAGCAGCGCAATGGCATCAACGCGTCCAAATTTAAGATTAACCACAAACCACTGGCACCAACTTTGAGCCAACCACGGAGCAACGATGTGCTGCATGACGTGATAAGGTTCCTCCACGAGGTCGCAGAAGAGCCAGTCAAAGCCCTCGCGCCGGCCCGTCGTCATCGCTCTAGGCGGAAACCCGGCGGGCCCAAAACGAAAGGCATCCTCACAGCGATGCTCGATCTGGGGGTGATCGAGCGCGCCGCCTTTGAGCGGGCCGTTATCAATCGCCAGCACATGCGCCCCACATTTCGCCGCACTGTAGCTCCAACCACCCGGGGCCGCCCCGAGGTCACACACCGTCTCGCCCGGCTGCGGCTCACGCCCGAGCACAATGTAGGCCTCCTCTACCTTCAGATAAGAACGCGAAGGCGCCAGATCGTCGTCTGCCATCCTCCGCTGGCCGTGCACCCAAGCCTCACGCGCCACTAAGACCCTTCCAAAATCAACGAAGAAAACGAAGAGCCCGCGCGCTGGACCCGCCCCGCGCGGGATGTCCGCCGAAGCCAGCCGGGCGACCCGTGAAAGTTTTTTCTTCAGCAGCTCGCCAAACGCGCCCTCCACTCCGCCGATCCGGCGGCCGAGCCCCACCAGTTCGGCTGGCCCGCGCCACACACTCGGCCACGGCCCGTCAATCCGTTCACCGCGCAGGCTGCCGAGAAAAAAATCCGCCACCTTGGCCGCGAGTGCATTGACTGAATCGCCCTGCAACTCCACCGGCGCCACCAACGTGAGATGCGCAAACGCCAACGCCGCACTCGCCGGCCGCGCCCCCGCCGCCGCCAAGCGGGCCCAGCCAGGGCCGCTCTCCGCGACCGCCGCACCGTGAACCTCGGTCAGTTCACGGGTCAACCAAGACTCAAATCCAGATTGGCAAAGGACAAGCACGTGCGGTCTTCAAGCTACCTTCTGAAATCTGCAATCCGCAATTTTCACAATCGGTGCAGGTGAAAACCGCCATCGACATCAAAAACCGCGCCCGTCGAGAACGGGAAACGATCCTCCGCGATCGCCCGCACGGCGCGCCCAACGTCATCCGGCCTCCCCCAACGCCGAATCGGCGTGATCCCGCGTTCGTCCGTGATGATCAACTTATCATACTTCTCTTTCACGCCTCCGGTCATATCCGTTGCGATTACCCCAGGCCGGATCTCGTACACGTTGATACTCTCGCTCGCCAGGCGATCGGCGAAGAGCTTGGTCATCATCGCCAAACCCGCCTTAACCATACAATAATCGCCCCGATTAATCGAGGCTGCATACACGGAGATCGAGGTGATATTTACCATCCTCCCGCGAAAACCCTCGGTGTCACGTTCCTGCCCGAGCATCTGTTTAGCGACCAGCTGGGAAAGAAAATAAGGCCCTTTTAAGTTGATCGCAAAGAGCCGATCGAAACTCTCTTCACCAGCTTCCAAAAGATCCGCCCGAACATTCGGCGCGACGCCCGCATTGTTCACCAGCAGATCGATCCGCCCAAAATTCGCCAGGGTCACCTCAACTAAACGCGCGCGATCCGCCGCAACCGCGACGTCGCCTTGGACCACAAAGCCATCGCCTCCGGCCGAGCGGACGAGCGCCAGCGCCTCCGCGGCGGCCGCGGCGTTACCCGCGTAATTAATCGCGACGCGGTAGCCCGCACGGGCCAGTTCAATCGCGATCCCACGGCCAATGCCGCGCGACGCACCGGTAACAAGAGCTGTTCTGGTAACCATAAACCATCAGCCAACCCGCGACCCAGCCACCAATCAAAGCAATTTCCGCGGAACCCTCTGGCCCCTCCCCCCATTTTCTGAACCCCTTCAGCCCATCCGCCCGACCACCGCCCCGCAGGTGGACGCGAGCCGCGCGGAGTCCTCACTCCCGCCCGCGCCGGTCTTACTTCAAAAAAGTATTCGGCAACCAAGTCGCCAACCCCGGCACCAGAAAAACCGCGAGCAACGCCAACAACAGCGCACCGACAAAGGGCCAGCAACGTCGAATCGTCTCATCATAGCTGCAGCCCGCGATGCTCGTGCCCACAAATAGGCACACGGCCACCGGCGGCGTCGTGGCGCCAATCTGCGTCGCGATCACCATTAAGATGCCCAAGTAAATGGGATCGAAACCAAACGTCGCCCCAATCTTCACAATTAAAGGGGTCAAAATGATCAGCACGGCCAGCGACTCGATGAACATCGTCAACACCAGCATAAGCCCCAACAACACCAGCAATACGACCCATCCCTTCGACGAAATTCCCAGCAACCACGCGCCGACGATTTCGGTGAAATTAAGGTACGTCAGCAGCCAGCCCAGCGCGCCCGCCACGGCGATGATCGCGAGCACCACCGTCGTCGTCACCGCCGCATTCAGCAAAATCCGCGGCAACTCCCGCACCGTCACGGAACGGTAAACAAAGAGCGCGACGATCAACGCATAAAAACACGCCACCACGCCCGCTTCCGTCGCGGTAAATATACCCGTCATAATGCCGCCGAGAATGATCACGGGCGCCAGTACCGCGACCCACACTCGGGGCAGCGTCGTGAAGACCGCCCGCAAACGGAAACGCCCGCCCGTCGCCCGAATCTCCGGAAAGTCCGGGTGATAACCGTGCAGATGCACCACCAGCATCAGCAGTACCGTGATCAAGAAGCCAGGGAGAAAACCACCGAGGAATAACCCGCCAATCGAGACTCCGGCCATCGCCCCGTACACGACCATCACCATGCTCGGCGGAATGATCGCGCCAATCACCCCCGACGTCGCCGCCAGCGATGCAATAAACCCCCCTTTGTACCCGCGCGCCTTCATCTCCGGCGCCATCAAAGAACCAATCGCCGAGGTCGAGGCCACCGACGAACCCGTCACATTCGCGAAAATCATATTCGCGAGCACGGTCGCGTGGCCCAGCCCACCGCGCAGGTGGCCGACCAGCGTCTCCGCAAACTCCACCAATCGCCGGCTCATCCCGCCGCGCACCATGAGTTCTCCCGCAAGAATAAAATACGGCAGCGCGAGCAGGCTAAATGAGTCCACCGCCGCAAACATTTTTCGAGGGAACTCCACCGGCGCCAATTCCGGCAGCGCCAGAATCCCGCCCAGCGCGACCGCGCCGATCGCGACGACAACGGGCACACTTAAAAAAATCAACGCGAGCAGCGCGATAAAAAGAACAATCAGCATGGGGGTTCGTCCGCGACCAGTTTCAGAGTCTCGCCCGACGCGCGGCGCAATAAATTATAGCAAGCGGCGAGCACGAGATAGGCTCCCCCGAGCACGATGCAGGCATAAACAATGTCCATCCGCAGCCCGAGCCCCGCGCTACTCTGGCGACTCACGCTCTTCATAAACGTCAGCCCCGACGCGGACCGATACAGGCATGAATAACACACCATGGCCAAGCCCAGGCCGAGCCATAGAAAATCAATGAACCACCCCATCGGCACCTGCACGGCCCGCGGCAACTTCTCGAGAAACAAACCCATGCCAATGTGCGCCCCTCGCCGATAGCCAATGACGAGCGCGAGAAAGACGATCCAGATCAGGCCGTAACGCTGCAACTCCTCGCTCCAACTGAGCGAGGCATTAATCGCGTAACGACAGAGCACCTGCAAACCACCCACCAGCACGATAACCGCAAAGAGCGCGATCACCAAGGCTTCCGCCGCACGGTCCGCGCCTCGCAAAAGCCAGCCGATAAAATGGGTGAGCCGGGTAATCATGCCTTCATTTCTTCGCGGCCTCGCGGATCTTCTTCAAAAGGTCCGTCGCCCCCCGCTCGGCCGCCAGTTGATCCTGCAGCTTAATCGCGGCTTCCTCCCAGCCACGCGTGTCAATGCCGTGAATCGTCATGCCGCGCTCCGCGAGCGTTTTTAGGGCCTCCGCTTCCCGCTGCGGCGCGAGCGCTCGCCCCCGGTCGCGCGTCGTCTGCGCCGCCTGCCGGACCTTCGCTTGCTCATCGGCTCCGAGCCGATCCCAGTGCACCTTCGAATAGCAGACCACCATCGCAGGGAAAAGATGCCGCGAAGTCGTCAGGTGTTTCGCCACTTCATAAAACCGCTCCGCGACCAAGATCGCCGGCCCCTGCTCGAATCCGTCAATCACTCCCGTTTGCAACCCCGTGTAAATTTCACCGTACGCCATTGGCGTGGGGTTGGCCCCCATCATCCGCAGCGCGGCCAGATACAACGGCGAAGGAATCGTGCGAATCTTGAGCCCCTTGACCTCTTCCGCCCGCGTCACCGGTTTTTGCGTCGTTACGAGGTTACGGAAACCCCAGCCGTCGATCCAAGTGAGCAACATTATCCCCTGCTGCTCCAATCCCTCCGCCAACAACCGGCCCACCTCGCCATCGAGCACGCGGTGCACATGATCAAAATCTTTCCAAAGATAGGGCAAATCCACGACCCCGATCCGCTGATCGAAATTATTCAGGATCGCCGTCCCGGAAACCGTCATCGCTGCCCCCGAACCCAGCTGCATCCCTTCATAAACTTCCCGTTCACTGCCCAACGTGCCTTGCGCGAAAATCCTCACCGGGTGCCGATCTGAGAGCGTCGCCAGCGCCTCCCCAAACGCGACCGCCGTAAAATGCAGCTCACCCGCCACATCCGGCGCATGGACATGCGCAAAACGAATTTCCTTGGGTCCAGATTTCCCCGGAGCCGCCGCCGGATCCACTGGCGCAGGACCGCAACCCGCCACCATCGCGAGCGCGACGATCACACCTAGCCGGACCAGCCAGGACACGAGGATTTTTTCAGGGGAAATCATCAATGAAGGAAGCGAACGTTCACCGCGCTCCACGACGTGGTCAATCGTGATGTTAAAAGCCCGAAAGATAAAGGCCCGGCGCCGCCCGCCAGTTGCCCTTGGCGGGAGGCGATGGGCGCGCCGCCCCGACCCCGCAGTCCTCGCGGGGCCACCGCCGCGAAAATCATCCAGGTTCAGCCCCACGTCATTGGGTATCCTAGATTCGGATACCGACCGGCACCGGCGAGCAGCCGGCGCTCACCTCGCGATCGCGCGAGGATCCAGGCCGCGCCCAAGCTCGAAACCCGCGCCCACCGCTCCCACCACGCAGTGCTTTCGGTCGAGGCCGAGCTCACCCCGAAAGCGATACACCGTCTCGATTCCCGTACAGTGGCACCCCATAAAATGATCCACCCCCCACTCGCGCAACTTACCCGCCGTCCACGCCAGCGTCGCCTCGCTGGCTTTGAAGAGGTGCAGCCCACCGATCAGCGCGTGGACCCGCGCCGGCCGCACCACCGCCCGGGCGTATTCAATGATATTGATGACCCCCGCGTGGCCGCAACCGGTCACGATCACCAGTCCTTCCGTCGTATCCACCACCAGCGCCAAATCATCCGCAATCACATCTTCTCGCCAGCCGTCGGCCGTTTTCACCTGCGTGGTCCCGCTCCAATTACGTTCCGGGTATTTCCGCGGCACGGGGCCCGTTAACCAGACACTTGGATACAACTCAACCGGCTTGGCGTGAACCTCCCACTGGCCACCCGTGGCCGCATACTCCGCTTTCATTCTTATCATGGGATTGAGTTCCACCCCTGGCGGCGTGCCTCGCCGTGAATCAAAAAAACCCGCCGCCACATGGGCCCGCCCCAAAGCTGGGCGCGCCGCCGCCATCACCTCTCGCCGCAGCGTCATCAACCCACCTACATGATCCGAATGCCAATGGCTGAGGACCACATCGGACACGTCGCCAACCGCGAGGTTTAAGGTCTGCAGATTCTTCAACACCACCTCCGGCTTCGCTCCCGTATCAAAGAGCAGGCGACGCCCATCCGCCTCCACCAATGCCGCAAAACCCCACTCGCCGAGCTCGTCGCCATCGGCCAGCATCGTCGAGAGCACGGTGATCTTCAGCGCCCTAACTTTCGCCGAAACCGCACCGCGCGTTTCTGCCGCCCGCGCGGCCACCAGCAACGCCGCGGCCAGCCATCCGCTGAGAAAAATTTGCTTAAAATTCGTCATGATCAAACCAACCGTACCCAGCTCTCACCATCTGCATTGCGCCCGCCCGCACCCGCCGCAATGACAAAGCAGCGCCCCTATGAAATTCGCCTTTGCCTGCGCCGTCTTCGCTATCACCGTCGCCCACGTCTCCGCCGCTGACCCCGCCCCGGCCAGACAAAGGTACGCGACCCCGAGCTTTCGCGAAAACGCCCGCCGCGCCCAACTGGAGTCCGTCCGGTCCGAAATTGACCGGGTCTTTCACGAGGCCGCCGTCCAAAAAAATTACCCCGGCCTCGTGTGGGGCCTCGTCCTCGACGGCGATCTCGTCCACACGGGCGCCATCGGCTGGGCCAACGTCGCCCAAAAAATCCCCGCCACCCGCGAGACGCGTTTTCGCATCGCCTCCATGACGAAGAGCTTCACCGCACTCGCCATCATCCAACTGCGTGATGCCGGCCACCTCTCCCTCGCCGATCCCATCGCGAAGTTCCTGCCCGAGTTTCGCCACATCACCCCTCTCACGGCCGATGCACCCGCTATCACGGTGCGCCACTTGCTCACGATGACGCCCGGGTTTCCAGAGGATAACCCTTGGGGCGACCGCCAGCTCGCCGTCAGCCCACGCGATTTTGCCGACTTCCTCACGCGCGGTCTCGCGCTCGCCAACCCACCCGGCGTCACCTACGAATACAGCAACCTCGCCTTCGCCCTCCTCGGCCAAATCATCACTCACGTTTCCGGGCAACCTTATCAACGCTACCTCACGCGCGAAATCCTCGAACCGCTCGGCCTGCGCGCGACCCGTTGGGAATACACGGAGGTCCCCCCCGACCAGCTCGCCCTCGGCTACCGCTGGGAAGACGGCGCCTGGCTCGCGGAGCCGCTCCTGCACGATGGGGTCTACGGAGCCATGGGCGGGCTGCTCACCACCATCGACGATTTTGCGCGGTACGTGAACTTCCACCTCGAGGCCTGGCCGCCCCGTGACGATCCCGACGATGGCATCGTCCACCGCGCTTCCCTCCGCGAGATGCACCGGCCATCTGAATTCACCGGACTCAATGCCACCGCCAAAAACCGCCGGGGCGAGATCGCGCCGACCGTCAGCGCGTATGGCTACGGCCTCAGTTGGCAAAGCGACGAGCAGGGGATCGTCCGCGTTGGCCACGGCGGCGGTCTGCCCGGTTTTGGCAGCTACTACCAATTTTTCCCCGACTATGGTTTCGGGGTCATCTCGTTCGCCAATCTCACCTACGCGGGCACCCGCGCCGCCACCGTTCTCGCTGGAGATCTCATTCTGGAAATTGCTAAAATCACTCGGCGCCACCTGCCGGCGTCCACCATTCTGCAAGCGCGCCAGACTCAGGTCGCCGACCTTCTCCGAACCTGGGATCCGACGCTGGCCGCCACGCTCGTCGCCGAAAATTTTTTCCTCGATCGCACCCTCGCCTCCTGGCGGCGACTCACCGAAGCAATCCTCACTCAAGCCGGCCCCATCACGGCGATCGGCGAACTCACGGCTCAAAATCAACTCCGCGGCACCTTCCCTCTCATTGGCCCCCACGGTCGGATCACCGTCGCTTTCACCCTCACGCCGGAAAAAAATCCGCGAGTCCAGGCACTGAAGCTGACGTTCACCGCCAACCCCTGATGGCACGAGCCAGCCACCAATCATTGCGAGCGCTACCACGAGGCCCCGGAAGGCAAAACCCAGCCTTGCTCCGATGCCGTCGCGGCCGAAGGATCCCTTTCTCTTCGTTACTTAATTTCGATGCCTCCAATTATGAAACCCCATCGCCTCCACTACCTGCTTGGACTGATTGCCCTGACTCTGCGCTTAACCGCCGCTGACGCCGGCGCGCCGCGCTGGAATATTCTTTTTGTATTTGCCGACGACTGGGGCCGCTACGCGGGCGTTTACGCGGGGATCGATGGCAAGCCGTCGATCAACGACGTGATCAAGACGCCCCATGTCGACCGGATGGCGCGCGAGGGCACGACCTTTCGCCATGCGTTCGTGAATGCGCCTTCCTGCACGCCGTGCCGCAGCTCGCTGCTCTCGGGCCGATATTTTTTCAACACCGGGCGCGGCGCCATTCTCCAAGGGGCGGTTTGGGATGAAAAGATTCCCAGCTTCCCGTTGATGCTGCGCGATACCGGTTATCACATCGGTAAGAGCTACAAAGTCTGGAGCCCCGGGACGCCGGCCGACGCCCCCTTTGGCGGCCAGGCCCACGCCTATGAAAAATCCGGGCGCGCTCCCAATAATTTCTCCGAGGAAGCCACCGAGCGTGTGGCCAAAGGCATGACCGTCGCCGCCGCCCGCGATGAGATTTTGGCGCAGGTGCGGGGAAACTTCGATGCCTTCCTCGCCGATCGTAAACCCGGCCAACCTTGGCATTATTTCTTTGGAACGACGACCACTCACCGCAAATGGATCAAGGGCTCCGGTAAATCTCTCTGGGGCATTGAACCGGAAGCCCTGAAGGGCAAGATGCCGGCCTTCCTCCCAGACGTCCCCGCAGTGCGTCAGGATGTCGCCGACTATCTCGGCGAGTGCCAAGCCGTCGATGCCTACCTCGGGGAACTGCGAGCCCGTTTGGAAGCGGCCGGTGAACTGGACCGCACCCTGATCGTCATCTCCGGTGACCACGGGATGCCCGGCGTGCCCTCCGGTAAATGCAATCTTTACGACCACGGCACCGCGGTTGCGCTCGTCATGCGCGTGCCCGGCGGCAAGGCGGGGCGCGTGGTCGATGATTTTGTGTGCCTCCCCGATTTGGCCCCCACCTTTATGGAAATCGGCGGTGCCAAACCGCCCGCGGGTCTCTACGGCCGGTCGCTCGTTTCCATCTTGAAATCCGCCAAGAGTGGGCAGATCGAGGCGGACCGCACTTGGGTCATCACCGGCCGCGAACGCCACGTCGAGGACGCCCGTGAGGGCTTTCTGCCCTTTCCGATGCGCGCGCTCCGCAATCGAGACTTTATTTACATCCGCAACTTCGCCGCGGACCGCTACCCGATGGGCGATGCGAAAACTGCACTCGAAGCCAGCGTGCTCGCCAGCGGCGCCCTCACCGAGAATACCCGCGTGGGCTTTGCCGATATGGATAGCAGCCCGACCAAAGAGTGGATCATCGCCCACCGCGCGGACCCCAAGTGGCAATGGCACTTCGAGCACGCCTTTGGCCGCCGCCCGCGCGAGGAACTCTACGATCTACGCAAAGATCCCGACCAAGTGAAAAACGTCGCGAGTGATCCCGCCTACGCGCAAACTAAGGCCGCACTGGCGAAACAACTGATGACGACGTTAACCGATGCGAAAGACCCGCGGGTCACCGGCGACGGTATGACGTTTGAACGCCCGCCATTCAGTGGGCCGCTCGACAGCGCACCCGAGGGTAAGCGCGGGCGCAAAGCGAGCAAAACGGAGAATTAGGAGTTCGGTGCCGTTCCAGGCGGGCGGCGCGTGGGCGTGACACGCCCGCCCGATGCGCCCCCAAAAAAAAAGCCCCGCGCTAAAAAAGCGCGGGGCTTGAGGATAAACAGAGAGCGCCGCGGTGCCTTAGGCGACGACCTTGGGGCCGATCTGCGGCACCTTGAAGGCGCCCCGACCCTCGCGCTTCATGAGCGGACTCTTGTTGGCTGCGGCCACAATTTCCTTTTCGGAACCCGTGAAGAGTTCCTTGGCACCGTCGATTTTCAGCAAAGGTCCCAGCATCGCCGGCGTCTTCGCAAAATCCACCTCGTTCGCCGACAAGTGCTCGACCATCCGGCCATAGGCTTCTTTGGAAGCTTCGCTGGACTTGACCGCATCGGCAATCGCCGCATTCGATTTTTCCGCGCCCACCCGATAGGAGATGTTGCCGAGGTGGCAGAGGGCGGTGGAGTAGTGGCAGTTCTCGATCAAACCATTCGCCACCGATTGCTTCCGCGCTTGGACGGCGTTGATAAAGTTCTGCCGATGGGAACCGTTCGTGTTGGCGGCCAACTTCTGCATGACCTTGCCATCCGCATCGTAAATGCCGGCCGTGCCCGCCTCGCTCACCGCCACGTAGCCGCCTTCACATTGCACGGTCACGCTGATCGAGGAAGTCCGATAGACATCCATTGCCTTCATGCCCTTCTTCCGACCGAGTCCGCGTACTTCAAAGATCAAGGGCGCCTTGGCATAGTTAAACACGGAAACCAAGGTGTTCGGCGTTTCCGCGTCGTCCCGATAGCCGACGCGACCACCGAAACTTTGTACGCTCGTCGGCATACCCTCAGCACCGAGCATCCAGCGCGCGACGTCCACTTGGTGAATGCCTTGATTGGAGATGTCACCACCACCGTAATTCCAGAACCAATGCCAATCATAGTGAATCGGCCCTTTCCCGCCATTGCGACGCGGCGGCGTCAGATCCGCCGGACCCGTCCAAAGATCGTAATCCACCGTGCCCGGGACCGCCTGCGGCCCGGTCGTCAGGCCGATGCTGTCGCGCGGTTTATAGCACGTGCCCCGCACCCACTTGATCGCGCCCAGCTTACCCGATTTGATGTAAGCGATCGCTTCCTTGATATCCTGCGAAGAACGATTCTGCGTGCCCGCTTGCACGATTTGCTTGCTGTATTTCTTCGCCGCTTCGACCGCTTGACGGCCTTCCCAAATATTGTGCGACAAAGGCTTTTCGACGTACACGTCTTTACCCGCCTGCAGCGCCCAAATCGTCATCAGGGAATGCCAGTGGTTGGGCGTCGCGATCACAATCGCGTCAATTTCCTTACTCTCGAGCATCTTGCGGTAGTCACGGTACGTGGCGACCTTACCACCCTCTTTCTCACAGTCAGCTTTCCGACGGTTCAACACCGCCTCGTCCGCATCACAAATTGCGACGAGCCGGGCTCCCTTGATCTTACCCGTCACATAATCGCGCATGTGCCCCGCACCTTGCGCGTTGATGCCGACACAGCCCACGCGTACGTCGCCATTGGCGCTACCCGCGGCGGGCGAGGTTTGACCATAGAGCCGACCATGGCCGGCAAAAAGGGCAGCACTGCCACCCAAGAGTGAAGTTTTAAGAAAATCCTTACGTGACCAATTGTTCATGATGAGGAGACTGGGGAGGTTGATTTGTCGTGACGACGCGAGCCGAAAGACGCACGCATCGCTAGAAAGAAGCGAGGAAATCGTTCACGACGAAACGCGGGCGGTCAATCCTGCGCGTGCAGAAAGTTTCGCCGGCGCCCCCCACCGATAACCCACCCCACCGATAACCCACCCCGCCGGCGGGCCCCATCACCGCAGTCCGGTCCGCCTCCAGTGCTGGTGCACCTTCCCTAAAAAATGGCCGACCGCCCGAACTAACCTCATAAAACTCAGAAAAGCCTGCCCGATTTTCGAGGCAGCCTCGCCCCGCCGGATCCGTCGCCCCGCCACCGCAGTTCACAAACTGGGTCGGAGCGTACGCTCTGCAAACTCGAGGAAGGCCTGCCAATCTGCCGGCGTAAGGGTGTGCGCGCCGGTGTGATAATGGAAACCCAGATCACCCTTGACCAGAGGCGAGTCGAGCGGCGGCAACCGGGTTACCCCAAGGTCCTTGCCGCCCAACAAGCGATAGACTGGCCCCGCCGCCACTTGCGCGAGGAACTCACCGTGCGGATCCGCCCAGAGATCCTGCGATCCGCCAGTCACAAAAACCGGCCGAGGCGCCGACAGCGCGATCAGCATGTGCGCATCCACCGGAAGATCATGCCAATGACCCGAGTATTTTTTGAAGCGACCGGCGAACTGCCAACCCAAGTTGGCCACCATATCGTCCACACTCTCCCCAAAATCACGCCGCGAGAGCGCCGCCCCCATCTCTCCACTGCAACTCGCGAAGGCCAGGGCAAACCGCGGATCCCGCGCACTCGCCCAAAGCGCCGTTTTACCGAGTCGCGAATGCCCGATCAAACCCACCCGCTTCGCGTCCACCGCCCGATCTGTCTCCAGATAATCCAGCACGCGACTCGTCCCCCAGGCCCAGGCCGCGATCGCGCCCCAATCATCATCCGCCGGTTGCTCCTGCCCGGGTGCCAGGGCGAGGCGGCGGACGCCACTCAAATGGCCCGCCGCAGTATCACCGGCAATTTCCGTGTATTTAAAAAGTGCATACCCGTAACCGCGGGCGAGCAGTTCCTCGATCGGCCCATGTTCCACCGGCCCCTTCCGCGCCGGTGCCGGCGGGCTTTCCGCGCCAGCGGTTGTCGCCAAGCCCGGGGGTGCCCCAAATAAGAGCTGCAGCAACACCGGCACCGGTTGGCGGGACTTAGCCGGTAAATACATCACGACGTTGACCTGAGTGCGACCCGCCCCTGCCCCGAAGGTCACCACAATATGTTTGCGCACCGCCTTGCCAGCCAACGCCCGCTCATCCGTCGCGACCACCGCAAAAGTCACGGCAGGCACCAGCGCCGGCACCCGCCCAAAAATTTCCTGTTCATAAAGACGCAAAATCTCCGGGCGCCTCTCGTCAAACCACGTCGCGGCGTCGCGCACCCGCTGCCCGTTCAAGCGCAACAACGGATCCGGCAGAACATAGCCGCCCACCTTCGCCTCATCGTAGTTTGAGACGTGCCCGGTCACCGCATACCGGATCGGATTTCCTTGGGCATCCTGCTTCGGCCACGCCTTAAGTGCCGGCGGCACGACCGTCCCCGCCGGAGCAGCGGGCTCAGCGGACCGGAGGACCGCCCACCCAAGTAGGCCGCCAACCGTGACTATTTTTTTTAGCAAGGGGCTGCGCATAGTGCAGAAAACGCGGGAAACTCAAAAAGGTTTCTGCGCCAGAGAGCACGCGGATGCCCGCGCCGCACGACCGCCTTCCGGTCACAACCGCCCCACCGTCTCCGCACCGTCAGCGCTAAATGAGCAGTTGTTTCGCTCGGTTGCCTTCATCGCCGCGAGCGTGCGCGAGTGAACGTTGCCGTTCGGTGACCGCTCGCGGGCCCCACCACCCGCTCCTCTCGGAATCGCCCGATGAAGACGCCGGCTTGCGGCGCAGACCGGTACCGCTACGCTCTCCCCTCTCTCCCTGCCGCTCATTCCGAACCATGCCCCAGCGACCCTACCTAACCCTCGCGTTTTTCCTCATCGTAACTTTTGCCGCCGGCGCCATCGGATCCGCCGCCACTTTTGAAAACGTGCGGTCGTGGTACCCTTCACTTAACAAGCCTTCGTGGAATCCCCCCGGCTGGATATTCGGTCCCGTGTGGAGCTGCCTCTACACCGCGATGGCCGTCGCCGCCTGGCGAGTCTGGCGAATTCAAATCGGCTCGACCGCTCCTTCCGTCTGGAGAGTTTATGGCACCCAACTCGGCCTCAACGCACTTTGGTCGCTTTGCTTCTTCGCTTGGCGCCGCCCCGACCTCGCCCTTCTCGATATCGCCGCGCTCTGGACTTTGCTGGTCTTTACCTTGGTTCGCTTCTGGCGCATCGATCGCGTCGCCGGCTGGCTCTGGGCTCCTTACGTCGCTTGGGTGTCCTTCGCCGCCGTCCTCAACGCCACCATCTACGGGCTCAACCGTTCCTGAACCCACCACGCCCGCGCCCCGGGCCTTGATCATCTCTCGCCCGCACCTTTTCCGCCACCGCTTTCCTCACCCCACCTCGCCCGCCCAATGTTTCAAGTTCCCCTACCCTCAATCCGTGCATTCTAAACTTCTCGGTAAACGCGCTCTCGTCACCGCGGGCGCTCAAGGCATCGGTCTCGCCATCAGCCAACGGCTCCTCCTCGCCGGCTGCGACGTCGTCGTCCATTATAAAACCAGCGACGCCGCCGCCCGCGCACTCCTCACCGAGGCCACCACCCTCGGCCGCCGTTGCACCACTCTCAGCGCCGACTTAACCAGGACCGAAGAATGCGCACGCGTGGTCGCCACCGCCGTCGAATTTCTCGGCGGGCTCGACATCCTCATTAATAATGCGGGTGCCCTCATCGCGCGGAAATCGTTCGCCGACGCCGCCGACACGTTCTGGGCCGACACCCTGTCGCTCAACCTTGCCAGCCTCCGCAAAACCACGAGGGCCGCCCTCCCCCATCTCGCGGCCGCGGCCCGCGCTCACGGCGGAGCCAGTATCGTTAATCTGGCCTCCCTCGCGGGGCGCAAGGGCGGCCACACCGGCTCGATCGCCTACGCCACCGCCAAAGGCGCCGTCCTCACTTTCACCCGCGCCCTCGCCACCGAGCTCGGGCCGCAAGGCATTCGCGTCAACGCCCTCGCGCCCGGCCTCATTCTGGGTACCCACTTTCATAATACCCACACCACACCCGCGGCCGCCCTCGCCACCATCGCGAGCATTCCTTTGGGCCGCGGTGGTCAGGCCGACGATGTCGCCCGCGCCGCCGTCTTCCTCGCCAGCGAATTCGACGGTTTCATCACCGGCGCCACGCTCGATATCAACGGTGGCGTCTACGCGTGCTAACCGATCGCCGACTCGGCCCGCCAACGGCCGTTGGCCTTCGCCGCACCCACGGCCTCATCACCACCGCCCCATGAAATTTTCCGAACGCATCGTTTGGGTCACCGGGGCCTCCTCGGGCATCGGCGAGGCCACCGCTCAGGCTTTCGCGCGCGAGGGCGCCCACCTCGTCCTCTCCAGCCGCCGACCCGACGAGTTGGCCCGGGTCGGCCAAAGTTGCCTCCACCCGGAACGTCACACCATCCTCCCGCTCGACCTCACCGCGAGCGAGACCTTCGCCGCCGCGGTCGGCACCGTGCTCGCCCGCCACGGGCGCATCGACGTGCTGATCAACAACGGCGGCAGCGGCCAGCGCGCCCTCGCCGCCGACACCACTACCGAGGTCGAGCGCGCCTTGATGGAGGTCAACTACTTCGGCCCCGTCGCACTCACCAAAGCCGTGCTGCCGGCCATGCGTGCGCAACGCTCCGGCCATATCGTGGTTATCAGCAGCGTCATGGGCCATCTCGGCACCCCTGGCCGTTCCACCTACGCCGCCGCCAAACATGCCTTGCACGGCTATTTTGATTCGCTTCGCGCCGAGCTGTCACCCGAGGGCCTCAAGGTCACCGTCGTGTGCCCCGGCTATGTCAAAACCGCCATCGCCGAAAACGCTCTCGGCCCCCGTGGCGAAAAAACTCGGGGCCCCTCCACCGCACTCCGTTCCGGAATTAGCCCGCAACGCTGCGCCGCCGCCATTCTCCGCGCCGTCGACCGCGCCAGTGATGAAATCTACGTCGGCCGCTGGGAAATCTGCGGAATTTATCTCCAGCGCTTCCTCCCTTGGCTACTTCGCCGGATCGTCCGAAAAATGAAATTCTCCGTCCACGCCCCGCGTTAGGCGCTGAGCCCACGTCGGCCCACGCGGCCGCGTTGCCCAGAACGGCCCACCGCTGCCTGCTCAGGCAAAGCTCCCGCCACGCGTGAGACCACGTTCTTGCCGGCGCCGCCTCCGGTCCGCGGCCGCCACCCGCTCGTAGCCACTGCGGCGATGCGCGACCAGCGGATCCGCTGGCAGGGAATTCGCCCTCCGCCAATCCGCCAACGCCGGCGCCACATCCGTAAAAAACGCCTTCTTCAAGAGCAGTTCCGCATCGACCACTTGGTTCTTCGCCTGCGCACGCCGCAGCGCCTGCTGATCCACCAACGCCGCCTTCGCATACAGCTCCTGCGCCATCACCACAGTCTGAATCGTCGCCTCGATTTTCCCTTTCTCATTATGACACTGGTCAATCATGTAGGCGATTTTCGGCCACCGCCGCCGATCCGCCGCAAACGCGTGGATCTCGTGAAAAACTCGAAAGATCTGATAAGGATCAATCGAGCCGAGCGTGAGGTCATCGTCCGCGTACCGACGGTCGTTAAAATGAAATCCTCCCAGCATGTCTTCGTCGAGTAGCCAGGCGACAATCTGCTCAATATTCTGCCCGCTGTAGTGATGGCCCGTGTCGACGAGCACCTTGGCCCGCGGGCCCGCCTTCTTCGCCAACAACAAGGCCATTCCCCAGTCCGCAATATCCGTCGCATAAAACGCCGGTTCAAACGGCTTGTACTCCACCAGCATCGTCTGCTTCGGACCCAACGCGGCGTGCAACGCCCGAAGCGATTCCTCAAACGCGTGCTTCCGGCCGCGAATACTGCCTTGCCCCGGGTAATTGGTGCCGTCCGCAAACCACAACGAGAGATACTCGCTGCCGACCGCCTGCCCAAGCGCGACCGAATCCACGCAGTGCTGCAACGCCGCCGCACGCACCTTCGGATCATTATTTCCAAACGATCCCCACTTGTAACCCTGATCCTGAAAAAGATTCGGATTGATCGCCCCAATTTTCACCCCGTGCCGACGCGCCAACCGCGCCGCCGCTTTCGGATCCTCACCCGCCTTGAAATCCCAGAGCACGTGCACCGCCACCGTCGGACAGCAACCCGTGAGCGCGTGCACATGGCCGGCATCCGCCACTTTATCGCCAAAATCAATTGCCGCCGCATCTTGAAAAAACTTCCCGAAGCGCGTGCCCGTATCGGCAAATCCCCACGAGGGCGTTTCCACTACAAAAGAATTGAGCGCTTCACGGGCGCGATGAAGGTCAGTGCGGGTCATGGTGCCCGCCGTTTCTGCGAGGCCGCTACGAAAATGTCAGCCGGTAAATCGCGGTGCCCGAAAAACACGCGTTCGTGCATCCTGCCACCCAAGCCACCGCGCGTCCACGGCAAGCGAGGAAATCAACTCGTGACCGCTAATCCACCGGTCCCACCACCCCCCTCCGCACCGACCGTGCCTCTCCCGCCCAAGCCCGCCGCGACATCGGTCGACCCAACCTCAATCGCTCCCTGGGTCCCGCGCACCACCCGCTCCGCCGACCCAGCTATTTTAAAATTACTCGCGCCCGGCCCGCGCGGACGGCAGCGGTACGCCGAGCCGCGTGCTCCAAGGTAAAATCGCCGGGAGAACACTTTCTTGTAAATTCACCCCGTGCGCTGACTGCTCCGCTCGGCGGCGCAGGCCGGCTTCACCCGGCAAGCGCACCTTCGCTCCACCCTCGAGCGGTGGGGTCGCCCGGCACGCCTCCGCCACATGCGTGCTCTGCCGGAGAAATTCCTCCGCCCCACCAAAGCACGCGGGGTTGAACACTTGAATGTAGACCGTCGCCCCCCAACCGGCCTTCGCGTCCGCTCGTCCATGACCGGCCAAGGCCCCCGTCAACGCCTCCACCAGCAACGCCAGCGCATACCCTTTGTGGCCATGATCCAACCCGCCGATCGGCAGAAGCGTGCCCGGCGGGTTCTCAAATAACACCGCAGGGTCGTCCGTCGCCGCCCCTCCCGCCGTCAGGGCCCATGGGCCCGGAAAGCGTTTCCCCGCAGTGTGCAGCCGCTTCGAGAGGCCGTTCGTCGTGATCGACATCGAGATATCCACCATCACCGGATCACCCGCGGTCGGCCACGCCGCCGCCACGGGATTGGGCGTAAACACTTCACGGCGCCCGCCGAAGGGAGCGACACTGCACACGTTGGGATCCGAACAGGTTAGCAGCACCATCAACCCTGCATCCGTCACGCGCTTTAAATAAGCCGCAAGACAACCAATGTGATGACTGCGCCGGATCGCGACCGCGCACACGCCGTTTAACTTGGCTCGCACGATCGCCAGCTCAAGCGCGCGCCCCACCAGCCACGGTCCAGGCAAACGCCGCCCATCCCACGTCACCGCTGCAGGAAAATCCGCCACCACCTCCGGCTCGCCGGTCCGCGTCATCCCACCGTTCGCAATCTCACCCAGATACGCCGGCAGCAGCGCCAACCCGTGCGTCGTGTGCCCGAGCAAATCACCTTCCACCAAAATCACCGCCACGGCTTCCGCCTTGCTCCCCTCCAACCCCGCTTTCTCCAGCAAATTACCCGCGAAAGAAATCAAATCGGCGGCAGCGTAACGTAAAGGCATGAACCGTTGCTGCCCACCTTCCTTCAGCACCGCAAGTCCGCTGCGGCTTGGCCGCGGCCGGCCCCCCCGCGGACCACTTTTAGATCACCCCATCCTTTTTTCCCGCAGCCGGATCGCTCATCTTCAGGAGTGACCACCCCAAAAACCCGAGCCCGACAGAAACCAGCACCCACCAATCTCCATATTCAGTATAAAAACTCGGGCGATCCATCCACCGCGCATCACGACTCACTTCAGCCGTCTGCGTCCCCCGAAAATAAATCGTGCCCGCCGCGTTGGTCACCACTTTGCGCACCACCCCAAACTCATCAATCCAGCCGCTCCAGCCACCGTTGCCACAGCGCAGCACCGGCCGCCGATTTTCCACCGCGCGCAACACCGAATGCGCCGCGTGCTGGTATGCCGCGCCGCCTTCACCAAACCAGCCGTTGTTCGTCACCACCGTCAATAACCCCGCCCCTCCGCGCACACTCGAACGCGCGAGCTGCGGATACGTATCTTCATAACAAATCAGGGGCCCCACCACCACGTGCTCAACCCGCATCGGGACCAGCAACAAGGAGGGTTCATCGCCTCGCGAAAAATCTCCGCCGATCGGCACAAACTTCGACAACCAACCCAAGACCGGACGCAGCGGCACAAATTCCCCAAAGGCCACCAATTGCCGTTTCGCATAATATCTTTTCGCCACCCCTTCGCCCGGCGTCACCAAAAAGACCCCGTTATACCACGCCTCCGCCGGCGTGCCCGCCTGCTCCACCGCCACCGATCCAAGCAACAACGGAATCTTCGTCCGCTTCGCCAAATCCGCGACAAAACCCGCGGCCGCCGCCTCGCCGCGCACCGCCAGCGGCGTCACCGCTTCCGGCCACATCACCAGATCCGGCCGCGTCGCCGCCGCTTCCAACGTCAATTTCCCCAACACGTCCAGAATCCCCTCCGCCCGCACCGGCTCCCATTTCACTTCCTGCGGAATGTAAGGTTGCACCCACGCCACCCGACCCACTGGCCGCGCATGACCACGGCGATTAAACGACTCCGTGAAGTGCACCGACACACACACGAGCAACAAAAATAGCGCTAGAAAAAATTCTTGGCTCCGCCGATTAAAACCAGTCGCTCCTTCAAAAAAAAGCCGGTGCGCATACGCGCCAAATCCCAAATTCATCATCACCAGTACAAACGAAATTCCGTAGGATCCCGTGTAAGCCGCAATTTGCAGAATACTGACCCGCTCCCACTGACTCGCCGCCAACGGCAACCACGGAAAACCGCCAAGTATCCAGGTGCGCGTCCACTCAATCACCACCCACAGCCCCGCCAAGCCCAGCACCACCGCCAACCGCACTGGCGTCGCCAGCCCGACCACCCGCCGCAACGCCCACCACGCCGCTAAATACCAAGCGCCCACCCACGCCCCGACGAGCGGTCCCAGTAAAATCAACCCACCCCACGTCACGTGATGCAACCATCCCAACAAAACCGTCCACAACACCACCTGTGCCGCCAGCATCGTGCCCACATAAATTTTAAAATCCGGGCGTCGGTACGCCCAGAAAATTCCCGGCACCAGCATCGCGTACGCAAACTCCGGTGCCTTAAAAGGCGGGAAAGCCCCCACGCCCAAAATCACCGTCAACGTAAAAACCACCAGCGCGGAAACCGCAGTGGCATTCCGCTGCAGCCATTGCGGGCGCGATGCATAAGGGTCAGAGGACGAAAAATCGGTCATAGAGAAACGCAGAACAATTGAAAACCAATAGGCCTACCTTCACGCGTGGCGCAAGCAGGCAAGCTCCCTGCGCCAAAATTTCCCTTAAAAATACCGGCCAAAAATTCACGGTCGCCGCGCTCTTAACAGATATCCTCACGCCTCCGCAGGATGCCTCTCCCTGATTGCCTCTACTGCCGCCGCGACCAACGCCTCCATGACGTGATGATTCCCATCACCTCGCTGCAGGTCTTCCTGCTGGACTTGTTTAAGGAACAAACCCACCGCGGACGGTGCCTCGTGGCCTACCAGGGGCACGTCAACAAGCTCTTCGAACTCGCCGCACCCGAACTCCCCTGATCATGCAGGACGTCGCCCACACCGCCCACGTCGCCCACGCCGCCCACGCCCTGAAGGTCGCCTTCGCCCCTAACAAAATCAACGACGGCGCCTGCTCCGATAAACTCCCGCACCTCCTCATGCACCTCGTCCCCAAATAGGAGGGCGGCCCCGCCTGGGACGGACCGTTTGAGATGATGCCCCATCCGAAAAAACTCCTCCCTGATGCCGACTACCCGCCATTGCTCGCCGCCCGCACCGCCACGCTCGCCGACCCGCACCGCCGCGCTCGCCGCCCGCACCGCCGCGCTCGCCGACCCGCACCGCCACGCTCGCCGACCCGCGCCGCCGCGCTCGCCACGCTTTCGGCCCAAGCCCTCCGCCCCGCTCCCGGCTCCTCC
>CAMDOF010000140.1 GCA_945903465.1 Opitutus sp. GAS368
CGTCTCCTGACTCAGAGCCGCACTTCGCCCCTACCTTGCGACGCCTCGCGGGGATCGAGTGCGGAAGGCCTGCGTATGCTGACTCGGACCCGCACAGGGGACTGTGCGGACCACTATGTGCGGACCCCTATGTGCGGACCCCTATGTGCGGACCCCTATGGGCGGACCCTGCTATGGTCACCGCGCCAGAGGTGATCGGTGCTCGTGATGGGCGGGAATCGACCTGAGCAGTTAACCTATTGGGTTACAAAAAATGCTTCACGCGCGCCGCTGAAATCGCGGCGCGCGCACGGCGGGCGATTTAGCCCTGTCGTGCGCGTAGCCCTGTAGTGCGCGTAGCACTACGGCGCGCGCGTAGCCCTGTCGTGCGCGTAGCCCTGTCGTGCGCGTAGCCCTGTAGTGCGCGTAGCCCTACGGCGCGCGCGTCCCTGAAACCGAGCTTCGCCCCGGCCCTCCCGGCGGGCCGCCCCGGGCCTCCCAGCGATGTTTTTTGCGCCAATTTTGGATGCCCACCCTCCCCTGACCAGCCCAGGCGCGATGCTCGGCCGACCGCTCGAAACCCCGGCCGCCGCGCCGCGGCTTGGGGCAACTCCACGTGAGAGGCGACACCCGGGATCAAAACGTCCCTTTGATGCCCGCCGTATATTGCGTCCCGTATTCGCGGGTGAAATTCTGTTTCGCGTACTCCGGGGTTTGCGAGCCCCAGCCGAACTGGAGCCGATCCAGATTGAACACGTTGCGGACGCTGATGAAGAACGACAGCTGCTTCTTGAGGCGGTAGTCGGCATTCAGATCGAGCATGGTCGTGGCCCCGGTATAACGGAATGCATCCGGCCCCAACGCCGTGATCGCCGCGCCTTTCTGTTCGCCGCGATAATTCCACCGTGCCATGAAATCGAACCGTTCGCGGGTGAAGTTGAATCCCCAGTTCGCGCTGCTCTTGATGAACGAGGTGAAATCCGTCTCGCGGCTGCCGATGAGCTTGAGACTCGTGCTGTTCGCAAAAACCGAGAAGTAACGACCCCAGCTGCCGAGCCGGCCGAGCGACTGCTTGAGGTTGAGCGCCAGCCCGTCCACCCGCGCGCTGTCGGTGTTCATCTGGGTCGAGAGCGTCCACCCCACATAGGCCGGTTCAAAGCCCAGCTCCTGCAAATCCGCCGCCGTGGCCGGCTTCACGATGTTGGCAAAAAAATTCTTCAAATCCTTGCGAAAGACCCCGACCGTCACGAGCCCGCCCTGATCGGTGTAATACTCTAGGGACACATCGTAATTCTTCGCCGTCCACGGCTTGAGCGCCGTGTTCCGGATGGTGATCGTGCCCCGCACCACGGAGGGATCGTTGTACTGCAGCTCCGTCAAATTCGCCTCGCTGATGGTGGCGTTCGGGATGATCCGGCTGAAATCGGGACGGCCATACGTATCCGCATAACCGAGCCGGACCTGGAAGTTGTCGCTCACGAGGTAGCTGGCGTTGAGGCTGGGGTAATAGCCGTCATAGGTGCGCGTCGCCTGATAGGCGCGTTCCTTGCGGGTCAGACGCAGTTCCTCCATCGACCCCGCCGCACCCGCGGCCGGCACCCGAATCCGGTTACTGGCCGCATCGCGGGCAAACGCCCCGCTCGGCAGGCGTTGAAAAGCGGCGCCCGCGTCGACCAGCGGCCCGAGACCGGTGTCCTTCGTCTGTTCATACCGGGCACCCGTCACCACGGTCAGCCGGTTTTTCAGCAGGCGCAGGTCAGTTTGAAAGTACGCGGCCGACACCGTCTCTTGAATATACTCCGAATTTGTAATCCGGGCCGTTTCCTCCGCGACCAGTTGCGCCGCCGTCTTCGAAAACAGGTTCGGATTTTTCTGGAAGGCATCCCATGCCTTCACCGCCGAAGGCCACGGCAGGTTCTGGATGAAGTCCGGCCCGGCAGTTTCCAGTCGCTGGTTGGCGATGATATTCATGTAGGGCGCATACGATTGCGGCACCGTGGTGGCGTTGCCGTTGGGCCCGTTGTACGTCCAGTTGACGGATTCAAACCGCTTGTCGTTCTCCTGCACGGATTGCCGGGTCCCCATCTGAATCGCCAACGGGAATCCGAAACGATCGAAGTGCCGGCGCAGGTTGACGTCGCCGCCTTTGACGTCGCTCTTGACATCCCGCGGACTGCCGGCCGCCGCCGTCAGCCGGTAACTATTGGGATCACTGATATCGACCGGCCGGTTGGCGTTGTCGAAGACCTCGATGCCGGCCGGCCCGCCGGGCGTCACCCCCGTGAAATTTACCCGGACCGGATTCATCATCGTGATAGTCAGGCCGGAAAAATGCCCGTCGCCCGTCTGGCGAAAGGCCACCCGCGCCGCCGACTGCGCGAATCCGACATCGATCCGCCAGATGCCGTCATCGTAGCGATAGCGGGCATTTCCACCCAGCGAGTTCACCCCGTGCCGGGTGCCGCCTCCGCCGAAGGACACGTTGCCCTGGCCGGTCGCGCCGCGCGTAAAATTTTCCCCGAAGGTCAGCGGGACGCCACCGGCGATGGTGGACGTTCCGATCGCGCCCACGGTGGGCGTCCAGGTGTAGGTGCAGAAATAATTCGAGTAGTGGGAGGCCTGGAGACCGACGGAGAGGACGCCATGGGGATTGGTCCGCCAATCGGCCTTGATACTGCCGCCATTGCGATTGGTAACCTGGGGGCCGTACACTAGGGTGGCGGTCTGGAGGTAGGGCTGGCTGAACGACGCCCCCGTGGCGGTGCCGGCGCCGTTGTAGGTCTTACTAAAGACCGAAGTCTGGGTGTTGTAGATATTCGAACTGTTGGCCGACAGCACGAGGCCGAAGTTTTTATTGACCGGCAAAGTATAGTCCAGGGTATAGCCGGGAAGAACCTTGTAGATTTCCCGATCGGAGGTGTGCGGGATCGGGCTTAAATTCATGGCGTGCTGATTCGCCGAGAGGAAAACGCTGTAGCTCAATTGAGTCCGGTTGCGCTCGAAGGCGCTCTTCGTCACCAGATTGACCGATCCGCCAAGGGAATCGGCGGGAGTGGACGGGGTCGGCACGTTGGTGATCTCGACCCGGGAAATATTGTTCATCGACAGGTTGGGCGTCTGGAAACTGCGGGCCGAACCCGTGTAGTTGGCGCCCGCCAGATTGTGCCCGTCCAAGCTGATCCCCACCACGTTGCTCCCGAAGCCCCGCACGGAAACCCCCATGATTTCGACGTCGCTGTACTCTGCGCTGATGCCAGGGAGAGACTTCATGAACTCGCCGACATTGCCCTCGAGCACGAATTCATTTTCGCCCGGCGCCGCGACGAGTTTGAGGTTAGAGGCGAACCGCTGTTCATTCGTCGCGATCGTTTCGAGATCCGCGGCGGCTTTCACGGTGAACTTGTCGAGGGTCACCACCTTGCCGAAGCCCAGCTGGAAATTATGCTCCCGCCCCTGCCCCGCCGCGACCTCCAGCGTGACCTGCTGCGCCTCGAGCCCGGTATAGAACGCCTCGAGCACGATGCTCCCCTTTGGCACGCCCACCAGCCGATAGGTGCCGGTCTGGTCGGTGAACGCGAGCACGCTGGTTCCCTTGAGGGCGACGCGCGCGTTGTTGAGGTACTGGCCGGTCTCCCCGTTCTGGACGCGACCGGTAATGGTGCCGGCGTGCTGGACGGCACCGACCCGCGTCTCCTCGGCCATCGCGGCCATCGCGGCCGGGGTGCGAACGAAGGTGAGGGCGATGAAGCCGAACAGCAGGGCAAGGGGGAGTTTTCGTTTCATGATTCGGGGGCGCCGGGGGGGGACGTGGCATTTCCAATAGGAAATACCAAGGGGCTTAGGAACAGAATCGAAGCTGGCGCGGCTCCGGTCAAGTGCCGCTTTCACGCGATTTCTGACGCCGGCGCGTCGCCGTTTCTGGTAACTGCAGTCAGGGGTGGGCGGGCACGGGCCGATGATTATTGCCGGGAAACGGGATGGGCGGCTTCCCTGCATTTTGATCCGGACGCTCTCGACCGAAAAATTCTGGACAGAAAAATTTCCGACCTCTTCTCGCCGCCGGAGAGTTTATGCCTGGGAAATACCCTTGGTTAAGCGTGGGGGGTGCAAGGTTGGGTCGTTTTTTTTCGGTCACGGCCAAAACTTGTTTTGGGGCGGGCGGTGCTAGCCCGCATCAATCACACTTTTCTGAGAAAATCTTTTTTTCACAGAGCGCACCGAGGTCCGAACCGAGGTCACGGAGCCAAACTCCTTGTCCGCTCGGTGACTTCGGTGGGCGGGGCGCCGTGCTCGCGGTGAAATGCCTTGGGTCAAGTTGGGTATGAAATATCCGGGCTGGAAAACTGGCTTCCAGATTTTAGATGCAAGTTCTCCGCAATCAGCTCGCGCGCAGACGCCTCCTCGACCTTACCCGTGCTCCCGCGCGACTCCACGCAAACTGTGCTGCCAAAACGCTAAGTCACGGGAGGGAATTTCAGGTCCCTCGCTGATTTAAGTGGGGCGGGCCAACGAGCGCGGAGCGGCCCCACCGAGGTGCTGTTTTCCTTCCGCCGATTTTCGACCGGAGGATGAGGGACCGGAAAATCCCCGCTGCTTAACCCGCGTAGACGAAAGCCGGCACGCCACCCACCTCGAGATGAGCGACGAAGAGGGAACCTGAGAGTGGGAAAGCCGCGAGCTGCTCCGGCGAGAGCCCCTCGCGAGCGGTGGTGATATAGAGGGATTTGAGACCGGGTCCGCCGAAGGCGCACGACGTGACATGGGGCGCCGGCACATTAATCCGCTCGATGATGAAAGCGGTCTGTGGATCGATGCGGAGGGCGGAGCTGCCCCCCCAAAAGGCCACCCAGATCATGCCCTCGGCATCAAGCGTCATGCCATCGGGAGTACCCAAACCCTTGGGCAAACGGACGGTGGGGCGACGACCTTTAATGGTGCCGGTTTCAACGCTGTATTCGAACAAGTCGATATTCAGCGAACCGGAATCGATGTAGTACATGAACCGCAGATCCGGGCTCCAAACGAGGCCGTTGGAAATTGAGACCTGGCTCGCGCGCTGGTGGATGGTGCCATCGGCCTCAAAGCAATAGAGGGCGCCCGCCTGGGGAGTAAAATCCAAGGCCATCGTACCCGCCCAAAAGCGGCCGCGCGGATCACACTTACCATCATTGAAGCGAATCCGGGTGGCATCGTGACCGACGGGGCAGCGCAAATCGGAGACGAGGCCGGTGCGGGGATCGAAGCGCGCCACGCCTTCCTGCAGCGCGATGAGCAGATCGCCGCGCGCGGTATTCACCACGGTACCGATCCGGGAGTTGAGTTGGAAAACTTCGTTGGTAAGGGAAACGGGGTCGAAGCGCATGAGCCGTCTCTCGGTGATATCGACCCAGAGCAGGCGTTGCGCAGCCGCGTCCCAAATCGCGCCCTCGCCCAAAGTCGCCTCGATGGCCAGGGCCAACTCAGCTGGGCGATTCAGCCGCGGTAACGGGCGCAGTTTGGGCCAAATGCTCATGGCGTGGGCCGGTGGGGGAACGTTGAGACGCCGGCGGGGGTGGCCAACCGAGCGCGCGTGGCGGCGCCGAGACAGAAGAACATGGACAAAGATTTTATGGCAAATGGGGCGATGTCGATGATCCGTTTTAGAAATTCCCCGGGCCAACGCCTCGACTTCAGCCCGCCTCGCAAGCGGCTCGAGGGAAGATCGGGCGCCCGCGCTAGCTGAGAATCGCGTTCACCACCTTTCCATGCACGTCAGTAAGGCGATAGTTGCGGCCTTGGAATTTGTAGGTGAGACGCTCGTGATTGAGCCCGAGTTGATTAAGAATCGTCGCTTGGAGATCGTGCACATGCACGCGGTTCTCGAGAGCGTTGAAACCAAAGTCGTCGGTCGCGCCATAAGTAAAACCCGGTTTGACGCCACCACCGGCCAGCCAAATCGAGAAGGCGTACGGGTGATGATCGCGGCCCCATTGTTTAACATCGTCGATTTTACCCTGGAGGAAGGGCGTACGGCCAAACTCACCGCCCCAGACGACCAACGTGTCGTCGAGGAGCCCGCGTTCCTTGAGATCGCGGATCAAGGCGGCGGAAGGCGCATCGGTGTCTTCGCATTGAATTTTAAGTTGCGAGTTGAGATTGCGGTGCTGATCCCAGCCCGCGTGCATGACTTGGATAAACCGGACGCCGCGCTCAGCGAGGCGGCGCGCCATGAGGCAATTATAGGCGAAGCTGCCCTGCCGCCTGACCTCGGGGCCGTAACGCTCCAGCACGGCCGGCGACTCCTTGGAAAAATCGGTGAGCTCGGGGACGCTCGCCTGCATCCGGTAGGCCATCTCGTATTGAGCGATGCGGGTGGCAATCTCGGGGTCGCCAAAATCGGCGCGCTTGATTTCGTTAAGTTGGGCGAGATCGTCGAGCATCCCGCGGCGGACCTCGCGGCTGAGACCCTGCGGATTAGAAAGATAGAGGACGGGATCGCCCGCGCCGCGGAAGGCCACGCCCTGATATTTGGTGGGCAGGAAACCGCTGCCCCAGTAAAAATCGTAGAAAATCTGGCCGCAGCTGGCTTCCTTATCGCGCGAAGTCATGACTACAAAAGCTGGCAACTCCTCCGTCTCGCTGCCGAGACCGTAGCTCAACCAAGCACCCATCGAAGGGCGCCCCGCCATCTCGGAGCCGGTCATGAAATACGTGATCGCGGGCGCATGATTGACGGCCTCGGTGTGCATCGATTTCACGAAGCAAAGATCATCGGAGATCTCCGCGATTTTCGGCAAAAAATCCGAGACCCACGCGCCGGATTTTCCGTGTTGGGCAAACTTCGTAATTTCCGCGAGGACCGGCCGAGCCGTCTGGTTACCCGTCATCGTGGAAAATCGCCGACCGCCCGTCAGCTCGTCGGGAATCTGCTTCCCGTGCCACTCCCGCAGCTTGGGTTTGTAATCAAATAAATCGACGTGGGAAGGGGCGCCATTCTGGAACAGATAAATCACGCGCTTCGCCTTGGGCGCGAAGTGCGGGAGATCAGCTAAACCGGGAAGCCCGCGGGGCTTGACGGCGGCACTCGGCGCGGCGCCCACGAGATTTCCGCGGCCGAGGAGCGAGGCCAGCGCGGCCGTGCCGACACCCATGACGGAGCGGCCAAAAAACTGGCGGCGGGTGGACAAAGCGCGGGCTTCGAGAAACGGATCCATGATGAATGAGCTTTAAATTGAAAAGGAGTTCGAAAAATGGGGCGGGCAGACGGGCGAGCGAGGCGGGATCGAAGCCGGGTGAGCGGCGCGGGCCGGGGCGATGGCGGGCGCGCCGGAACGGTTCGCGGACGGGGGCTCCGGCGGGCGAAACCGCGCGCGGGGTTTACTCTTTGGAGAGGGTTTCATCGAGATTGAAGAGCAGCGAGCAGAGGGCGGTCCACACCGCGTGTTCAACGGGGTCGAGTGACTCGGGCCGAGCCGCCTCGCCGACCGCCGCGAGCTGCCGGGCCGCGGCGGGATCGGCGGCGAACTGCGCCCGTAATTTCGCAAGGCGCCCGAGAAGAATCGTGCGCTCAGGTTTGGTCGGCAGACGCGAGGTCAGGACGCGGAAGGCGTAATTGAGGCGATCGGCCTCGCTGACGGCGGCCGCGGTCGTGACTTGGGCGAGGACGCGGGCGGCTTCGACAAAGGCGGTATCGTTTAAGGTCACGAGCGCGTGCAACGGCGTATTGGTGCGAGCGACCTTGACCGTGCAGACTTGGCGCGCGCCGGCGTCGAAGAAAGTCGGTGGGCCCACGATGCGTCGCCAGAAAACATAAAGACTGCGCCGGTAAAGACTGGAATCGTGATCTTGTTTATAGGTTTTTTTACCGAAGGTCGCCTCCTCCCAAATGCCCGCGGGCTGGTACGGTTTTACGGATTGGCCACCCGCCTGCGCCACGAGGAGACCCGCCGCCGCCAGCGCTTGATCACGGAGCATCCAAGACGGGAGCCGATAACGGGGACCGCGGGCGAGGAGCCGATTTTCGGGGTCGCGTTCCTGGAGGGAGGCGCTGACGCGCGAGGACTGCCGATAAGTCGCGCTGGTGACCATCAAGCGATGGAGCGCCTTCACATCCCAGCCGCGCGTGACGAATTCGGTGGCGAGCCAGTCTAATAATTCGGGGTGAGACGGCGGCTCACTTTGCATGCCGAAATCCTCGGCCGTCTTGACGAGGCCAGTGCCAAAAAATGCCTGCCAAGCGCGATTCATCGCGACCCTGGCGGCGAGGGGATTCTCCGGCGAGACGAGCCAGCGCGCGAGATCGAGGCGATTTAAAGGGGGTGTGGCGGAGTCGACCGGCGCGCGGTCACCGCCGCGGGCCGAGGGGACCGACGGGGCCGCGCGGGTGCGCGCGAACCGGCTGGGAATCGCGCCGACCACTTTCACGTCGGTCTTACTTTCGTAGTTACCCTTGTTGAGAATGAACGTATCGCGCCGCTTGGGCAGCTCGTCCATGATCATGACCTTGGTGACGCCATTGGCGGCGGTATCGCGGGCGCGGACCGCGTTGAGCAATTTTTGCAGCAGCGCGGCGTATTCGGGATCGGGATCGGTGGTCTTAAAATGCGGGATGGCCTCGAGCAGGGAGTCCACCCCGCGACGGTTGGCGGCGGTCTTGGCGAGCGTGACCGGGAGATTGCCGGGGAGTTTCTGGGCGACCGGAGAATCGAAGGTCGTTTTGCCTTCGGGCCGCGGGAATTTAGTCAATTCGAAAGCCTCGACCCCTTTCGCGATTTCTTCGAGTTTATCGGCGGTCGTCTTGACGCGGGCGCGCTCCTCATCGGTCGACATATCCAAGGCCGGCAGGATCTGACCGCTGCGCCCGCCGCCGGAAGCGCTACCGGTTTCGGACATCTGGTTAAAAATATCGTACAGCGCGAAGTAGTCGCGCTGGGTGATGGGATCGTATTTGTGATCGTGACACCGCGCACACGTGAAGGTGGCGCCGAGCCAGACCGTGGCGGTGGTCTCCACGCGATCGAAGACATTCTCGACGCGGGTTTCCTCAGCGATGCGGCCGCCCTCGCCGTTGAACATATTATTGCGATGAAAGCCGGTCGCTAACTTCTGGTCGCGGGTCGCGGCGGGCAAGAGGTCGCCAGCGAGCTGCTCGATGGTGAACTGATCAAAAGGCAGGTTGGCGTTGAGCGCGTTCACGACCCAGTCGCGCCACGGCCACATCGTGCGCTCGGGGTCACCTTGAAAGCCGTTGGTATCGGCGTAACGAGCGAGATCGAGCCAATCCCAGGCCCAACGCTCGCCATAACGCGGCGACGCGAGCAGACGGTCCACGACACGCTCGTAAGCGTCACTCCCGCGGTCGTCGAGAAAGGCGGTCACCTCAGCCGGCGAGGGCGGCAAACCGGTAAGATCAAACGTCACCCGGCGAATGAGCGCGGCCCGCGTCGCCTCGGGGGCCGGCGTTAACTTCGCCTGCTCCAAGCGCGCAAAGATAAACGGGTCGATCGGATTGCGGACGCGTCGCGCCAAGGCGCCCTTGGCGACCTTGGGCGGGGTTGGCTGGGTCGGTGGTTGGAAGGCCCAATGCGTGCCCCAAGCCGCGCCACTCGCCACCCAGCGCCGGAGCAGCTCGATCTCAGCCGGCTTGAGCTGCCGGCTCGAATCAGGCGGCGGCATGACCTCGTCCGCCTCCTTGCTGATGATGCGTAAAATCAGTTCACTCACGGCCGGTTGACCGGGCACGACAACCGTGACGTCATCGTGCGTACGAAACAATCCCTCGCGTTGATCCAGCCGCAACTTCGCCTTGCGGGCGCCGGCATCGGGGCCGTGACAGCGGAAACAGGCGTCGGCCAGAATCGGCATAATCTGGCGGCTGAAATCAATCGGCTCGGCCGCCGACGCCGCCATGACGCTGGTGAGGGTGATTACCGCCGAGAGGGTCAACCGAGAAAAGGGGCTGGAGGAAAACATGCCAGGAGGAAGAGAGTCCGCGGCTCACAGAGAGTCAAACGCAGAGGCAAGCGCAGCGCCACGCGCCCCAAGATTGGCGGGACCCAGCGGTGGTCGGTGATAAAAAGAGACCTTGGAAACGAAGGGAGGGGCCCCGCCGGAGTGCGCTGAGCCGGTGCGCGCGAAGGTGGCCGCGGCTGGTCGGGCGAGTGGCGGAAGAGAGGCTGCACGAAAGTGGGATAAAGGGGAGCGTGCCAAAGCCGGCCAAATCGGCTTGATGGGACCCACGCGTTCTTCACGCCGCCATGCTTCGCCGTCTTTTAGTCCTCATCGCATTATTGAATGCCATTCGCCCCGCCGGGCTGGGCGCCGCCGCCCCCGCGGGCAAAGTGCTCGTGGAGATTTGCGAAACAGGGCTACCGGCCAAGGGCGAATGGCCGGAAAGCACGCTCGTCGCGACCGAAGCTTACGAGGAGGACGTGTTTGGATTTTTTGAATTGCCGCAGAAATATATTACGACGGGCATCCGGGCGGACCGGGCCTTTCCCACCCTCGTGCGCGCCACTGCCACGGTGAACATTCCCGCCGGTGAGCACCGCCTCCTTCTCCGATCGCGCGGGGCCGCGCGTCTCACGCTCGATGGAAAACAAATCCTCGCCACGCCCTTCGATCAACCGCGACAGTTTGCGGCCGGCAACGCGGGCGAACTCCCGATGGAGGAACAGGCCACCTTTCTCGATCTCGGGCCGGGGAACCGGCTGGCCCCGCCGGGCAATCGCGAAGCGTGGACCAGCGTGACATTTTCGGGCCGCGCACCGGTGACCGTGCGGTTGGAGACCTTGGTGGGTGGGGTGGAACCCAAGAGCAAAAAGCCCTTTCGCCCCGAGCTGGGCGAGACCGTTGTCGCCATCGCGCTCGCGGGCAGCTCGACGTGGCACCTTTTGTCCGCCGGTCCGCGCCGGGTGCCGTACACGGACCGGGACTGGGCGACGTATGCAGAGGAGAGGCGCGAGCGTATCGAATCGATGAATACGGCGGCCCGCGCCGGGCGCCGCGCAGCCGCGGCGCCGTTTTGGAACCGGCGGCGCTCGGCCGCCCGCGCCTGGCTGGCGGCGACGCCCGAGGAGACGGTGCCCGCTTTGCCGCCGGGATTTCCCGCGCAGAATGCGATTGATCATTTTATCGGCGCGCGCCTGGCCCAAGTAAAAGCGAACGACGCGCCGCACCGTAAAAATGGCGGCATCGATTTTTTTCGAGAGATCAAGCCGATCTTGGAACTTAACTGTTACCGTTGCCACCAGGGCGAAAAAGTAAAAGGCGGGCTCCGACTCGATCAGCGCGAAGAGGCGCGACGCGGCGGCAAAAACGATGGGCCCGCCGTTGTGCCCGGGCAGCCTGCCGCCAGTGCGCTTTTTCGGCGAATCACCAGTACGGAGGCGGAAGACGTGATGCCCGCCAAAGGGGAGCGTTTAAGTCGGGGGGAGATCGAGTTGATGCGACGCTGGATCGAGGAAGGGGCGACGTGGCCAGATTTCGCCGAGCAGAATTTTGAACTGACGCCGCTGACGGACGACCTCACCTTTTTGCGGCGGGTCTCGCTCGACACTGTCGGCGTAATTCCGAGCGAAGCGGAAATCACGGCATTCGGGAACGTGCCCTCCGCCGAACGACGCCAGCACGCGATCGACCGGCTGCTCGCCGATCCGCGTTGGGCCGACCACGGTACGAGTTACTGGCTGGATGTGCTCGCGGAGAATCCGAACCTGATCAATCCGACGCTGAATAACACCGGGCCGTTTCGTTGGTGGATTTATGAGTCGCTGCTCGATAACAAGCCGCTCGATCTTTTCGTGACCGAGTTGGTCCGGATGGAGGGGAGTGAGCGCTTTGGCGGTCCGGCCGGTTTCGGGATTGCCTCGCAAAACGATGCGCCGATGGCGGCGAAAGGCATCATCCTCAGTTCCGCGTTTCTCGGCATCGAAATGAAATGTGCGCGCTGTCATGACGCGCCGAACCACGCGGGGAAGCAGCGCGAACTCTTTGCAATGGCGGCGATGTTAGAAATGAAGCCGATCAAGGTCCCGGCCACGAGCAGCGTGCCGCTCGATCCGCTGCGCGCGGGTGGGCGCGAACCGCTGATTGAAGTCACGCTCGCTCCGGGCACGACCGTGCTGCCCGCCTGGCCCTTCGCGCAGGTTAGCGACGAAGTGGTTGCGGCGAAACTCAGCGAGGAGCCGACCCAGTCGCGAGACCGCCTCGCCGCGCTGCTCACTTCGCCCCAGAACGAACGTTTCGCGCAGGTGATGGTGAATCGCCTGTGGGAGTTTTTCATGGGTCGCGGTATCGTGGCAACGGTGGGCGACTGGGAGAAGTCCAGCGCGAGTCATCCGGAGCTGCTGCGCTGGCTTGGCCGCGAATTTGTGCGGTCCGGTTACGACCAGAAGGCGATCGCGCGGTTAATCCTGGGCTCGCACGCCTATCAACGCGCGGTCGATCCGGCGCGCCAGGAGACCAGCCCGCTTTACCACGCACCGGCGGCGCGATCCATCCGGGCCGAGCAATTGGTTGACTCGCTCTTTGCCGCGACGGGCAAGCCTTTCGTGGTCGAGCCCGTGAACCTGGACTTAGACAGCGTGCGCACGATCGACAACGCTCTGGACCTGGGTCGAGCGAAACGTGCCTGGATGCTTGCCTCCACGTCCAACGAGCGCGATCGCCCGAGCTTGGTGCTGCCGCGCATCCAGGCGGTGGCGGAAGTCATGGAAGTCTTCGGTTGGCGCGGAGCCCGCCCGGATGCGGGGCCGGGCGTACGCGTCGGCGGCGCCAACGTGCTCCAGCCCGCGCTCCTGGCCAACGGCACGATGATGACGTGGCTCACGCGGCTCAGCGAGGATCACGGGCTCACGCGTTTCGCGCTCGAAACCCAAACGCTCGACCAATTTATCGAGCGGCTCTTCCTGCGTTTCTTCACGCGGCGGCCGAGCGGACCAGAGCGCATTTTTTACACCGCGGCGCTCCGGCCCGGCTACGCTACGCGAGTGGTCGCCGCGGCGCCGGCCGAGCGCGCGGCCTCGGCTCCGCACCAGAAATTTGTCGCTTGGTCGAACCATATGAAAAGCGAGGCGAACACGCTAAGACTGGAGCAGCAAGCGGCGGCCCGACGCGGTGAAATCGCGACGCCGCACCTCGAGGCAGCATGGCGGCAACGGTGCGAAGACGTGGTGTGGGCGTTGCTCAACGCACCGGAGTGGACCTCGATTTTATGAGGACGCGAACGCCCCGGGTGCTGGCGAATCGGGGAGCGCTGCACGCCAGGCCGGGCCGTCGGTCCGCTCGTGCGAGCGGCCAGGCCGACCCCGTGGCCGGACGCTTTCCGCGCGACCTGGCGGACCGCGCGGGTCTTGACGGCACCCCTAAGCCTTGAACGCTGGTCACCCAGCCCCACCCATTGCCATGAACCGACGAAACTTCCTCGCCAGCGCCACCACCGCCGCTACCGCCGCCGCCGTTACGAGTTGGTCGACGAGGTTGCGGGCAGCCGAATCAGGTCGCCTCGGGACGCATCCGCAGGGCAAAGCGGACCATTGTATTTTTATCTGGCTCGGAGGAGGGATGTCGCAAATCGACACGTTTGATCCTAAAAAACGCGGCAATTCGAAATCGGCACCGAGCCTGCCGGGCAGCGACTACGACCTCATCGACACGGCCGTACCCGGCGTGCGCTTCACGGAGCATCTCGCGCAAACCGCCCGCTACGCGGAACAACTCACCGCGGTCCGTACGGTCAATCATCGGCTGGGCAGCGAGCATGCCCTGGCGACTAACTTCGTGCACACGGGACGGCCCGTCAGTGGCAGCACAATTTACCCCTCGCTCGGGTCAGTGGTCACGCACGAGCGGGGTGCCGCGAGCGACCAGGTGCCGGCTTACATGGTCATCGGTTACCCGAACATCAGCCGCGGCCCCGGTTTCCTCGGCTCGAAGTACGGCTACGCTTATCTTGTGGACACGGAGAGCGGGCCAGCCGGGTTCGCGCCACCGGAGGGCATCGCGGCGGCGCGGATGGCGGCGCGGCAGAAACTCCTCGCGCCCCTGCAAGGTCGCGCGCCCGAACATTCCGTGAGGGCGGACTACGAGGAGGCCCAACGCGAAGCGCTCCGACTGGCCGGGCCCGATTTCCTGCGCCACTTCAAATTGAGCGAAGAACCCGGGGCCATGCGCCAACGTTACGGCGGTGAGTTTGGCCAACGCTGCCTGCTCGCGCGGCGACTGGTGCAGGCTGGGGTGCGATTTATCGAGGTTTCCCATAATCTGAATTTCATCAACGGGGCCGGTTGGGACACCCACAACGAAGGTCAGCGCAACCAGCACGTGCTGATTCGCGAGCTCGACACCGCGCTCTCCGCCCTCATGGGTGATCTTCAAGCCAAGGGCCTTCTCGACCGGACGCTGATCGCACTCGGGACAGAGTTCGGCCGACCCGGGCAATTCGATAGTGGTGGCGGGCGCGGTCATCAATCGGCGGTCTTCTCCTTGCTGCTCGCAGGGGGTGGGCTCAAGCACTGCGGGGCCTTCGGTGAGACCGACGCGCTCTCCGGCAAGCCGGTGGCTCAGCCCGTTACCATCCCCGATTTCCACGCGACCATTTACGCCGCGCTCGGCATCAACCCCTCCAAGGAGCTGCTCAATACCTCCCGCCCCGTCCCCATCACCGATAACGGCCAGCCGATCCGCGCCCTCTTCAGCTGAAGCGCGCCCAAGAGACGCCATCCGCCAGGATGACCCCTTGGGGCGTTGACGGCCACCGCCGTTGCCGCGAGCGCTCCCCGCCCGCGCCACCGGGGTGGCCTGAAGTGCCAGCGGTTCGCCCCCATTGGCCCGCGCTCATGCCCGCTCTACCCTCGCTTACCCGCCCTCACGGCATGCGCCGTACCTCCACCCTCGCGCTGCTCGCGCTCAGCGTCGCTTGCCTCCTCCGCGCCGCGGCCCAGGAAACCGTTCTTACGAAAGCGAGGGCGGTCCGCGCGCTCTCGCCCGCTCAGGCGGAGGAAGGGAGGCGCATCGCGTTACGCGGTACCGTTATTTTTGTCGAAGGCCCCACGGCGGTTTTCATGCAGGATGAAACCTCGGGCGCATTTTTCAGGTGCCATCAACTGGGCCTGCTCCGCGCGGGCGACCTCATCGAGATCCAAGCCCAGTCCCGCATGGGCCTCTACCTGCCAGGGCTCGATTACGCGGATTTTAAAATCGTCGGAAGCGGGCCGCTGCCGCCAGGAATCTCCGCGAGCTACGAAGATCTGCTCGCGGGGCGTTTTCATTACCAGCGCGTGTCGGTTGAAGGCGTCGTCCACTCCGTCTCCCAGATCGACGAGGGCCGGAGCCTGCTGCGAGTCGCCATGGGCTCACGCGTCCTCGACGTGCGGGTCGAGCGGCCGCCCGATCTCACGCGGGCCTTGGTCGACGGCCGCGTGCGGGTGACGGGCCTCGCCAGCGGTTTCGTCAACGAGAGGCGCCAGCTGGTGCAACCCTACCTGCGCGTCATCGACTGGCCAGAGGTCACGGTGCTCGCACCGGCGGTGGCCCGGGCGGCCGTGCCTTTGATATCAGCCGAGGCCTTGCTCGCGTTTCAAGTGGCCGGACGCGATGAACACCGCGTGCGCTTGAAGGGCGTGGTCACCTCTTTTTTTTCGCAAGGCCCCGTCTATTTAAGAGGGGAAAATCGCGAGCATGCGTTTACCGCGACATTCTCGGGTCCCGTGGCGGTCGTGGAGGGAGATCGCGTGGAGCTGGTGGGCTTTCCCGCCATGGAGCACTTCAGCGGCTCGGTCATTGACGCCGAACTCATACAGCGGGAACCCGGCGCAGCACCCGCCCCGCTCGTGCTGACCTCCCCTGACCTGATCACCGGGCGCCACGACGCCAACCTCCTGACCGTGACGGCGACCGTGGCGGATGCCTATCGGAAAGACCACGGCGTGGTGCTCGTTCTGGAGGGGAGCAAACGCAACGTTCAAGCGCAAGTGCCCGAGGGCGGGGCTGAAATCGTCGCGGGCTCGCAAGTAACGGTAACGGGAATTTGTCGCGTGGAATCAATCCAGAATAGTTCCGCGGGGTTTACGACGTCAGCCGCGGTGATCAGTCTGCGCGCCCGCTCCGCCCAAGACGTGCGTGTGCAGCAGGCGCCGTCGTGGTGGACCACTCGCCATCTCCTCGTGGTGTTGGGCTTGCTGCTTGGCCTGATGACGATCGCGGGCCTGTGGATCACCGCGCTCAGAATTCAAGTCACGCGCCAAACCGCGATGCTCCGGCGGAAGATTGCCACCGAAGCCGCGCTGGAAGAGCGCCAGCGCCTCGCCCGAGAATTTCACGATACGCTTGAACAGGAACTCGCGGGAGTGAGTCTGCGGCTTAATGCGCTCGCGACTCGGGTAAACGACGAGAAAGGGCGAGACCTCGTCGCCACCTCGTGCCATCTCGTCAACCGCATCCAAGTGGAAACGCGCGACCTGATCACCGATCTCCGCGACCCGGCCGAGACGGCGGGTGATCTGCTGACGGCCCTGGCAACCGTTGCCACGCGTTACGAGGCGGAAGGGAGCGTGCGGGTGCGAGTCGCAGCGCACCGCCCGATCCCGGCGCTGCCCGCCGCGATCGTGCACGATCTTCGGATGATCGCCCGCGAATCCATCAACAACGCGCTAAAACACGGCCGCGCGACGCAGGTTGTGCTCGAAATAGAGGCCACGATGAATGAGTTAAAAATGCGCGTGAAGGACGATGGCGAAGGCTTCGACGCCGCGACCGTTTTGGCGGTGCCACGCAACCGCTTCGGTTGCGCGGGAATGCGTGAACGTTGTCGAAAAATGAAGGCCGCGATCACGTGGCAGAAGACGCTCCCGCGAGGCACTACCGTGGAGGTGACCGTCCCGTTTCCCATCCTGCTCTCCGCATCCGCATCCGCACCCGGGAAGCCGAGCGCGGCGGCCCTCCCTACCGAGGAAACCCCCGGCAAGCCCCCGCGCACCGCGGCGCCCACTTTCTAACCCATGCCCGGCACCCCTCTCACCCTCTTGATTGTTGACGATCATTTCGTCGTGCGCAGCGGGCTCACCGCCTCGCTCGAACTCGAAGACGGCCTCACGGTTGTCGGCGAGGTCGAGCGGGGCGAGGACGTGGTCGCAGCCTACCGCCGACATCGGCCAAGCGTGGTTCTCATGGATCTGCAGTTACCGGGTATTGGCGGCATCGGCGCGACCGAGCTCCTCCGCGCGCACGCTCCCTCCGCGCAGGTGTTGATTTTCTCCGCCTTCGCCCGCGACGATGAAATCCAGAACGCCCTCGAGGCGGGGGCGCTTGGTTTTCTGCAAAAAACGGCATCGCGCCATGAATTACTCGATGCCCTCCGTACGGTGGCCCAAGGCCGCCCCTACCTGCTCGGATCCATCGCCCAGCGGCTCAAAGCCCGGAGACTCGGACCCACCATCACCGCCCGCGAGCGCGAGATCCTCGTGCTCATCGCGGCGGGCTGCGCCAATAAAGAAATCGCCGCACAACTGGCGATCTCCGAAGATACCGTCAAACGCCACGTCAGCCATATTCTGGAAAAACTCGACGTGAACGATCGCGCGCAGGCCACCGCCGAGGCGATCCGGCGCGGGCTCATCCCACTCGAACGATAGCGAAGCGCCCTCGTCGATGGCAGAAGAACCGCCACCCGGCGAAGAACGTTCACCGCGCCCGGTTCCTCCGCACGAAAGTGGGATGACGAAAAGCGTGCAGGCGGGTTGATCACAAGACTGGATCGACGGTTTTCCGCAACCGCCCGCCCTCCCCCATAAGCGCGCCTCTTTTCCACCGTCGCCCATGATCTGCCTTCAACTCCACCGCCAGCACCCCCTTCGCGTCGCCGCCCAGCGCCTCCTGCGGGCACTTCTGCTGACCAGCCTGCTGACCGTTGCCGCCGTCGCCCAATCCGCGCGGCCTGGGACAATTACTGGACGCATTTTTAATCCCGCCACCGGCGCCTATGTACGCAACGCCGAGGTCCGCATCGTCGAAACCGGCCAAAGCGTCACTTCAGAAAGCGGGGGGGTCTATCAACTCTCCCCTGTCGCTCCGGGCAACGTGACCCTGGCCGTGAGCTATACGGGCTATACCGCGGCGAAAGCGACGGTCGCTTTGACCGCGGGCGGCACGGTCACTCAGGATTTCGAGCTCACGAGCTCCATCGAAAAAACCGCCGGCGGTCCGCTCCAGCTGGGGAGATTTGTGGTTTCAAGCGAGCGCGAGGGCAACGCCAAGGCGATCATGGAGCAACGAAACTCGATGAACGTCACGAACAGCGTTGCCTCGGATGTGTTCGGAGATGTGGCGGAAGGTAACGCCGGAGAGTTCCTGAAACATATGCCGGGGGTGGAGCTCGATCTGGTCCAAGGTGAAATCCGCACGATCCGCCTGCGGGGCCTCGGTTCGGAATACACGCAAGTGACGCTTGATGGCATCTCGCTCGCGAGCGCGGACGCCAATGCCGGTGCCGCCGGTAACGCGCGCGCGTTTAGCTTCGAGCAGGTATCGCTCAGCAGCATGGAGTCGATCGAGATTTCGAAAACGATCAGCGCCGACGTCGATGCGAATGCGCCCGCGGGCACCATCAATTTCAAGAGCAAGCGGGCCTTTGACCGGGCGGGCCGGCGAATCTCCGCGCAAGCCAATCTGACGGCGTTCTCCACCCGATTTAATTTCGACAACAGCTACGGGCCCGACGATCGCCAGTCGCACAAGATCCAACCGGGAGGCATCTTCGACTATTCGGATGTATTTTTCAACCGGCGGCTCGGCCTCAACCTGAACATCAGCGAGTCGATGGCCTACTCGGCGAACGCGCGGACGACGCTCACTTACAACTACGCGCCGACGGCGGCAGATCTTCGACCCGTGGTCCCGACCCAACTGGCCTTTCTACACGCGCCGAGGACCAACCGCCGCTCAACCGTCAACCTGGGCGGCGACTTCAAAGCCACGCCCAAGCTCGTGCTCTCGCTGGCCCTGCTTTATAATTACGCCGATTTGAACAACCCCCAACGCGCCCTCACGTTTAATACGGGCGCCCGCAACACCGTCCTCGGCAGCGATCCTCTCCTCAAATTCACCACGACGGCCCCCGCCGCGAGTGTCGTCGCCAATCCCGCCGCCATCGTCAAACTCGGCCAGACGATCACCGCGCTGCCGCGGTTTGAATATCGCTCGGGCGACCTTCTGGTCGAAGGTAAGTTCGCAGGTTCGAACTCCATCAGTTGGTACGACCCCCGCGGGCGCCGCGGCGCCCTCCGCGACGCGGGCGGACCGACGCTGACAGGGCTCACCTACACAGCGGAACGGACCAACCTGAGGAGCGTCGACTGGAAAATCGTCCAGACGGGTGGCCCCGACATGGACAACGGCGCCAGCTACACGAACCCGACGGTCACCATTGATGACGGTCGTTATGCGCTCACGGATGTCTACAGCGGCGAACTCATCGGCACCTACAAGACCAGCGTGATTTTCCCGATTCTCTGGAAAGGCGGGATTAAGCGGCGCTACGAAGTCCGCGACTTCCGGCTCGATACAGAGTCCCTGCGTTACAACCTCAACGGTGCGGGGGCGGCGGGCGCGTGGGCGGGTTACAAGTCGCCCTTTGACTTTGATATGGGTGGGACCAACACCAACGCGAGTCTGCGATCGATTTCCGGTGGGACCGCATGGATGCCCGACCTTGTGCGCATGGGCACGCTCTTCCGCGAGAACCCCCAGCAGTTCTCGCAAACCATCACGGCGACTAATTTTTACAACGCGTTCATCGGCAATCGGCGTAATTTTGAGGAGACGATTGATGCCGGCTTTATTATGGGCACCGCGACCTTCGGCCGCCTCAGCCTCCGGGCGGGGCTGCGCCGAGAAACGACCAGCACCGATTCACTGGAGTTCACTCCCCGCTCGCCCGCCGACCTCAACGCAGCTGGATTCACGGATACCGCCGGCCGCGCCAATACCATCGACGGGCTAAAATACCAGTTCTATTCGAAGCCAAAGACCCACCGAAAGGGCAACTACGCGAACCTCTTCCCGAGCGCCTCGCTGAAATACAAAATCAGCCAGAACCTCGACGCCCAGCTCGGGTTCAGCTCAACGATCCGGCGCCCGACGTTCCGGGATATCTCCGGGGTCTGGGACATTAATGACGACAACTTCACGGTGCGGACGCCCAACCCCGCACTCCAACCAGAAACGTCCAAAAATCTCGCCGCGCGTCTCGCGGCCTATTTCGAGCCGGTCGGCATTCTGGCGATCAATGGCTACCAGAACACCGTTAAAGGTCTGTTTATCAGCGGCAATAAAACGGCGACGGAGTTCGGCTATCAGGGCGATCTCGACCTGTCGAACTACACCTTCATCACGACGACGCAGAGCAGCCGGCGGATCATCGTGCGCGGCATGGAATATGAATACAGCCAGAGCCTTTCGTTCCTGCCGCCACCCTTCAAAGGCCTCAACATCCGGGCTAGCTATTCCCGAAATTACGCGGAAATTCCGACGGTGAATATGATTCCCCACTCGATTAACGCGGGGCTGAGCTACGCGCACGGGCGAGTTAACATCTACTCGAACATGAACTGGCGGGATAACTTTCCGAATACCGTCACGGGCAATCTTCGCTTTTATCGGCACCGCGCGAATCTCGATGTCGGCGGCGGCTACCGGCTGACGGACAAAATCAGTCTGTTCTGTGCGGCGCGGAATCTTTTCAATGCCCCGTACCTCATTATGGAACAAGTCGGCGCCAATGCGCCCGTCGTGCAGTTCTACGAGGTCAACGGCACCAACTGGACCTTTGGCGTGAAGAGCGCGTGGTGAAAGCGCCCGCGCCCGCGCCCGCGCTGGCGCCCGACGCCACCGCCGGCTGCCCCGTCCCCCCATAGGCGTTAAAATAAGAAGTCAGGCCGCTCTGGCGGTTGGGCGCGACTTTGCAAACCAACGAGGAATCCCGGCCGGTTTGCGCCGACGTGGAGAATTTTGCAGACGGCGAAGTTGTTCCTCACTGCGAATCATCCGCCATGC
>CAMDOF010000141.1 GCA_945903465.1 Opitutus sp. GAS368
GGACCACTATGTCGGACCACTATGTCGGACCACTATGTCGGACCACTATGTCGGACCACTATGTCGGACCACTATGTCGGACCCCTTTGGGCAAGGCGCCAGAGGTGATCGGTGCTCGTGATGGCCGGGAATCGACCTGAGCGGTGACGTTGAATGGGTGGGAGCGGATGCGGTGATTTTAAAATGAGCGGCCGCCGGGTGACCGCTCGCCTGACCTGATGGAAATCGTCGATCCGGGCATTCGGCGGAGGCGGGGCGAAATCGTGAGCGGCGGGTCGCGGACGCTGGGCAGAAAGGGGCGGACGAGGCGGGGTGCCGCTAGGCGGGTTTGACGCTGACGGCGGTCGGCGCGAGCGCGAGCACGGCGTGAATTTTTGCAAGGAGAGCGGCGGCGGAAAACGGCTTCATGATCTGTCCGCTCACACCGAGCGCAGTCAGTTTCGCGAGGACGTTATGGTCAGCGGGCGAGGTGAGCAAGATGACGGGGATTGCGCGGAGCGCTTGGTTGGCCCGCATCATCGCGAGGAGCTCAGCGCCGCCCATGGTGGGCATGTTGACGTCGAGGAGCAAAAGATCCGGCAGCGCTTGTTCCATGGCGAAGAGGGCGTTGAAACCATTGGTCGCCTCGCGCACATCGCAGTCAAACGGAGCGAGCGCGGCTTGGGCGAGCCGGCGCACCGCGGGGGCGTCGTCGACCGTCATAATTTGGGGCCGCCGCGGAGCGGGTGAGGCGCGAGTTGGTTTCGTTTTCAGGCGGCGAGTCTTTCGGTGGATTCGGCGAACGCAATGGTCCCGATGCGAGCAACGTGGGGTCGGGCGCATCTGCGGAAGGTCGGTGGCGGAAAGCGGCGGGTGGCTGGATGAGGGCGGGCGGCGTCCCCCTCCCAGCCGCGCGGCCGCCGGCCCGCGAGCGCGCCGATCGAGTGACGCCAGCCGCACCCGCCCTGGAGAGCGGCCCTTTTGAAGCTAGCTCGTGGCGGGTCCTTGAGGATGTGATCTTTTCCGGTATACCCGCCCTGGAGAGCGGCCCTTTTGAAGCTAGCTCGTGGCGGGTGGGCGCGGGAGCCGTGGAGTGGGCAGAATAGTCGGGTCTCAAAAGGCACGGGGCGACCTGGGTTCGCATCCGTTTCGACCCGGCGCGCGGCTTAACCTCCGCACTGACCGCGGCCTCATGAAATCCGGAATCCCTGCCATAAAACGCGAATGCGGGCGGCGCGAGCCGCCTCAAGAATTTGCGAGATGCTGCGCGCCGCGGCGAATCAAACAAGCGTCAGGCGAGCACGTCCTTGATCACTTTTCCGTGCACATCGGTGAGGCGGAAATCGCGGCCGCCGTAGCGATAGGTTAGTTTTTCGTGATCAACTCCGAGGAGGTGAAACATGGTCGCATAAAGATCGTAGAACGTCGCGGGGTTTTCGACCACGTGGTAGCCGAGCTCGTCGGTGGCGCCGTAAATGGTTCCTCCGCGGACGCCGCCGCCGGCGAGCCAGACGCTGAAGCCGGTGGGATTGTGGTCGCGGCCGTCGCTACCCTGAGAGAATGGCGTCCGGCCAAATTCCCCCGCCCAGAGAATCAGTGTATCCGAAAATAAACTACGCGCTTTCAAGTCCGTGATCAAAGCGCTGATGCCCTGATCCACCTGGTGGGCCATCGCGCCGTGTCCCTTTTTGAGTCCGCCGTGTTGGTCCCAAGGGTTGGCGCCTTGGCCGGCGCCGGCTTTTTGCGGGAGGCAACTCAGCTCAACGAAACGCACGCCGCGTTCGATCAATCGGCGGGCGACGAGGCATTGCCGGCCATACGCCGCCTTGTTGGCATCACGGTCATCGAGGCCATAGAGGCGTTTCGTCGCCTCGCTCTCGCCGTGGAGGTCGCACAACTCGGGCACGGCGGTTTGCATCCGGTAGGCCGTCTCGTAATTGCGAATCGCGGCCTCCACCTGAGGTTCCGGCGCGACGTCGAGAAACCCGTCGTCGAGCCCGCGGATGAAACCGAGGCGGCGGCGCTGGGCGCCATCGGTCTCCCGCGGTTTGATATTATCGACGGCTTGGTCGCCGTCGGCCTTCAAGATCGACGCCTGATGCTGACCGGGAAGATAACCGTTACCGAACATTCCGACGCCCCCGTGCGGAGCGATCGCCCCGCCGCTCTGTAACACAATGAAGCCTGGCAAATCCTGGTTTTCGGTCCCGAGACCATAACTCGTCCAAGCGCCGGCACTCGGGTGGCCCATAAAAGGAAAGCCGGTATGGGCGAGGTAGTTGCCCTGCGCGTGCTCGTTGACCTTGCTCGTCATCGAACGGATGACGGCCAGGTCGTCGGCGTGTCCGGCGATGTGCGGAAACAATTCGCTGATCGGCAGGCCGCTCTGGCCGCGCGGTTTGAAATCCCACTGGGGCGCCATGATGTTGCCGTTTTGGTTAAACATCGTTGGGCGCACGGGTACCGGCATTGGCTGGCCGTGGCGTTGGGTGAGTTCGGGTTTGGGGTCAAAGGAGTCGAGGTGGGAGACGCCGCCCGACATGTAGCAGAAAATGACCCGCTTCGCGCGCGGCCGAAAATGCGGGCCGGGTGGTTTCGCGCCGGAGGCCTGGGCGGCAAAACTTTGGTTGGCGAAAAGGCCGGCCAACGCGATCGAGCCGAATCCGAGCGAGCACTGTTGGAGCATCGCGCGGCGGGTGAGCGGCGCGTTCATAAAATGATCAGCGGACATAGATGAACTCCTTGAGATTGAAAATTGCGTGGGTGAAATCCTGCCAGATTTGGGCGTTGGCCAGCAGAGCTGGCGGGGCGACTTGGTGTTCGCTGGCGAGGATTTTGAGGTAGTCCGCGGTCGCGGCGAGCTCAGCGGGGCGGGGTGCGCGGCCCAAGGCCGCGTAGAAAATCTCGCGCACCCGGGCCTCGGGTGATTGGTGGTGATCTGCGACCAGCAGCTGGGCCCAGTGGGCGGCGCGGTCGCCCACAAACGGCGAGTTGAGCAAGAGGAGGGACTGCGCGGGGACGTTCGTGGCGTCGCGGCGGCCGAGGGTGGAAAAGGGGGCCGGTGCGTCGAAGGTTTGGAGAAACGGATCGAGCCGCGTGCGGCGGATTTGCAGGTAGACGCTCCGTCGAGGGGCGGTGGAGACCACGGACGGGCCAAACATTTTTTCAGGTAATTCACCAGCGATCGCGAGCAGGGAGTCCCGGATGGCCTCGGCCTCGAGCCGTCGCACGCGCAGGTGTGAGAGCAAGGTATTGGCCGGATCGATTTCGGAGGCCTGGGCTGAGGGCGTGCTGCCCATTTGAAACGCCTGGGTGGTGACGAGAAAGCTCACGAGCTCTTTGAGCGACCAGTGGTTCTCGACCAAATGGGCGGCGAGAAAATCGAGTAACTCAGGGTGCGTCGGTTTTTCGCCGAGCCGGCCAAAGTTATCCACGGTCGGGACGAGGCCCACGCCGAAGACCCAGTGCCACGCGCGGTTCGCCATGACGCGGGCCGTGAGTGGATTCGCCGCGCTGCCGATCGCTTGGGCGAGTTCGCGCCGGCCGCTCAAGGTGGTGTGAAAGGGCTGAGGATCGATGACCTGAAGGTAACCGCGCGGGACGCTCTCGCCGGGTTTGAGATGGTCGCCGCGGGCCAGCAGCGGCGCATCGTGACCGACGCTTTCGAGCACACCGGGGGCGCGTCGCGGCACGGTAATGGCCATCTCGAGGCGGCGATACTCCGCGACCAGCGGCTGCAGGGCCGGCAACGCGGCGAGGGAAACCGGCAACAGGTTGGTCCGAACAAAGAAATCGAGTAAGGCGCGTTGGGGCTCGGCCAACCGATTGTCGCGCCAGGCGGTCACCGCGGAGGCCAGTGCGCGTTGATAAACGATCGCCAATTCGGTGGTGGTGGTCGGCGCGGGGCCCTCGAGCAAGGGCAATAACGCGCTCAGGTCAGGCTGCGGGCTCTTCTTGTCATCGTGGGCGACGATAGCGGTTACGCCGAAAAAGGAGCGGCCCTCATCGGGAGGGCTCGCTGATTTTTTCTTTTTGGGATCGAGCGGGCGGGTGAGATCGTTCCGAGTGCCGAATTCGATGTAGGCGGAGGAGCCTTTGCGATACGCGGTATCGAGCCGAATCCAATCCGGATTTTCCTGATCGAGCGTGTTTTGGGGGAAGATCGGACTCGAGGGCAGGGGATAGTGGTCGATGATGACGCGAACCATGGCGCCGCCACCGCCGAGGGCGTGCACGCTGATATAGTCGCTGTTGATGGTGAAGCGCGGCGAAGTGAGGAGCGCGTGGTGTTTGCTGGAGAGGCGGTGGGTGAGCAGGCCGGCTGGAGCGAGGCCGGCCATGAGCCGGTCGCCTTTTTCCGTGAGGGCAAATTCGCCTGCTCGGGTCGGTTGCGCGCCCAGACCGGAGCCCGTGGGAAACCACTGCTGATAATCGCTGCCAGCCAGATTCCACAGCGGGCGGAAGGTCGCTTCGTTGAGCCGCGGCACCTCGGCTTGTTTTTCGCGCAGTCCCTTCGCGAGCGCGGACCAGGCCGCGGGAAAATGCGCGGCGTCCAGCCCGCCGAGCTGCGCCCAAAGGTGGAGAGGGTTCGTCACGCTCCTGAGGGCATCACCGGTCCGGTCATCGAAAGCGCTTTCGCCCGTGGCGGGGGCGGCCTCTGGGCGGCGCAGCGCTTGCTCGTGTTTTAAGGCGGCGCGGCGCTCCCGTGTTTCTGGCGACACCGCGGCGATCACCCGCGCGGGCGCGATCGCCGAGGGCGTGCCGAGTTGGTAGGAGGCCGCGATCTCCCGGGGGGTGAGTGCGCGCGCGTAGAGGCGCGCTTCCTCGATCTCGCCGGCGAAGAATCCCTCGCTGCTGCCCGGAGCGTGCACGCCGATCAGGAGACGGGATTTTTTGGCGGCGTGCTCGATCAGTTCTCCCTTGGTGGAGGCGGCGCCATAAGACTCACCGTTGCGATAAATCGTGATCGTGTGGTCGGCCCCGTAGACGATGGCGAGGTGGATGAACTCGTCGTCCCGGGCCGACTCGGGTTGGCCGGGCAGCGGGACCGTCCGTTCGTTGTTTTCGCTCCCGGCGCGCCAGCGCTTGGTGTCATCATCAGCGAAGCCGATCGCGTCGAAACGATCTCCCTTGGTATTGCCGACGGCCATGACGGTCGTGCCGGGCTGCGGGAGATGGGCGGGTGCGACCCACACTTCGAGTGTCTTGGCGCCCAAGGCGAACGGCAGAGGCGGCGTCTGCCAATACGCTTTGCGGCCGTCGAGGACGAGACGCCCGTTGCGAATGGTGGCGCCGTCCGCGAGCTCACCGTGGAGTTGGCCGACGCTGTCTTGGGAGCCCCGCTCAAAATTCCACACGGCCACGGGGGCGCCGCCCGGGCTCGGCACTGGGCGGTCGCGGTCGGCGGCGAGGACGGCGGCACGGGCGTTGTCATCGATCTGGGAAATCTCCCGCTCGATCTCCTGGAGTTGGACCGCCGTCTCGCGCCGGTGTTGGGCGCGCACGGCCTGCTGCTGCAGTTTCGGCGCCAAGTCGTCCGCGGTTTTGAGCCAGGCTTGGGCTAAACCCGCCTGGATTTTTGCGTGCAACGACTCGAGCTCGCTCCGGTTTTTTTGCAAAACGTCCGCGGTGTCGATCGCGACTTGGGCGGGGCGCACGCTCGCAAAGATTCCGTAGAGCGCGGTGTAGTCTCGCTGGCTGACGGGGTCGAATTTGTGGTCGTGGCAGCGCGCGCAGGCGATGGTGAGTCCTTGAAATGCCTTGCTCACGACGTCGATCTGGCTGTCGACGGCCTTGACCTGATCGTCGAGTGCGTCGACGGGTTGGTAGCCATGCTCGACAAAACGAAAATGCGCGGTGCCGAGGATGGACTCGTTAAAACCGGCGGGATGCACCCGCGGCTGATCGAGCAGATCGCCCGCGATATGTTCACGGATGAGCTGATCAAGCGGCACGTCAGCATTGAAGGCGCGAATCAGATAATCGCGGTAGCGGTAGGCCTCAGGAATGGCGGGGTCGCCCTCGCTGCCGTGGGTCTCGGCGTAACGGACCAGATCCATCCAGTGCCGGGCCCAGTGTTCACCGAAGCGTGGCGACGCGAGCAAGCGGGCGGTCTGGGTAGCGAGAGCGGTGGCCGGATCACGCGCGATCTCGGCGGAGAAACTCTCGATCTCGGCGGGTGTTGGTGGGAGACCGGTGAGGGTAAACGTGAGGCGACGTAGCCGGGTGTGCGGATCGGCTTCGGCCGTGGGCGCAAGGCCCTTGGCGGCCATCTTCGCTTGGAGAAACTGATCCACGGGATGCCGTGACCACGCGCGATCCGGGATCGCCGGTGGCAGCGGTTTCTGGACCGGCTGAAGAGACCACCAGGTTTTTCGGACGGCGAAAAGTTCGCTCCAACCGGGTTTCACCGCGGGCTCCGTGCTGGCCTCATCGCGGGGATCAGGCGCGCCCATCGAGATCCAGCGTTCAAAATCGAGGATGACCGCGTCTGCGAGTTTCGGCGCCTTGTCCGGCATTTTCAGGTCGGGGTCGGTGTGCTTGATCGCGGTGAGCAGAAGACTTTTTGACGGCACGCCGGCGACGATGGCGGGGCCCCCGTCGCCACCCTGCTGCCAGCCCGGCCGGGAATCGAGGCGCAAGCCGCCTTTCGATTTCTCGGGACCGTGGCACTCGTAGCAATCGGCGACCAGGATCGGGCGGATCTTCCGCTCAAAAAAATCGCGACCCTCTGGGGAAATGGGTGCGCTCCTGAGGGCAGAACTCAGCACGGGCAACGCCAGCGTGAGGACGGTCGAGACTGAGCGAGAGATTATTTTCATCGGGGATGGCGCAGACGATCAACTAATACAGCTCCGAGGATGACCGCGCCGAGCACGACTTTCTGCGTGTAGCTCTCGACGTTCGTGAGGTTCATGCCGTTTTGAATTACGGCGATGGTGAAGGCGCCGGTGAGTGTGCCGAGCATCTTGCCTTCGCCGCCGCGGAGACTGGTCCCGCCGACCACGACGGCCGCGATGACATAGAGCTCATACATAGTGCCATAGGTCGCCGAGCCGCTCTTCAGCTGCGAAGCCATGATGACGCCGCCCAGCCCGGCGAGAAGAGCGCTCGCGATGTAGGCAAACATCAGCACGCGGTTCACGGGGACGCCGGAAAGGCGGGCGGCCTCGGCGTTGCCGCCGACGGCGTAAAGGTAGCGGCCGAGTTTCATTCGCGACATCAGGACGTGCGCGAGCCCGTAGAGCAGGAGCATGAGCGCGACGGCGTTTGGCAGGCTGAATAAATCGGCCCCGCGGCCTAGCCAGACGAAGGAATCGGGGATCTGGTAGATCGACTGACCTTGGGCAAGAATGTAAGCGAGTCCGCTGCCGACGAGCATCATCGCCAGCGTCACGATGAACGGCGGAATGGCGAACTGCGTGACCATGAACCCCGAAAACGCGCCAACGATTCCGCAAAGGATGATCGCCGCCAGGCACGCGAGCAGCATGCCGCCGAGTGACGCGTTGACGCCCCCGGCAAAATCACGGATGAGGCCCGCCACCAGCACCGCGGACAAGGCGAGGAGGCTGCCGACGGAAAGGTCGATACCGCCGGTGATGATGACCATGGTCATGCCGATCGCGACGATGGCGATCACGGCGATTTGATTGGCGATGTTCAGCAAGTTGGCGGATTTCAGGAAATTCGGCCAGCGGTAGCTGCGCGGTGTGAGCACGCGCGGCTCACCGAGGGAGGGGAAATCCGTCTTGAGATCTGAGAAGACGAGCCAGGCTCCGGTGACTTGCGTGCAGGCGATGGCATCGAGTTTGCCGCCGTCAGCGGCGATTTTTTGCAACGCCGCGCGGGCGGCCTTGGGCTCGCCCTTGATCGTCGCCAGGATGGTCGCCCCCGTGGCCGCCAAATCGCGGGCGACGCTGGCGACGAAAGTCGTGTCGCTGGGCAGGTCGCTGGCGACGATGAGTACGCGGGGGTTTGGGCCGAAGTGCTGTTGGATGGCCGTGACGACCTCGCGCGCCGCGGCCCCGCCGGTGGGCGACTGGTCGCTGGTGGTTACCACGCTGAAGAATGCGCAGAGCAGCAGCAGCACAAGGATCATGCCGTATTCGGATAAAAATCGGGCGAGGGCAGACTGCATAGCTCTAGGCCACGGCGAGTGCCATGATCTGCTCCTGAGAGGTCGTGCGGGCGTCGGAGAACTCTCCGGTCACGCGGCCCTCGTGCAAGACGAGGATGCGATCGGCCATGCCGAGGACCTCGGGTAATTCCGAGCTGATCATGATGATGGCTTTGCCGGCGGCGACGAGTTCGTTCATCAGGAGGTAGATTTCGTATTTTGCGCCGACGTCGATACCGCGGGTAGGTTCGTCGAAGATCAAGATGTCGCAATCGCGCGCGAGCCATTTCGCGAGCACGACCTTCTGCTGGTTACCGCCGGAGAGATGGCCGGCGCGCTCCTCCTGATGGGGCACTTTGATTTTAAGCTGATTGATGGAGCGGGCGAAGTGGGTGCGTTCCTGGCGAAGGCGCACGAAGCCGCGGCGGGCCAGCCACGTGAGATTCGGGAGGCCGAAATTTTCGCGGACGGAATGCCCGAGCACGAGTCCCTGCAGTTTGCGGTCCTCGGTCAACAAACCGATCCCGGCCGCAATGGCCGCCTGCGGGGATCGGAGGGCGCAGATCCGGCCGTCGATCCGGATTTCGCCGGCCTCGCGTGGATCGGCGCCAAAGATGAGCCGCACGGTTTCCGTGCGACCCGCGCCGACCAGGCCGGTGAGGGCGAGAATCTCGCCACGGCGCACCGTGAAGGAAACATCGCGGACTGAGTGACCGCGGCGCAAGCCGGAGACCTCCAGGCGGGGTGCGCCGATCTGCACATGGCGCGGGGGGAATTCATCCTTCAGTTCACGGCCGACCATCCTCTCGATGATCTGGTGGCGATTGATCTGCGCGCGGGGACTTTCGCCGACGTTCTGGCCGTCGCGCAGAATCGTCACGCGGTCAGCGATGGTGAAGACCTCATCCAAGCGGTGACTAATATAGATGATGCCCATCCCTTGCCGCTGCAGGTCGCGGATGATTTCGAACAACTGCGCCACCTCGTGCGAGGTGAGAGCCGCGCTCGGCTCATCCATCACGATGATGCGTGCGTCGCAGGCGAGCGCCTTGGCGATTTCGACCAGTTGCTGGTGCGCGGTGGTGAGGAGGCGGCACGGCGCGTCGAGATTGATCTCAACCCCGAGGCGCTGGAAAAGCGCGGCGGCGCGCGCGCGCTCCCTCTTTTGAGTGATGAAGCCGGCGCGCGTCACCTCCTGACCGAGGAAAATATTTTCAACAGCGGTGAGTCCGGGGACGAGGTTGAACTCCTGATAGATGACGGCGACGCCAGCTGCGCGCGAGAGTGGCGGGGAATGAAGGGGCGTGGCGTGACCATCGATGGCGATGGTGCCCGCATCCGCGCGGTACGCCCCGCCGAGCACTTTGATGAGCGTGCTTTTCCCGGCGCCGTTTTCTCCAAGCAGCGCGAGCACTTCGCCGGTATGCAGGCGGAGGTCGACTCCGCGCAATGCTTGGACACCGGGAAATGATTTCACGATCCCGCGCATCTCGAGGAGCGGGGCGGCTCTGGTCATACGCCCATCGCGGATTCGAGCGCGCGCCGCATCACCGCCGCATCGGGGGTGATGCCCGTCCAGAATTGCACACCCACGATGCCTTGATTCACGAGCATACCGAGCCCGTCGAGGGTGGCGCAGCCGCGGGCGGCGGCCTCCACGAGGAACCGCGTGCGGACTGGATTAAAGACCACATCGGCCACGACCATGCCGGGCTGGAGCGAGGCCAGGTCGAGTGGGAGCCGGGCCTCCGGAGCGTAAAGGCCGATCGAGGTGCCGTTGATCACAATGTCGGTACCCGCGGCGACCGCATAGTCGCCGCGCCCCACGACGAGTTCGGCCTGAAGTGGCAATTGTTTGCGCAAAAGTGCGACGAGTTCCGCGCCGCGCGATTCGGAGCGGTTCACGACTGTGAGGCGTTTTGCTCCCGCGAGCCCGAGCTCGACGGCGATGGCCCGGGCCGCGCCGCCGGCTCCGAAGAGCACCACGGACTTTCCTTTTGGATCAATGGTGGTCTCGAGCGATTTCAGAAATCCCTTTCCGTCGGTGTTTTCGCCGATGAATTGATGACCTCGCCGCACCACGCAATTTACCGCGCCCATCACAGCCGCGGATGGGCCGAGCCCGTCCAAGTGGGGGATCACGGTGACTTTGTGCGGCAGGCTGCAATTAAAACCGCGGAAGCCCATGGCCTTGGCCCCGCGCACGGCCGCGCCGAGATCTTCCGGGGAGACCTCCAGATTGACGTAGCGCCAGTGAAGATGGTGGTGGGCAAAGGCGGCCTCGACCATGGCCACGGTGGGGTTCCCGGCCGCGCCCGCCGACATCGAGCCGACGAGTTCGTGGAGAAATGTGCCGGCGCTCATGGTTTACTTCAGTTCGGGATCTTTCATGGCGTCCGCCTTGCGGTAGAGACTCGTGGGAATGAGCATCTGCGGCGGCAGGGTCTCGCCTTTCGAGTGGCGGATGATCGCGTCAACGATGCGCACGCCCATCTTGTCGGGAAATTGAATCGGGTCGGCGTAAATCTTACCGTCCTTGATCGCCTGCTTGCCCTCGGGCTGGCCGTCGAAGCCGATGATCACCACCTGCTGGGCCTTCCCCGCTTTTTCGAGTGCACCGCGGGCCCCGAGGGCGGCCGGATCGTTGATGGCAAAGATACCGCGCAAATCGGGATGGGCCTGCAAGGCATCTTCGGCGGCCTTGTAACCCACATCTTTCGCCCCGCCGCTCTCCAGTTCCGTCACGATGGTGATCTTCGTTTTACTGCGCGTGTTGTGTGCGGCGATGACTTCGCGGAAACCTTTTACGCGCAGCAGGCAGGACTCGGCCTGCTTGAAGTGGAGCACGGCAATTTTCCCGCCCGCTTCGCCGAGGGCTTCGATCATCGCCTGGCCGGCCTCCTTGCCCCCGCCGTAATTATCGGTGGCGATTTGGGTGACGATTTTCACTCCGGGCTCGTTGCAGGGAATATCGACGGTGAAGACGGGGATGCCGGCGGCGTTGGCCTCTTGAATCACCGGGATGATCGATTGCGAATCGCATGGGCTCAGTACGATGGCGCTGACCTTTTTGACGATGAAGTCCTTGATCTGGTTGCCCTGCTTGGCGACGTCCTTGTCGCCGCTGACGACGATGGTCTCATAGCCGCGTTTCTTTCCCTCCGCGGTGATGGTGTCCCCGATGACCTTGAAGAAGGGGTTGTCGAGCGTGAGCAGGGAGACTCCGATCGTGCCTTTTGACCTGGTCTCGGTGGAAGCAGTGCTGGCGGTGTTGGTGGGTTGGCCGCAGCCCGCGAGGAAGGCGAGGGTGAGCGCGCCGAGGAGGAGAAGGTGGTTTTTCATCATTTTTTTCAGGGGAGCGAGTGGCGAAATTTTAGAATCAGAGTTTTCCGGTCTTTAAGAATTCATGCCGGACGGGGGCGGTGACGCGCTGGCCGGTGGTCGCGACGAACGTCACTTTGCCCGGCGCGAATTCCAAGGTTTGCACGTTTTCGAATCCAGCCGGAATTTTCACCACCCCCTGGATGTAATTCACCGCCGTCGGTTTTCCGGCGCTGAGTTCGACGACCGTGGCGACGCCCTCTTGGTTGAGCAGGTTTTCGCGGCCCGAAGCGGCGAGGCCGTCGGCAAAAAAAGCGGTCACGTCTTCCAGCCCGAGGCAATGGTTGCGGCCGTTCCAAGGGTGGCCGTGACGACCGTGGTTCTCCATCCAGAAGACCGTGCTGTTGAGCACCGCGGGATCTTTCAACGCGAACCAAATGTAACCGGCCTCCGTAAATGTGGCCGTCGTCCAGGCGGGGCCTTTGGTTTTCTCCCACGATTCATTCACGAGCTGGATGAGGTCGGCATAACCGTAGCGACCGGGCAGGCGGGAGAGGTCGGCCGCGGGCGCGCCTTTCCAAGCGGCCGGAACTTTCTTTAAATCGGTCCATTTCGCTCCGGGCAGCAGCGCCTGATATTCGCGCTGTTGCGGATCGCTGAAGAGCGAAGGACACGTCATACCAAAGCGAAACGCACTCGTCGCGATGCGTACGGTGCCCTCGGTCGCCGGCATCGCGAGGGTGGCATGATGGCCGAGCGGCACGCGCCCGGCAAAGCCTTGGATAACGTGACGCGAGTAAACGACGTTCTGGCCGTCAACGAGCGAGAGGTCTTTCGTCACACGTCCCGGGCGGACCCGGGTGTTGATACCCAGACTAAGCGTGGTCACGTCGCCGGTTTTATTCGTCCCGACGAGTTGCCAAGGATCGCCGACGATCTCGCCGTGCGGCGGATGCTTTTCACCTGCCACGACGTCAGAGTTACCGCCGAACGGGAGGCAGAAGAAATCCCCGCGCAACGTCACCAGCACAGGGGCGGGCATTTTTGTCGCCGGCTCATCCTGCCAGGGGCTGAGGTGATACGGCTTCACGGGTTGGGCGCTATCACGGAAGAACGTGACGGGTGCCATGTGACCGCCCAGCTGAGTGACCGCGAGTTCGACCGCTTTGTTCGCGACGCAGAAGCTGGGCTGAGAGTGCACGGTGCGTAACGTCGCCTCCTCGGCGGTGGCGGCGAAGGCGGTGGCCACGAAGGCGGTGGCGGCGAAGGCGGTGGCGGCGATCAGGGAGAAGTTGCCGAGCAAGGTTTTCGAGGTTGAGAGCAAGCGGGAGGATTTCATGGGCAGAGCGGATTTCTGTCAGGGGCAAGAGCTGACCAAACGATGGTTTTTACGCAGTGGACAGCACAATCAAGGTGCGGAGGCCGCGATTTCAACCTCACGACCATTCCCCTCTGGGGGAGGGCTGCGGTGAGTTGAAATCGCCGGGGCGGCCGTTGGGCGGACGATCATCGCTCGCTGCCTGTCATCCGGAGGTTAAAAATTCCGGGCTCCAGCCGGCGCGGGCGTGGAATCGTTTTCCGGTGGGCGCAAGGCTGCGACGTGTTCCCTGGCGGCGTGGGCCCTGGCCAGCGGGGCGCGCGGCGGAGGCGGTGGGCCGCGGCCGGGCGCGCCTTCGGAGCAAGTCCGGCCGGCACGGTTTTTCCTCGTGATTAGTTCGTGGCTTCATCGCGAAACCATTCGTGGCGACGTGGTTTTGGGGCGAAGGCGCGGGACGCCGTCTGCGCGGATCTCTCGAGGCCCGATGGGTGGCGCCGGGGAACGACCGCGGCCGTCGCCGGCGCTCGCGGCCGCGGCTGGGCGCAATCACCTTTCAACGCATTTCTACCTGGCGCGATGCTGGCCGATCTCCGCGCCGACCGGTGTGGGCACGCTCGGCGTGCGCAACGAAAAATCGCTCGAGTGGCGGTGCATCCTCGCGTATTCAGAAAATCGTGACACACGCTCGGCGTGCGCAACGAAAAATCGCACGAGTGGCCCCATCCTGTGGCCGATGATCCCCTCACGCCCCGCCGTGGCGCCGCGAGGAGTTGGCTTCGCTACTCCGCTGATCGCGGAATTCGGTTCAACGTGTAATAGGCATCCGGTTCCGCCAGCGGTGTGCCGTTGGCGGAGCGTACGCCGTCCGCGCGCAACTCGTGGACGTAGTGCGCGCGCAAACCGGCCACTTGCAAACGGACGCGCCGCCGATCGGCGCTGACGGTCACCCGCGTGATGGGCAACGGCCGGGCGTCGATCTCCGCGCTTCCGTACGCGCTCGAATAAAGATAGGTGTAACTTTTTAACGAATACGCGGCGACGGTGCGGGCGGTCGTGGCATCGACCCCGGAGGTGAACACCAGCTCGAAGCCATCCGGGAGCGCGCGCATTTCTTGGATCGCAAACGGGACGATCCCGTTCCAACGCACGCGCTGCAGGCCGTAAGCACGCGTCCCGAGGGACGACCATCCCCGACTGCTCATGCCAACGAGCAAGCTGCCGTCGGGGGCAAAAAGCAGTCGCACGACCCCGGAGGCGAAGCCGGACAAAAAGGGAAACGCCGCGCCCTGGTACTCGCCGTCGATCTTCTCCATGAAAACGCGGCTTACTTTCGCATCGGTAAACTCGCCGACGAAAAACTGGCCGGCGAACGGCCCGAATTTTCCACCTTCTGGGCAGACGGCGAGGTCCGTCCCGCTCCGGCCCATCTTGTGATAAGGCAGCCAGACGGCGGGTGGCACCATTTCTGGCAGGGTGCGGAGCGCTTCGGGATAGGGCACTTTGTTGGGCACCGGCGCGGACAGTTTCAGCGGCGACTCCGGTCGCTCCTGGGAAGCGATGCCCTCGGGATTGAGGAAAAAAGCGCCCTTGCGCAGATGGTAAATGGGTGTCGACGGAATCCACGTCCCCTGTTGATCGACGCAAAACATGTCGCCCGCAGCGTTGGCACCGAGACCGCAGGGTGAGCGCGTGCCTGCGGCCATGGGCAGAAACGAGCTGCCCGGTCCCATGATGCCACTCCAGCCGCGCCAGGCGGCCTGGTTGTTGGTGCGTTCGCCCATGTCGAGGTTGAGGGCCACCCAGAGATTGCCTTGGCCGTCCCGCTTCGGGCCATACGCGTAGCCGTGATAAGCGCCGGAGATATTCCAGCCGTGCGCGGCGTTTAAATATTCGTCAGCCACGCCGTCGCCGTTCGTATCGCGCAGACGCGTCACCTCCGTCCGCTGCGTTACGAGCAGGCTATCGCCGTCGCGCAGCAGGCCGAGCGGCTCATGCAAGCCCGATGCGAAGAGGGCATAGCGGACCTGGTCGGGTGGGCCGAGCACGCCGTCGAGCAGCCAGACCTCGCCTTTGCGGATCGCGACGGCGAGTTTTCCGTCCGGCATAAAATCCAGGCCGCTGACTTCGAGGGTGAGGCCGTCACCGGGTTTCCACTGCGCGTGGCGCGACGACGTGGCCGAATTCCCCGTGAGGATGGTTTGGAGGTCGTAGCCCTCGGTGGCGATGAGCCGAAGGCCGGTGGCGAGGAGGGCGACCGCGAGTGGAAGAAGACGTTTCATGGCCACGTGTAGATGAACTCAAGTTTGCCGGGAGTGCTGGCGGGACTCTCCTGAACGGTGAGGCCCCGCGGATGCGCCAGCGGCAGTGAGCGCATGGACTCAAGATTCCACGCCAGCGTGCGGCGGAGGCCGCCGTTTTCTCCCGGCTCGAAGTGCTCGGCCACGGGCACGCCGCCGACCGAAAAAAGAAATGTCGGCACGCCCGCCGCATCGAGCCGGTAGCCTTCAAACTTCCTTGTGCCACCCGCTGCACTTGGCGCGGTCCAGGCGACGACGGATTCGCCGAGAGGTTTTTCGAAGGGAGCAAAACGGCTGAACCATGTGCCGTAGGCATCGAAGAAACGACCCTTCCACGTGAGTGCCGGCCGGCAGTCGCGGCCGTCGTAGGCGAGATGCACGCCCGCGGGAAAGCCGACGAGAATCGCGTGCGTGCCGACGTCGGCCATGAAGGTGCGCAACACGATCGGGCGGGAACCGGGGATCAGTTCAAATTCCCGCGCGGACGTGGCGGGAAAACCCTCGGGCAGCCCCTGGCCGTCTCGTGCGAAAGCGAAGATCGAGGCGATTTGCCGGTCGGTGTCGCCGCCGAGGATCTCGCGATTGGCGGCCTTCCCTTCTGGCCAGAACGACGGCATCAGCGTCCCGGGCCGGTGCGCCGCAGGGTTGATCAAGTAATCGCGCAGCCAGCCGGGCTGCAGCCGACGTCCGAGGTTCGCGAGATCGAGCGCGTGAATGCCCAGCGAGGGGCGTTCGCCCCACGGGTGGCACGTGATGCAGCCGACGCCGCCGAGGGTGCCGAGCAGTTTGCGCCCGGCTGCGACGTCGCCCGCGGGCAAGGTGGTTTCGTGACGCGCGTCGGATGCCGCGAGCAGCGCCGGAAGCTGGGTGACCGCCGCACCATACAGCGGCATCTGCGTCTTGAGATACGGACGCTCGCGGTTTTTTCCGGCCAAAGTTTGCGCGAGCCACTCCGGCTGCAGTTTGCGGCCGATGCCGGTGAGCGGCGGCGGGAAGCGGCCGGTGTCGCCGAGATTATGGTCGCCGAGAAAGTAGGATTTCCGCGCGGAGTCTGGACCGCCTTGGCCGTCGCGTTCGTGACAGGCGAGGCAGTTCAGCGCGGCCAGGGTGCCTTGGACCGTTTGCGCGGGCGTCACGGGAGCGGTGCGGTCGGCGAGATAAGCGCGGAGCGCGGCGCGCTGGGTGGAGCTGAGAGCATAACGCGGCAACCCGGCGGTAGGCGTTTCGTCGATACAGCCGCCCGTGGGCCGCTGGAGGGGGACCAACGGTACGGCTGGAGTGGAGGGCGAGGGGTGGCAGGCGGCGCAACGCGCCGCGTTGAAGATTTCTTGGCCGCGCTGGGCGAGTGCGAGACTGGCGGTGAACGGAGGCAACTTCGGCGCACCCTCGCCATCGCTACCCGCAATCCCGAGCAAGTAGGCGGAAATATCGAGCGCCTCCTGGTCTTCCATCTCAATTCGCGGCATGCGGCCATCCGGCCGTGCGGTCAAGGGATCGCGGATGAAAGCGGCGAGGGTGGTGACGACGTATTTTTCGGCGAGCGCGGGAAACGTGGCGGGGCCGTAGGAAAATTCTTGGGCGGCGGGACGACCTTCCGGTGGCGTGTAGTTGGCCTGGGGTGCGTGGCAGGCGACGCAACCCTTGGTGTGATAGACGATCTTGCCGAGTTCGGCGTTGAGGTGGGCGATCTTCTTTGGCGGCGCCGGGTTTTTCCGTGCCAGCGTGCCGAGGTAGTGCACCACCGCTGCGGCGGCGGCCGCGTCGTGATCGGTTAGCAGGTCGGGCATCGTCGTGCCGCTGCGCTGGCGGGCCGGATCCGCGATCGCAGCCTGCAACCAAGCCGCCCGGGCCCTCGTCGTCACCGTTGTGAGGTCCGGGCCGCGACGCGGCGGCAGGCCGGTGTCGCCGCCGTGGCAGTTGATGCAGCCGAGCTCGTTGTAGAGCAGGCGACCGCCCGCGGCGTCGGGGGCGGCGGCGTGAAAGCGCTCGAACCCTGCAACCCATGGCTCGGCGTGCGCGCCCACGACGCTGAGAAGCGCGGCGATGCCGAAGCCCAGACCCCGTCTCATGCGACGACCTCCCGACGGCAACGCTCGATGTAATCGCGCGACCGGTTGATCGCGGCGGTGATTTCGGCGACGGTCGGCAGAATGGGGATTCCGCGCGGTGTCGGGTGCATAAAGATTTCCACAAGACCCGTGTAGCTGATATCGGCCAGCGCCTTGATGACGGGACGATAGTCGAGCCCACCGCTGAAGCCCGGCAGCTGCCGCATTTCGATCTCCTTGGCCACTTTTTGGAAGATACCCTCGGAGTGCTCTTGAAAATACATGAACGGAATCTGCTTCGCACCGAGGTCGCGAATCAATGCCGGCAGTTGCCCGATCCACGGGTGCAGGTGATGGGGCGCGAGCGCGACGCCGAGGTGGGCGGAGCGATTGAACTCCGCGAAATACCGCAGTGAGTCCGGATGGTTGAGCAGCGAATTGCCGTGATTTTCAATGGCGATCGTGATGCCGTTCGCTTCGGCCGCGGCGGCGTGCGGTTTCATCCGTTCGAGGAAGCCTTGGATCGCTGGCTTGAGTTCCGACACCGGCAGCGCCCTCGGCCCTCCGCTCCCGGTCACGATGATCCGGCCTCCCCGTTGGCTCAGCCACTTCATCTCGTCGCCAAGCCCGGTGGCGCCGAGAGGATAACGGGTGCTCACCCCCAGCTTCACGCGGTGCTTCGCGAGCAACGCGGAGAAAGCCGCGTCACCCATTTCATCGATTTGCTCGCGCTGGTTGCCGTGCACGCGACACCAGACATCAATCGACTCGCTGCCCGTCTTTGCCACCTCCGGCAGAATCACGTCGAGCGGCATCTCCCCGTAGAGTGCGGAGGAAAGGACGTAGCGGAGACGAAACGTCTCGCGCGGGGCGGCCCGAGCGAAAGAAGGCACCGTTGTGGCGACGGCGAGGGTTTGGAGGAATTGGCGGCGGGGGATCATGCAACGGGGTCGCAGCGAGTCTGGAGGATGATTCAGATTTACAATCCCAGCGTAAGTCCAAACGGGTGCGGCTCGTACTAAAGAAGGGGTGGACGTTGGTCGTCACGAGTAAAATGCAACCGGCGCGGGGAGGTTGTCGCTGCGGGCGCTTGATCCCCAACGATCGACCGACGGAGACCTGGCGGGATTCGTGCCATCGCCCCCGGGGGGCCGGTCCAGCCTTTAAAAGATCGCGCTGCGCGCCTTGGTCGGCGGGGTGCGTGGTGGTCTTAGGTAACCGGCGCCAACGCTTGAGATCGTTGGGTGGCGCAGATTTTCCAAGGTGCGCCGTCGGCGTGATCGCCCCGAGCGGTAAACGCAGGGATCTGTTTGCGGGGGGGGCGGGCGGCGAGCTCCGCGCCTCCGCGTGATCCACGGCGTGGAGTTCTCACGATGCCCGCGAAAGAGCTTTCCGAGATTCTCCACGTTAAGATCGCGCAACTCATCACCGCCGTGATCGCTTGCTCCCTGTGGCCGAACCAGTCACTCCAGCGCAACGCAGGGGCTGGGCTCGTGATTTCGGACGAGACGGCTCCGTACCCCCGCAAATCCAGTTTCCTAGCAGCCCCCGCCCCAAAATCGGATTTTGGCCGTGACTGAAAAAACTGAGCCCACCTTTCACCGTAACGTTCAACCAAGGGTGTTTGCTAGGAATGAACTCTCCGGTGGCGAGAAGAGGTCGAAAATTTTTCTGTCGAGAGCGCCCGGATCCAAAAGTAGGGAAGAAGCAAACCCAGTTATTTAGAAGCCCACCCACCAAAACAAGTTTTGGCCCCGACAGGAAGAAACAGCTTTCCAGGCCCACTAACGACTAGCAGAAGCTGTTTCATGGAAGCGCGAGAGGGTGGGTGGTGGGGGAGCGAAGCACGCCTTCGTGGCCACCATCGGCGACAGGAGTGTCGCCGGTCCGTCGGATGGGCGACACTCTTGTCGCCCCTGCTGCATAGGAGCCCCCCCACCAAAACAAGTTTTGGCCCCGACGGGAAGAAACAGATTTCTCATCCCACCAACGACTTGCAGAAGCTGTTTCATGGGAGCCCCCGCCCCAAAATCGGATTTTGGCCGTGACCGCAAGAAACAGGGTCAACATTGCGCCCAAGCGATTAACAAAGGGAGTTTCTTAGGAGCTGATGGGCCACAAAGGAATGCCGAAAGCGCGCGTTGCCCCTAGGGATTCGCCCACTATACTCATCCATTGGTTGGGCCTCCGCATCCTCGCTCTCGGCCTGCGCCGGACGGCGATCCCCCGGTCGCGAATCCAATGCCGTCCCTGTCTGGCCGAATTCAGGTGAACGGACGTCGTTCCATCTGCGACGACAACCGATCCCTCAAGTGGTCGTTTTGCCGTCCGTCGGCCCGGACAGCGTTCTGCACCGCCGCGCTCGTTCGAGACTCCACGGGCCCACGGGCGATTTCCAATTTGACAGGGCGTGACTCTGTCACACCTTTATTTGGTGCTGACCTTCATCGAAACATCCACCTTTACCCGCCTAATCACGGACCTGGTGGACGATGAAGACTACGCTAACTTTCAAAAGGGAACTTGCGGACAATCCCGAAAGAGGCGGTCCCATGTCTGGTTGCGGCGGCGTCCGCAAGGTTCGGATGGCCCTTCCCGGCAGGGGCAAGAGCGGCGGCGCCCGGGTCTGTTACCTCTATCTCAGGCAAAACGACGTAATCTATCTCCTCTACGTTTTCACCAAGGGTGACGCCGACAACCTCTCTGCCGAAGGCAAGAAGGCCATGCGGAACCTCGCCCAACATATCAGGAACGAATAACCATGAACAAGGAACACACCTTCAACGAAGCTGTACTCGTCGCGAGCATGAGGGAAGCGCTCGCGCACGCGAAGGGCAAGCTGACCCTCAAGACCACCCAGGTGCCCCGCCGCACGAAAAAGATGACACCCGCCCACATCGCGCAGATCCGGCGCAAACTCAAAGCCAGCACGCCGGTGTTTGCCGCCTACCTCAACGTGACGCCGGACACGGTTCGGAGTTGGGAGAAGAACCGCCGTGTGCCCTCGGGCCCGGCGCTTCGACTCCTCGAAATCGCCTCTCATCGGCCGGAGGTGCTGATGGGCTAGGCGAGGCAACCCTCGTTCGTCGGCTGCGTTTCCGCAGGCAACCGGGATAAACCCGGAGCGGGCAGGACGCTGGAACACAGAGCCCCCCCCTCGAATTGGCGCCTCCCTATTGAGCCGCGGAGAACGCCATAGTCGATGAGAGTGCGAGCCCCGGTTGGCATCGCACTTCTCTTCGTCACTGAACGACTATCAGGATTTCGATATATAGCGTCTCTCGATTGACCTCTCGGATATCCGATCCCCCCGCAAATCCAATTTCCTATCAGCCGCCGCCCCAAAATCGGATTTTGGCCGTGACCGAAAGAAACCGGGTCAACGTTGCGACCCAACCGATTAACAAATGAAGTTTCTTAGGAGGAGTGTCGCCGGTCCGTCGGATGGGCGACACTCTTGTCGCCCCTGCTGCATGGGAGCCTCCCCACCAAAACAAGTTTTTGCCCCGACGGGAAGAAACAGCTTTCCACGCCCAGCAACGACTTGCAGAAGCTGTTTCATGGGAGCGCGAGAGGGTGGGTGGTGGGGGAGCGAAGCACGCCTTCGTGGCCACCATCGGCGACAGGAGTGTCGCCGGTCCGTCGGATGGGCGACACTCTTGTCGCCCCTGCTGCATGGGAGCCTC
>CAMDOF010000142.1 GCA_945903465.1 Opitutus sp. GAS368
GGCTGATCGTGGTGGGCTCGCGGACGAATCCGGTGGTGGGATTGCCGTAAAGAAAGTTGTAAGTGCCGAAGGCAAAATCACTGGGCGCGTAGTCGATGTTGTTGCCCTGATTATCGCCGAGGTAGTAGCGGAAGTAGCCACGGGTGATATTGGCGGAAGTGGCGGGACCACCGTTGATCGCGCCCTGGACGACGCGCGACGCGCCAGGAGGAATCCAGGCGTGGCTGCTGGCGATGCCGTCTTTGTAAGAATAGCGGCGGTTGATGCGGTACTTATACTCATTGTATCCGGAAATCTGATGCTGTCCGAGCCAGCTGAGCAGATTTTTTTCCTGGGTGAGATCGAGTCGATAGCTCAGTTGCGCGCGCAAGGTGTCCCACTTGGCGGGCTGGGACTGGCTGAAGGGCGTGACGACGCCCATGTAGGGTCGGAGGAAGAACGGATTGGGCGAGCCGTCGATCAGCCTTTCGTTGGGATCGATGAGCAACTGACCGGATTGGCCGATGGAGTTGAGCTCGCCCATGATGTTGCGGGAGTAGCGCTGGGAGTCCTCGCGGCGGAAGGCAAATTGCGCGTCGATACGATGCACGGGTGTATCGATAAAATTTTGATCGATCTGGACGGAGCTGGTGAACGTGCGGTCGATGACCCGATTCATCGCCTGAAGGTTGTACTCGTTCCAATCGTACATGGCGCGGCTGCTCACTGAGGGCGTGGTTGTGAACAAAGGCTGGCCGGTGAAGCGGCCGGCGGCGATTCCCGTGCCGGCGCTGACGGACATATAGCGGAGCGAGCCGGAGTTTGAGGCGGGGCTGGCGGTTAGCGTGGAGATGCCCGGGGTGAGGAGTTCGAGCCCGCTGCGTCCGATATAGGCGTAAAACTGACCGCTGCCGCTGAAGCTGCGGTTGAAATAGTCGGGTACGTTGGCATCCGCCGTGATGGCTGTGGTGGTGCCGAGGCCGCCGTTGCCGATCGTCTGGCCGTTGACGTGGACGACTTGGGCGACGGGATCCCACGTCGGCCGGCCGTTGGCGATCCAGTAGGAGATATTATCGCGCGGCGGGCTCGCGTTGGGGCGGTTGCCGTTCAAGCGAAATACAGAAAATGAGCCTGTGATCGTCGTCTTTTTAAACGGCTGGTATTTGATCAGGGCGTTACCGCGGGTGGAGTTAACTCCGGACGGTTTGCGGATAAAGCCGTCATGTTGAAAGGCGCCGTTAAACCTGACGGCGAGGACGCCCTTGAAGAGTACGCGATTGACGTCGAGACTGGTGCGATAGCCACCGTAGCTGTCGAGGCGCTCTTGAAATTGCGCGCGGTCGCGAGTGGTATTGGCAGAGGCTGGCACCATGTTGACCGTACCGGACGGGTTACCGAGGCCGAAGACGCTGGCGTTGGGGCCGCGGCTAATTTCGACAGACTCGATTCCAAGCGGATCGACCGGCACGCGATTCATCGTTTCAAAGTTTCCGAGGGAAACATTGGCGGCGGCGATGCCGCGGATGCGGTTCGCACCGTTTGGATTGAGGCTGACATTCTCCTGCACATCCCCGTTGCGGTTCACGGTGAAATCGGTGTAGTTGCCGGTGCCCTCGCCGCTGGCGGTATAGAGCAGAATGTCGTTAATATCGAGCATGCCGAAGTCGCCCATCTGCTCCTTGGTCATGACGGTGATGGAAGAGGCGAGGTCCTCGAGCTTCGAGTTGAAGCGGGTGCCGGACATCGTGTTGGCGGCGTAGTAGCCCTTGGTATCGGAGATGACCTCGAAGGGGGATAGTGCCACCACCTCGTCGCCGACTTTTCCGAGATCGGGCGCCTTCTTCCCCGTGGCGGCGGCGACCTTGCGCTGATCGGAGTCAAGGGCGCGCTGCTCGGCGGCGTCGATGATACCGTTTTTGTTGGTATCGTATTTAGCGAGGAGCGCGGCGTCGACGGTCCGAGCCGGCGCGACTTGGCCGGGCGCGAGGCTGCTGGCCAGGAGCGCCACAGCCACAGCGGTGAGGGGATGGCGGGTGAGTTGCCAATGGGACGAGCGATCAGGGGTTTTCATAAAATTTTTAACACATGGGTTGGGAGTTGTGCGGGGGCTGAGGGCGGACGCGTTGGCTTGGCCTGAAAGGTTTCAGCGAGAGCGTCCGGTTGGGGGACACTTCGGAGCTTCGGAGGAGGGTTCACGTTAGCGGTCGCGGATCAATCGGAAAGGCTTCAGCCGTGGTGGCACTACGTTGGACAGTCTGAAAGGGCCGAGCGGCGGTCGGCCAGCGCGTGGCGCCAAGGGGGGTGCGATTAGCGGGCTGCACCTACTTGGTGCGAGGTGGCGCGCCGGACTTGGCGATCGGCGCATGGAGACTTCTCGGCGGCATTTTCCATGAAGATTCCATCATGAAATCGACCGGACGGGACTGGAAGCGACGCGGCCGGTGGCGGGCTGGTCGGAACGGATTTTAGCAGTACGAGCGGCTTTCATTGTCGGGTTGAGGTGCCGCGAAATTCCTCCCGAGGGCCCGCGTGCCGAGCGGGGGCCGGGCGGCTTTACGCTGGTTGGGGCGCGTAAATGGTTTGGGGCAGGTTCTGGCCGAGGTGGCGACGAAAGGTGGCGAGGTCTTTGACGGCACCGATGGCGATGAGTTGGCTGGCGAGATTGCCGACGGCCGTGCCCTCGAGGGCGAAGCTGACGACGGGCAGACCCGCGGCGTTGGCGGTGGCTTGGCAGAGGAGTCGATTCTTGGATCCGCCGCCGACGATCAGGATGCGGCGGAATTTTTTGCCGGCCATGCGCTCGAAAGCGCGCATAGCGTCGGCGTGACCGCGGCCGAGAGAGTCGCAAATCAGGCGGGTGTAGCCAGCGAGATCGGCGGGGACGCGCCCGCGGCGTTTTTTGAGATGTGCATCGATCGCGGCGCGCATGGAAGGAGGGTTGGCGAAAGTCGGGTCGTTGACATTGAGTAAGAGCGCGGGGGCCGGAAGTTTTTCCGCGGCTTTAATCAGGGTGGCCCATTCCCGATCGGTGGTGGGGTGGGCCGCGAAGTCCTTGAGCGTACCCTCAAGGAGCCAGAGACCGATCACGTTAGTGAGTGGCCGGTAGCGACCGTCGCCGATGCGCTCATTGGAGATACGCGCGGCCATCGCCTCGCGACCGAGAACGGGTTGGGCGCTCTCGAAACCGACGAGTGACCAAGTGCCGGAGCTGAGAAAAAGATCGTCGCCGTCGGGTGAGGCGGGCATCGCGTCGTAAGCGGCCGCGGTGTCGTGGCCGGGTACGGCGATGACGCGGGTCTTGGCGAGCGCGGGGTTGGTTTGGGTGAGGGAAGGGCGGAGACGGCCGAGGGAGGTGCCGGCGAGAATGGGCGGGGTGAACCACTGGGGCGGAATGCGAAAATATTTGAGTGCGGTGGGAGACCACTGGGTGGAGTGGACGTCGAGGAGTTGAGAGGTGCTGGCGATGGTCAGCTCGTTCTCCATGCGGCCGGAGAGGAGAAAGTTGAAGTAGTCGGGCAGGAAGAGGCAGCGAGTGGCGAGATCGGTAATGGCGGGGCAGTGTGCGACGGTTTCTTCGAGGTGAAGCGACGAGTTGTAGAAGACGTTGGGTATGCCGGTGGCAGCGTAGATGCGGTCGAGGGCGGCGCGGGTGTTGGCGAGGCGCTGGAGGCCCGGCTGCGAACGGTTATCTCGGTAGGCGTGCACGGGGAAGACGAGCCGCCCGGCGTCATTGAGCAGCACGAAGTCGACGCCCCAGCAATCGACGCCGATGGAGGCGAGGGTCGCGCCACGGGGAAGCGCCGCCACCGCCTTCTGTAGGCCGACGCGCGCCTCGTGCCAGAGGGTACCGAGATCCCAGTAGTCGTGACCGTTGAGCGTTTGAAACGCGTTGGGGAAGCGGTGAACTTCGTTGAGCGTGAGGCGATTTTTCGCCCATTGACCGAGGATGACGCGGCCGCTGGTGGCGCCGAAATCGAGAGCAACAGAGTAGAGGGTGCGAGCCATATTAGGCATTCAGAGAAACGCGGCGTCCCCTTTGGGTCACGGCAAAATCGTTGCGTTTGCTTGCTAAAAAGTGACGTTTTTTCACAAGGATAAATCAGGGTTTTCGGTTGCAACGGTGAAGCTCGGAACGATGGTTTTTCACTTATGCTCAATTCAGAGCGCAAACCAATTACCGGCAAGCGAGTGCAGTTGATGGCGACGTGCCTGTGCGATGCCTTCTACGATGATGTGGCGGCCGCGACGGTCGAAGTGCTGGAGCACCTTGGCGTCGAGGTGGTTTTCCCTGAGGGGCAAACGTGCTGTGGGCAGCCCGCGTTTAACGGTGGGGATTGGGCGGCGTCGCGCAAGGTGGTCCGCCATACGGTGCGGACGTTCGCCGGCGAAGAGCCGGTGGTGGTCCCGAGCGGGTCCTGCGCGGCGATGATGTTTCACGGCGCGGTGCTCGAATTTGAGAAGGAGCGCGACGTGAGCGACGTGGAGGCACTGGGCCGGCGGACGTGGGAACTGGCGGACTTCATTGTGAACGGGCTTGGGGTCAAGACGTGGTCGGGCCGGTATGATGCGACCGTGGCGTTTCATCGCTCGTGCCATTCGCGGGGCACGCAGAGTGGTGAGGCGGCGTTGACCCTGCTGGCGGCGATCGCGGGGGTGAAGGTGGTTGAGTTTGGCGAGGGTGAGCAGTGTTGCGGTTTCGGCGGTACATTTTCGGTGTCGTTTCCGGGCATTTCCACGGCGATGGGCGCGCTGAAACTCGACCATGTGCGGGCGGCGCGGCCGGATGTTTTTGTTTCCGGCGATATGAGCTGCATGATGCACATGGGCGGGTTGGCGGCGAAAGAAGGTAAACCCATCAAGACCTTGCACCTCGCCCAAGTTCTCCGCGATGCGCTGAAGTCCAAGGCGGCCCCGTAACGGTTGGCGCTGGCAGCTTCCCGCCCCAGTTTTTTATCGACGAGGCTTTTTCAATCGTGCCTTCCTCTGCAATCTGAGTCGCCGCTTTTCCTCCTCATCTCGCCGCCTCGCCCATGCGTTTTCAACCCATCGACCAATTCGCGAAGAATCTGCCACCGGCGACGCGCGCCTCGGTCTACCAGAGCACTAAAACCACTCACGAAAAGCGCACCAAGTTGCTCTTTGATCAATTCGCCGAGCCCGATCGCCTCCGCGAGATTGCCGGAGAAATCAAGCAGCACGCGATTGAAAACCTCGACACCTATCTCCCCCAGGTTGAGGCGAAGCTAAAGGCGAATGGGGCCCACGTGCACTGGGCGAGCACGGCCGAGAGTGCGTGTGCCACCGTCTTGCAGATCATGCGGGCGCGCGGCGCGACCAAAATGGTGAAGGCCAAGACGATGGTGAGTGAGGAGATCGAACTCGCGCACTACTTGGAAAAGCACGGGATGGAGGCGCTCGAAACGGATCTCGGCGAGTTCATCATTCAAATCGATCACGATCATCCGAGCCACATCGTCCGACCAATCATTCATAAAAATCGACGCGAGATCGCGCAGAGCTTCGAGCGTGAGGGCTTGGGGAGTTACAACGATGACCCAGCGACCATCACGCAGCGCGCTCGCCATTTTCTCCGACACAAATATCTCGCGGCCGACGTCGGTCTCACCGGGGCTAATTTTGTCTCGGCGGAAAGCGGGCGGATCGTGCTCGTGACCAATGAGGGCAACTCCCGTTTTTGCCTCGCCGCGACCAAGTGCCACATCGCGCTCATCGGTATCGAGAAAATCGTTCCGCGGGACCGAGATCTCGCGTTGCTGCTTAATCTGCTGGGGCGCTCGGGCACCGCGCAGGATCTGACGGTTTATACGGAGTTCATCGGTGGTCCGAAGCTGCCCGCCCAGCCGGATGGTCCCGAGGAGATGCACGTTATCTTTGTCGATAACGGCCGCACGGAGGTCCTCGCCAGTGATTGCCGCGAGATTCTCCGCTGTATCCGGTGTGGCGCGTGTCTCAATGTGTGCCCGGTTTACCGCCAAGCCAGCGGGCACGCTTATCGTAGTGTTTACCCGGGCCCGGTCGGTGCCGTCTTGTCGCCGTTACTCGCGGGCGAAAAATTCCCGCAGCTCGCGGATCTACCCAAGGCCTCCTCCCTTTGCGGCGCTTGTCACGAGGTCTGCCCGGTGAATATTCCCATTCCCGATTTACTCCTGCGGTTGCGCGCGCGCGCGAAAGACGAAAACGTCCCTTCACCCGGCACGCCACCCATGGGCGCGTGGGCCTTGCTCGCCTCTCAGCCTACGGCGTGGCGCGCCGCTTTGGCTGGCGGCAAACTGATCGATTATCTGCCGACCAAGCTGATTCCCGTGCCCGCACTCCAAGCGTGGGCCGCGAAGCGCGAGTTGCCGGCTTGGCGCGGTGGAGAATTTAGGAAATGGCTAAAAAACCGTCCGCGCTAATCCGCGCTTCCGCGAGCCCGCGCGGCCCGGTCCGCGGCGATTCCTCCCCGTAATGAATACTCCCCAGCCGTTCGAGCCCTTTATCCCAACGCAGGTCTCGATGCGGGAATTTACGGCCCGCGCCGTGCTGACGGGCACGCTCCTCGGGATCGTGTTTGGCGCCTCTTCGCTTTATCTCGTGCTCAAGGTCGGCCTGACCGTCAGCGCTTCCATTCCCGTCGCCGTCATCTCGCTCGCGATGTTCCGCGGCTGGGCCAAGGTCGGCGGGCGCGACTCCACCATTCTCGAAAACAACATCACGCAAACCGCCGGCTCGGCGGGTGAGTCGATCGCTTTTGGCGTCGGTGTGACGATGCCGGCGATTTTGATTCTCGGCTTTGATTTAGAACTCACCCGCGTGCTGTTGGTGGCGTTGCTCGGCGGGTTGCTGGGTATCTTGATGATGATTCCGCTACGGCGGGCGCTGATTGTCAAAGAGCATGAGACGTTAAAATATCCCGAGGGCACGGCGTGCGCCGCGGTGCTGATCGCCGGTGCCAACGCTGAGTCACGCGCCCTCGCCTCCCCCTCCGCGCAGGCCGCCATGCGCGCGGCCAAGGCGGCTGGTCTCGGCGCCGCCCCGGGTGCTAGAATTGTCTTCACGGGGTTTTTCCTCGGGCTCGTTTACAAGACGCTCAACGTCGCCTTTAAGGGCTGGAAGGAAGTGCCCGAGAAAGTGCTGGGGGCGCCGCTCAAAGCAGGTTCGGTCGGCGCCGAGATTTCTCCTGAGTTGCTCGGCGTCGGTTATATTATCGGACCGCGCATCGCCTCGGTGATGTGCGCGGGTGGCGTATTGTCTTATCTGCTGCTGATCCCGCTGATTAAATTTTTTGGCGAAGGGCTCACGACTCCGCTCGCTCCAGGCACCCAGTTAATTGCGGCGATGGATCCGAATGCGATTCGCAGCGCGTATATTCTCTACATTGGCGCCGGCGCCGTCGCGGCGGGTGGCATCATTAGTTTATTGCAAGCGTTACCCACGATCTGGCACGGCCTCCGTGGCGGTCTGGCTGATCTCGGAATCGGCGGGCGCGCCGGCGCCGTGGTGCCACGTACGGATCAAGATCTCCCGATGAAATTCGTCGGTATCGGGATCATCGTCATTATTGCGAGTATCATGTGCGCGCCGAGCCTGCACATGAATGTACTCGGGGCACTGCTCATCGTTGTCTTCGGTTTTCTTTTTGTGACTGTCTCGTCTCGGCTCACCGGCGAAATCGGCTCAACTTCGAATCCGATCTCCGGAATGACCGTCGCGACCTTGTTGTTTACCTGCCTCATCTTCCTCCTCGTGGGCTGGCAGGGCGGCAGCTATTATGTGACGGCGCTTTCCGTCGGCGCGATCGTCTGCATCGCCTCGTCCAACGGCGGGACGACCTCGCAGGATTTGAAGACGGGATTCCTCCTCGGTAGCACGCCGAAGCTGCAGCAGTACGCCATTCTCATCGGGGCATTTGCTTCCGCCTTGGTCCTCGGGCCGATCCTGCTTAAGTTGAATGATGCCGCCATTGTCTACGTGCCGACGTCCCAGGTCGCCCCGGGGTTGAAAACGGATAGCACGCGACTTGCCCCCGCCACGCAGGGATTGGTCGGTCCCCAGGCAAAGGACGATGCGAGCGTCTACCGAGTGTGGCATAAAACCGATACCGTGGGCGGGCCCGCGGGAAAATATCTGGTGAACGAAGGGGGTGAGGCGGTTTGGTTGGTCGATCCGGGCATCAACGGCGCCTATCGGCAGCGGCCGGATGGCTCCGAGGTGCGGAAGTTCGACGCGCCGAAAGCGACCCTCGTCTCCTACATCATCAAGGGGATTCTCGATCAAAAATTGCCATGGGCGCTGGTCCTGCTTGGCGTGATGATCGCCGTGACGTTGCAGTTGTCTTTCGTGCCGGCGCTCGCGTTTGCGGTGGGCGTGTACCTGCCGCTCTCCGCTTCCTCCCCGATCTTTGCCGGTGGATTTATTCGTTGGCTGGTCGATCGATCGATGCGGAAAAAGGCGGCCTACGCGGCGATGAGCGAAGCGCAGTTCGGCGCGGAGAGCGACCGGAGCCCGGGCGTCCTCCTCGCCTCCGGCTATATCGCCGGCGGGGCGATCGCGGGCATCGTGATCGCGTTTCTCGCGGGCGTGCTGGGTGATTTCGACACGATGGTGACAAAGTGGTCGAGCGCGCATAACCCCTTTTTTGAAGGCGGTCACGCGGATGCGCTTTCGCTGCTACCGTTTTTAGGTTTGGTGGTTTTCCTCTACTTGGTTGCGCGGGAAAAATTGCTGGTACCGAGGAAAATTGAGTCAAAATGAAATTGAATTTTCAACCGTCGGCCGAGCAATTGCCCGGCTGGCTCCCTTCATGAACGACGATCGCGAAGCCATTCTCTCCCGGGTCCGCGGGGCCCTCGCTCCCCTGCGCGAGCGGGCCGCCTTACCCACCTACGATTCCGAAGTCGCCGTGATGCGCGGCCTCATCGCCGGTCGCGATCTGGTTGAGCTCTTCTGCGAGCGTGCCCGCCGCGTGGGTGCAGTCGCCCTCTCGGATCCCGCCGCACTCGTGGCTCGCCTGCGGGCGGAGAGCCGCTTCCGCGGTTATTGCGACCCCGTGCTTTGGCCCCGGCTGGCTCCGTATTTTGCGGGGGGCGATTTCCAGGTTGAAGTCACCTTTGACCGCACGCGGGTGGATGATTACGGCTTCGGCATCACCCGGGCGGCGGCGGCGATCGCCGAGTCGGGCACGATTGTACTGAACGACACGACGACCTCGACGCGGCTCGCCGCGCTGGCGCCTTGGGTCCATGTCGCCGTGGTCGCGCGTGACGCGATTTTCTCAGATATTTCTCAGGCGGTCGCCGCGCTCGGTCATGATCGTAACGTGGTTTGGTGCACCGGCCCTTCCAAGACGGCCGACGTTGAGGGTATCCTCATCGAGGGTGTGCATGGCCCCGGCACGCAAATCGCGCTGGTCGTCGACTGGGAATCCTCCGGCCTTTAGCTTAATTTCCTGCCCGTAGTTTTTTTATAGTGGGTGTTTCGCTGCTGAGTTAACACGGGTAAAATGCGGCCTGGACCAAGTGACTCCCGCTTCGTCGCCGGCCTTTGCAAGTTCGGACGAAACGAACGCGGTGCCCCCGGTCTTTTCCGGTGAGATCGATTTCTCAGAGGAAAGTCGCGGTCCTCGATCGGGGCCGGCTGCTTTCGGCTGGCGGCCGGATTTTTGCGCTCGGCCCGCCTCGCCCTCTCTGGTGCGACGCTGGGCTTTCGTTGATACGAATTCAGTTCACACGCGGCCAGCGGTTGGGGTAATCTTTCTCAATGTTCCCATGCGGACGTCCCGTTCTGGCCCTCGTTTTAGCTGCCCCCTCTCTTTTTGCCGGCGTGGAAATGTGGACGGACCTTTTGGGTCATAAAATCGAGGCAGAGTTCTTGGGCAAAAGCGGCAACTACGTTTCTTTTAAAAAAAGCGACGGATCCAAGTATCTCATGCCGTTGGCCAAGTTAATCGCGGATGACCGCGCCCGTGTTCTCGCGCTCACGGAGGAGGGCGCCCCCCACAAGTCCGCGGGTGCGGTTGCTTCCTCGCCCGCGAACGAGCCGCTCATAGGGGTGGCAACTCCACCTGCGCTTACCCGTATGGCGACCGACGCGCTGGCTGGTAAACTCGTCACCGTTAAGCTCGGGTGGACGGGATATGGCTTCACGCCTTTCGCCAACGACGGGCTCGCCCAGACAAAATTTATCGCTTTCTATTATTCCGCTCATTGGTGCCCGCCCTGCCGATTGTTCACGCCGGGGCTCGTCGCCGCCTACAAAGTGATCAAGGCGGCTCACCCCGAGTTTGAACTCATTTACGTGAGCAGTGATAAAACTGAAAACGAGATGAAAACTTATATGCGGGAGAGTAATATGACCTGGCCTGGCCTGCGTTTCGGTCTGCCCAAAACTGTTTTTCCGATCGCCCGTCCCGCTCACGAAAGTGGCATACCCAATCTTGTGTTCATGACGGCGGAGGGCAAGGAGCTGGCCACCACTTTCTCGAAGGACGGCCAATACGACCCCATACGGGTGCTCGCCGAAATCAAGAAATACTTCAAAATGTAGGTAATCGACCGGGGTGATCGGATGGGGCTGCATGCGCGGTGACATCGGGAGGTCTTCGGGCGGGCGGGCTCGGTTGGGCTTGTCCGCTCGCATCATGCTCCCGGACCGCCGAGCGAACTCGCCACGTGGCCCGCCTGCGCCTGATGGGGCGGTTCCCGCGGAGGCTCCCAGCGGGCGCTCAAGACGGGCATTGATCCCATCGCGAGAGAGGATCAACCGGCTGGTGGTAGCCCTTTTTATTCGACTGATTTCAGGCGGCGAGTGGGCCAATCAGTCGTTGTGAGTGGGTGGGCGTGACGGTGGCAGATCGGGCGGGTGTCCTTCCGCTCTGGCGCGTATCGGTCATCTGGCCGACCCAAGTGCGAAGAAACGGCCTGATGCGGTGGAGTCGGACCTTGACCGTGGCGAGGGAGAGACCGGTGCGGGCCGCGATTTCGTTGTAGCTATCTCCGGCGACAAATTGCTGGACGAGGTTGCGGTCGGTGGAGTTCAGCTGCGTGAGGGCCGATTGCAGCGCGGCGAGAATTTCCGCTGAGGCATCGTTGGTCGCGGGGTCGGCCATTTGATTGATGGCGTCATCCCAGCCGACGGTGTCTGGCCGGCAGCGACGGCGACGGATAAAATCCAAGCTCGTGTTGCGCGCGAGTGTGAACAGCCACGACTCAAAAACCACGGGATCCCGCAAGCGACTAAGGCGGCGAAACATTTTGATAAAAATCAGCTGGGTCACGTCTTCCTCGGCGTCGGGTTGGCGGATGATGTTGCGCACGAAGCCGGTGACGCGGCGGGTGTAGCGTTTGACGAGTTCCGATTGGGCCGCGGGATCGCCCGAGTCGGCGAGGCGGACAAGATTAATGATGGCGATTTTTTCCTCGGAGAGAGCCAGGGGCGACGCCGGTGCCAGAATGGATTTCTGGCCGAGGCGATCGGAGGAGGATTGGACCATACGTTCGATTAAACGCCTCGCGTGTTTGGGAATCATTTCGACGCAGGCGAGAATTGTAAATTAATTGTAAAGCCGAGAGCCGGGCGCGGTTGCGGCGGGGCTAGGCGGGGACTGGCGCGATCGGTCGACATACGCGATCGGTCGACGTTGGGGAGAGTCGCGAGCCAACCGTGCCGAGGGTGGGGTGCGCCGACGACCATGATAACGGACGCCGCTGACGCCGCTGACGCCGCTGACGCCGCTGACGCCGCTGACGCCGCTGACGCCGCTGACGCCGCTGACGCCGCTGCGACTTCCCCGAAAATGACCGTGGGTGGGGCGGGGGCGTCGGATGGGAGCCGCCGGCATCGTTGCAATGCCGAGCGGAGGGTGGCCAGCGGGGGACTGCGTTGGTGGCACGACGACCGCCCGCGGGGTCGACCGGGCAGGGCGAGTTCTCCGAAGTATTTAGATGCGCGCGAGTCTTAGTTCGGCGCAAAAACCGGTCGGCGTGAGATTGGTGAAGCGCACTTCGCCACCGCAGGAGGTGATGCTGGAGCGGACGATCGCGAGGCCGAGGCCGACGCCACCACTCTCGCGGGTGCGGGCGATTTCGGGGCGGAAAAAAGGTTCACCCAAGCGGTCGATATCCCCAGCGGGTACGCCGGGACCCTCGTCGGCGACGGCGAGGCTGACGTGGGTTTCGGCGGCCTTTGCCGTGAGGGTGATGGCGCCCGTTTCGCCGCCATAGCGGAGAGCGTTGCGGACGAGATTGCCGAGGGCGCGCGCGAGGAGATCGCTGTCGGCTTTGACGGTGACCTCGGCGGAGCAGTGCAGGGTGACGCGGCCGGAGACGTCCTCGCGGGCTAAAATTGCGCGGGCGAGCGGGGCAACGGCGACAGCGCGGAGGGCGACTTCGCGGGGTTGCAGACCTGCCTTGGTGAAGGCGAGGAGCTCGTTGACGAGAGCGCTCATCTGCTGCACTTCTTCGCGAAGATCGTTGACGGTGGGCTGGATCTCGGGGGGGGCTTGTTCGGCAAGGATCCCAGCGGTCATTTGGAGACGGGCGAGCGGTGAGCAGAGCTCGTGCGCGACATCGCCGAGGAAGCGTTTTTGCCCCTTGATCTGCGTATCCAAGCGCAGCGCCATCCGATTTACGGCATCGCCGAGCAGGCCGAGTTCGTCGTGGCGCCGAGTGAGGATGCGTGTCTCAAAGCGGCCCTCGGCGATCTGCTCGGTGGCGGTGGTGAGCTGACTGATGGAGCGGGTGACGTGATGGACGAGGGGGAGCCAAAAGAGCACGGAAAGGGCGATAGCGCCGGTGGCCGCGAGGACCCATGATTGGAGATTGAGCAAGTGCAGCAGGGACCACAGGGAAGAGACTCGGATGATGAGTCGCGCGGGACCTCCGCGGGGGCGTTCGGCCGTTGCGAAGGGTACGCGCAAGCCAACCCAGTAGGCGACGGGGTTGCCGCTGTGGATGAGGAAGCGCCCCAATAAGCCATCGGGTGGAGGCTCCCGGCGGCCCTTCTCGGCGAATTCCGGCGGGCCGCCCTTATCCGGTGGAGGCTCGCGGCGCCGCGGACCTTCAAATTCTCCACCGCGAAAAGCGTCTCCGCGACCGGCCAGAGGGCGGCGGTCGCCCGGGGCTCCGGGTGGTCCGTTGCGCCCGCCTCGAAAATCCAACTGTGCCCGGACTATTTCTGGCAATTCGACGGTGTGGCCGGCGATTTGTGCATCCGGATTGAAGAGTGAGAAATCGGCTTGGTAAGCTGTGCTAAAGCGTTTGAGGACGGCATCACGGGCTGGGCCGGCGGCGGCGGCCGCCGCTTCGCCGGCGATTATGTTGGCGAGCGATTGGAGTCGCTCGCCGCTCGGTCCGGTGACGAGGGCATCCCAGCGCAGGCCGCCGCTCGCGACAAAAAACCCCAGACCGGTCGCCGCAAGCAGCAGCAAATTGAGCATCAGCCACAGAGATACCTTCAGGGAGAGAGGATAAAATAGCTTCATGGCTGCGTTGCTAAGACGGCGCGGATGGCCGGCAGTTATCTAGAAAACAACCTCGTTTACGACGTCTTAACAAAAACCGGTGGATTCGCTCACACTCGCTTAATCTCTGGTGGGTACGATGTCCCTCTCATTTGCTTAGCTGGAATCACTCGGCTAGCTTCCTTTTTTTATGATTTTTCCTCTGGTGGTCATTTCTTCCCGGTGTGCCTTGACGCGTGCATGGGTTTTCGTGGCGGGTCTTAGTGCGGTCGCCGTGGCTGGCCCGGTGGATCCCTCGCTCGGGTCTTGGCAGACTTCCCAGACGCGGTCCTACGCCCGCATCTACGCAACCGACGCGGCCAGGCTGGCAGGGAGCAGCGTCACCACGTGGAGCCGCGGCAACACTGCCCAGACCACTCCGAGTTATGCGGGGGTCATCCAGATTTCTGCTTCCGCCAACTGGGTTTACCTCCGCTCGTCGGGCCTCGCCACGCACGTGATGGGTCCTTGGTATGGCAACCTCGCGCGCACTCAGCCCTTCCCGAGCTTTCCCGCCAACATGGGGGTGCTCTACCGCTTCCCACGCACAGTGACCATTCCCAATACCAAGGCGCTCACGGGGCTCTCCGCGATCGGCTACTTTGTGGATGGCGTCGCGGCTTTCGATAATCGCGATGCGTTTTCCTACGTCACGGCCAGCGGGACCGACGCTTCTCCCATCAACGGATTGCGCGGTGATGGCGTCTGGAATCGCGAGGCCTTCCATAACGAGGGGCTCACGCTTGATCCGGCCTTTGCTCATCAGGCCATGACGCACCATCATTATCACGCCAACGCTCCCGCGGTGCGTTACCAACTCGGGGATCACGTCGATTTTAACCCGGCCACCAAAATCTACACGGAAAGCACCGGCCCGGTCACCGCGCATTCGCCCATCGTCGCGTGGATGGCCGACGGGCTGCCGGTGTATGGTCCGTACGGATACGCCTCGCCGATGGATCCGGCGAGTGGTCTGCGCCGGATGACCTCCGGCTATGTGCGTCGCGATGGCACCCAAGGCACGACTCACCTCGCGGTGACGGGCCGGACCACGTTGCCGGCTTGGGCCACGCGCACTCAAAACCGGAGCGCGAGCTTGCCCGCTAACGTTTACGGGCCCGCCGTGAGCGCCCCGTTTGCCCTCGGCCACTTTATCGAAGACTTCGATTACCTCGGCGATCTCGGCCAGCGCCACGGCAGCGACTTTGATCTCAACGAAAATAATGTTCGCTTCGGCGTCACCCCCGAATTTCCCGCCGGCACCTACGCCTATTTCCTGACGATTGAGGCCGATGGTACGCCGAAGTATCCGAATATGGTCGGACGGGCGTTCTTTGGCAGTCCGACGGGTGGTCCGGTTAACGCGATTAACGAGCCGGTGACTGAATTCGTCCGCGCCAGCCAAGCCTCGCCGATTACGATGACAGCCATTATGGCCGGTGGCACCGTCGCGGTCACGTGGGCCTCCGTCGAGGGCGCCACCTACAAGCTGGAGACTTCCTCGGATGCCACGACCTGGCGGCCGCTCGCCTCGGCAGTGGTCAGTAGTGGAGGCGGCACGACGGCGTTTGCCACCACGACGGTCGCCGACCATTACCGAGTGACGCTGACGGCTCTGGCCAATTACGACACGCGGGGTGCGGGCGGCCTTTCCGGTATCGGAAATGTGGCTACGGCAGCGGCTGCCGTCGGCGCTCGCGGAACCGCTCGGCTGACGAATATTGCCACGCGTGGGATGGTCGGAGGCACGGCGGATGCGCCCATCTCTGGCTTTGTCATCAACGGAGTCGAAGCGCAGCCGATGCTCATTCGTGCGGTCGGTCCTTCGCTGGCAATTTTAGGAGTCAGTGGTTCTTTGGCGGATCCTCGCTTGAGCCTCATGAGCGGGGCGACGTCGGTGGGAAGTAATGATAACTGGCTCGCCGCCGACGCCGCGACGATGGCGGGCGCGGGGGCGTTCCCGCTGTCGGCCAACAGCAAAGATGCCGCGCTGGTGGCGAGATTGGCACCCGGTAGCTATACGGCGCCGGTGACCGCGACCGATAACGGCCGCGGCATTGCGTTACTGGAGGTCTATGCGGCGTCGAGTGACGAGACCGCCTCACTGGTCAACGCCTCGACCCGCGCCTTCGCGGGCTCCGGTGACGCGAGTTTGATCGCCGGCTTCACCATCAGTGGCTCGGGTACGTTGCGCCTTCTCATTCGCGCGATCGGACCGACGCTCCTCGGTTTTGGCGTGACCGCAGCGCTCGCCGATCCCGCCGTCACTTTGATGAGCGGCGCGACGGCGCTGGCCACTAATGATAACTGGCTGGCGGCGGATGCGGCCACGATGAGTGCCGTGGGTGCGTTTACGTTGCCCGCCGGCAGCAAGGATGCGGCGCTCGTCGCGACGCTCGGCCCGGGCAGTTACACTGCCGTCGTCAGTGGTGTCAGTAATATCACGGGCACCGCCCTCGTCGAAATGTACGTCGTGCCTTAAATAATCCTGGCGCCAGTTCGCGTCGTCGCTGCGGCCGTGCCCCGGCGCTTGCTCTAATCTGGCCCAACCATGATATAACCCGCCGACCGCACAGTGCGGATGTAGCGGGGGTCCTTGGCGTCATCGCCCAACTTTTTTCTTAGCGACGAAATATGCACATCAATCGAGCGATCGAACACGTCGTAATTGCGGTCGCGACACTCGTCGAGAAGCGATTCCCGCGTCTTCACGCGTCCCTTGGCCTTCGCCAAGCTTGCGAGCAGGTCGAACTCCACGGGGGTGAGCGCGAGGGGCGTCGTATCCATGATAGCCGACCGCGCGTCGAGATTCACCCGGAGCGTTCCCACCACGAGCTCGGCCGGCGGGGTTTGGGCGGATTTTTCGGCGGTGGCGGTCGCGGCGCTACGCCGCAGGACGGCCCGCAGGCGGGCGAGGAGCTCTCGGGTCGAAAATGTTTTGGGGAGATAGTCATCGGCCCCGACTTCAAGTCCCACGATGCGGTCAGTTTCATCCCCGCGTGCCGTGAGCATCAGCACCGGCACTTGGCTGCTGGCACGGATGCGCTTCAACACCTCGAAACCATCAAGCCCGGGCAGCATCACGTCCAAGAGGATGGCGTGCCAAGGTTCCTCGCTGGTGGTTGCTTGGGCCACGCCTTCCGGCCCCGTGTGCACCGCGGTGAGATCAAAGCCCAAGGGACGGAGATAGGTGCTGACGAGCCGGCAAAGTTTGCGGTCATCGTCGATCATCAGGAGGCGGGTGCGGCCAGTCGGGCTCTCGAGCATGGAGGAGTTGTGAATTTTATTTTTGCCGGGCGCAACTATTCGGATGCGCCGCCGCGCGGTGCCCATCCCTGGCGCCGACCGCGGTTAGGTTCCGGCCGGGGCGCCGGCCAGCCGCTCTCGGGTCCGCTCATCCCCGCGCGATTTTATTTTTGCTGGGCCGGCCTTTTTTTCACGAGCGGAATAGCGGGTCGCGCGGCTGATTTTACGGTGACGATCGAGCCGCGCTGGCGTCAGGAGCGCCTCGAGGTCCCTTCGAGCCCTCAGGTAAACCTCGCCGGGCAAGGATTACGGGTCACGCGGCTGGCCGCACTTTTTTCGAGCCTCGTCTTGTTGCGGGCTGACGGTAGCCGGGTGCAATTGGACGGGCAGTATGGCTTTTTCGATGCGGGGAGTGGCCGGCAGGCGTGCACGTGGCAGGGCGTGCCGACCGGAGATTTTGTCGGACTTGAATTGAACATCGGTTTGCCCGCCGATGTTAATAGTGGTGATCCTGGTCGCTGGCCGGCGGGGCATCCGCTTAATCCTTTGGTGAATGGTCTGCACTGGAGTTGGCAAGGTGGGTATGTATTTTTCGCGGTCGAGGGATTTTGGTCGCAGGCAACATCGGGGCCCTCGCCGGTCACCGGAGGGTTTTCTGAGCGTACGGTGGAGGGGCCCGCGGCGCCGGCGGCTGGCTCCTCTGAGCCGGCGCGGGTGGGGCCCGCGGCGCGCGGTTTTTCCTATCATTTGGCGACGGCCGCGCGGAAGGTGCCGCTGCGTTTTCTCGCAAATTTCAGGATCGGCGGTGATACCACGGTCGCGCTGGCCTTGGACTTGGCCCGAATCCTCGCGGCCTTGCGGATCGCGTCTGATGATGGGAGTGAATCGACCCATTCGGCTGAAGGGGACGTGCTCGCTGAACGCCTGGCGGCGGGTTTGTCGCGTTCCTGGTTCTGGCTCGAGGCGCGGCCGGATCGGGCTGACGAACGCCTTGCGCGGGCGGCGGTGGGCGGGGCGGCTGGGCTGGCGGCGAGTGCGGCCGCGGTCGGTGCACCGCTCCAGCCGACGCGGACGGAGGACGGGCAACCGGTTGCCTTCATGGTGCCAGCCGGGTTTCCGCAACCGGCCTTGCCAGCGGACAATCCCTTGACGGTGGCGGGCATCGCTTTGGGCGAGAGCTTGTTTTCGGACAAGCGCCTTGCTGGTAACGGTGCGCAATCGTGCGCCAGTTGTCACGTGCTCACGCGGGCGTTGAGCGATGCGGTGGCGCTGAGTCTCGGCGCGGAAGGCGAGCTGGGCGTGCGGAATGCGATGCCGTTATTCAATCTCGCTTGGTCGCCGGCTTATGCTTGGGACGGCGCCCAGCGGCTCATCCGCGATCAGGCTTTGGCGGCTTGGACTAATCCAATCGAGATGCGCGCTGATCCCCGGGTGATTGTGGCCGAGCTCGCGCGTGATGCCGCCCTCGGAGAGCGGTTTGCCGCGGCCTTTGGCTCAGCCGAGATCACGCCGGAGAAGGTGACCCTCGCACTGGAGCAATTTCTGCTGGTACAGGTTTCCGCGGATGCGAAATTTGACCGCGCGCTCCGCGGTGAAATTTCCCTGTCTGAGGAAGAAAAACGGGGCTTCGAATTATTCGCCATGGAGTCGGATCCCGCGCGCGATCGCCGCGGGGCGGATTGTTTTCATTGTCACGGCGGCGCGCTCTTTTCGGATTATACTTTGAAAAATAATGGTCTGGAAAAGGTCGCGGCGGATATTGGGCGCGAGAAAATTACGGGGCGGCCGGCGGACCGGGCAAAATTCAAAACACCCTCGCTGCGCAATGTTGCGATCACCGGCCCGTATATGCATGACGGTCGTTTTACGACTTTGGCAGCAGTGGTCGCGCATTATGATCACGGCGTTCAGCGCACGGCCACGCTCGATCCCAATCTTGCGAAGCATCCCGACGCCGGCCTCAGCTTGAGCACGGACGATCAACGGGCGATCGTCGCTTTTTTGCGGACGTTGACGGATGAGCGTTTCCTTAACCGTTGAGCCACGGGAGGGGGTGGCTGCAGTTGTTTTGGGCCGCGCAAGGCAGGCGCGCGATCGCCGTCACGCGAGCCATCACTCCTGGATTGGCTGCGGTGCTGGGCGCCTTCGACCGGTGGCACGCGCGATCGCCGTCACGCGAGCCATCACTCCTGGATTGGCTGCGGTGCTGGGCGCAGCGTCGCAGTCCAGCGCGGTGTGCGCGCCGGACGAGGGGGGCGCGCTCCTTTCACACTCCCGCTCGGAATAGGTGCGGGCACAGCGCGCGTGCGCAGAGGGGCCGCGGGGTTGCCGATCGCCGCGGAGGCCGTGAGCGGGTGCGGCCAACGCGGTGGGTGGCTGGCGTGGTTACGCGTAACGGGCGGGCGGTTCCTCGCGCTCAAAGAGGCTCTTCGATAACGGGATTAGTCAGAGCCCCGATTTTTTCGATATCGATCGTCACCGTGTCGCCGGGGCGCAACCACACGGGCGGGGTGCGGGCGAAGCCGACGCCGTGGGGCGTGCCGGTAAGAATCACGGTGCCCGGGAGGAGCGTGCGGCTGCTGCTGAGGAATTCGATGATCGCGGGCACGTCGAAGATCATGTCGCTTGTGTTCCAATCCTGCATCGTCTCGCCGTTAAGGATGGTACGGATGCGGAGGGAATTCGGATTGGGGATTTCGTCGCGAGTGACGAGGACGGGGCCGAGCGGAGCAAAGGTGTCGAAGCCTTTGCCTGTGCACCACTGGCCGCCGCCGCCCTCCCGTTGCCAGTCACGGGCCGAGACATCGTTGGCGCAGGTGTAGCCCAGCACGTAGTCAAGGGCGTGGGCGCGGGAGACGTTTTTGCAGCGCTGGCCGATGACGACGGCGAGTTCGCACTCGTAGTCCACCTTAGCGCTGGCGAGCTTTCTGGGTAGTTCGATGGGGTCGCCGGGGTTTTGGACGGACGCGGTGTTCTTGATAAACAGAACGGGGTAGGGAGGGAGTGGGCTGTTGCTCTCGGCCGCGTGCTTTTTGTAATTGAGGCCGATGCAAGGTAAATTGGTGGGGACGACCGGGGCGAGGAGCTTGCCGGGGGTGACGATGCGGTCGGTGACGCAAAAGCTCCCAAAAATATCGCCGGCGATTTCTTGGGCGGAACCGTCGGATTGCAGCGCGGCGTAAGCGGGGCCGGTGGTGGAGAGGTGGCGGATGATTTTCATGCGGAAGTAATGGTGGTGATATCTTTGATTTCGAACTGCGGAGCGGTGGCGAGCAAGTGCCGATCGGGGCGGTAGATTTTTTTCCGGCCGGCGTCGACAGCGCAGACAAGGCGGCGGTGGGGCGGCCGCGCGGAGCCAGGCGGAGGGCGGCGCACGGCCAGAGGGTTGTAGGTTTGGAGAACCGGTTCTGACGAAATGGGGAGCGCGGAAGCAGTTGGGGATTGCGCCGCGAGCGATCTCTCGACGGGCGGTGCGGAGGCCGCATCAATAATTATTCCCCTTCCTTGGTTGGCTTTTTGAGATGGAGATGACTGTGCGGCTAACTCACCCAGCCCGCGGCCCATGGTCTGCGCGGCGACCTCAGCCGTGCTGACGCCAGTAAAGACGGATGATCTAGGACGATTCGAGAGAGATCACCGGTGGTTGCGTACTTCCGAAATGAAAATCTTCGAATTAATTGGGCTGGTTTTGCGTGCGCGGAAAGTCGGCTAGCGCGTCGGCTGCGCCGCCAAAGCAGCTGGGCGTGGGCTGGCTTAACCCCAATACTGTTCACTTAGTGATTGACGTTCGTCGCCGAGAAGTGGGGGATAGGAGGCATGGCACGAAGCGCGATGACGATGGGAACGGGCGGAAAAATTGCCGAGCACCTGAGCGTTGGGGTGCTGGCCCAGATTTACCCATGGGAGC
>CAMDOF010000143.1 GCA_945903465.1 Opitutus sp. GAS368
AGTGCCGCCGATCCGTCTTCGTGCGCGAGTGCCTCGACCAAGTACGGGGCGCCGGCACTCCTGCCGCCGGATTGAGCGAGGAGCAAGGCCGGCGGCAGGAGTGCCGCCGATCCGTTTTCGTGCGCGAGTGCCCCGAACAAGTACGGATCGGCGGCACTCCTGCCGCCGGATTGAGCGAGGAGCAAGGCCGGCGGATTGAGCGAGGAGCAAGGCCGGCGGCAGGAGTGCCGCCGATCCGTCTTTGTGCGCGAGTGCCTCGACCAAGTACGGAACGGCGGCACTCGTGCCGCCGGATTGAGCGAGGAGCAAGGCCGGCGGCAAGAGTGCCGCCGATCCGTCTTCGTGCGCGAGTGCCTCGACCAAGCACGGGGCTCCGCCCTCAAAACGTATACGTGCTGCTGAACCGGTAGTTTCGCGGGGCGCCGCTGCGCATGAACTGCTGCGCCGTGGCACCGGCGATATACCACGCGTCGGTCAAGTTCTCGATATTGATCTGAACCCGCCAGTGCGCGCGTTTGTAAACGGCAAAAAGTCCGGTGAGATTATAGCCGGGCAGGCGAAAGGTGTTGCCCGTGTCGCCTACACGGCCGTCGTTGATGTGTTCGTAATTCGCACCCATTTCGACACCCGGCAGCAGCGTGGCGGGCAGCGCGTATTTGACCACGGCCTTGTAGGTGCCGCCCTGCGGGACGTTCCGCACCGCGAGCCCGTTCTGGGTCTTGGCGTTGATCCATTGATACGAGGCCAGCAAAGTGAGCCCGCCGAACGGCTGGGCGGCGACGTCCAGTTCCCAGCCTTTCGAGACGCTCGAGGGAACCTGGCGAAAATCAAACGTGCCGTCCGGGAGGATCACTTTGATGAAAGCATTTTCCTGGAGCATGTTGAAATAGGAGCCGGTGACCACGAGCCGGCTCTGCCATAAATCGAGCTTCACACCTGACTCGTCGTTATCCCCGATAAGCGGCCGGAGCCGCTCGCCGGACTGATTGACTCCGCCCTGCGGCTGAAACGTCTCGCCGTGGGTGTAGAAAATGGAGACGCCGCGGATCGGCTTGCCCACCACGCCATAAGTGGGCGTCCAGTGCGCGGTGGTTTCGTCGGCGAGCCTGGTGTTGGCACGGTGATCGACTACGCCCGTGGTGCCGGAGTCGTAGCGCGCGGCGCCCACCAGATTGAGCCGATTTTCGAAGAGGCCGACGTTGTCCTGCACCGCGAAATTGTGCAACTCCGTCATCGTGGTGGTCCATTCGTTGGCGAGGGTCTGCGGGTTGTTGTCGAGGACCTTCGTCGGTTCGACACTCGTCTTGGTGAACACGCTCGGTTTGGGCGCGATCCAGTTCTCGCGGAAGCGCCGCTGAAACGTGTCGGCTGCGGATTTGCCTGCGTAGGTCAGGAGTTGATGCCGGGTCGGCCCGAGCTGCAACGTCCCCGTCAGGTCGAAATTGAGCCCGTAGCCCTTGCGGGTGCCATTGCGGATGTCGCGCCGCTGGATGTTTTCCCGGATGTCGTCGTAGCCGGCGGTGCGCGCTTGGGTCCAGGTTGCGTTCGCGGTTGACATGTCGGCCGTGCCCACCTTCAGCGCTGCGCCGTTTCGATAGAAAAAGCTGCCGGACGAAATATAGGTGCGCCGCTGATCCTTGGAGTCGTTGTAGCGGGCGGACAGGCGCGCGCTCCACGTTTGCCCGAGCACGTCGAACGCGTGCGTCAGTCCGGTCTCATAGGCCGCCACTTCATCGGAGTCCACGGCGTCGTCGTTGGCGTAATTACCGACAAATGCGAAGCGCGGCAGATCGTTGAACGGCATGTTGCGCGCGCTGTCGGTCCAGAGATCCTGCTGGGAAAATATCTGATCGTCGGTGTAGCGCGCCCGCACTGAAAGTGAGGTGCGCGGGGCGGCGCGCCAGTCGGCCATGCCGATCACGGTGTTCTTGCGGTAGCCGCCGTGGAGATGATTGGTGCCGCCGAGCCGCGCATAAAGCAGCCGGTAGAGCAATTGCTGGTTGGTTCCGGCGGGACCCGTCGCATCGAGGGCGAAGCGATAGTAACCTTCGGAGTCTTCATAGCGGGTGTATTCGAGCCCGACTGCGGTGCGCGGTTGTTCCAGCGGACGCTTCGACACGCGGTTGATCACGCCGCCGAAGCCGTGCGAGCCATAGAGCACGCCCGCCGGTCCCTTCACCACTTCGAGCCGCTCAACCTCGATCGGGTCGGGCGCGGAGGTGCCGTGGACGCCGCCGAGATTATCGCCAATGGAGTCGCGAAAGCCGGTCGCCGAAGTTTGGAGACCGCGCAGGCTGACCACGCCGCTGTATTCGCCCTCGACCTTGGTCACGCCGCTGACAAAGCGCAGGGCGTCGGCGAAATTGGTCGGATTGATGTCCTTGAGGAATTCCTGGTTGAGCGAGACGACGGCTTGCGGGGTGTCCGCGAGCGCCGTGTTGATGCGCGTGCCGCCGAGGGCGTTGGTCGTGCCGTAGCCGCGAGTGCCCTTGTCGGCTGCGATCTCAAACGGGGCGAGTTGCACCACCTCGTCGGGCGGGCGGGTCGAAGCGGGTGCGGGGGCGGTCTGAGCGAAGTTGGTCGGCGAGAGCATCGCGGTGAGAAGGCCGGCGAACGCGGCGTGATGAAGTCGGAGGAGCGGTTGCGATGAATTCATGTTGGGGTGAAATTGGAGGGATGCTCAATTGGGCGGCGAGGCGGCGGCGAGCAGCCACGCGCACGCCGCTCCGCGCGTCAGAGTTCCAGAGGTTGCCGGGGGGCGCGGTCGGCCGGTCAGGCGCGACCACTCGACGGCGGAGATGGGCGCGGTGTCAGAATTCGCCTCCGCGGTCGCGACCCGACGGGCCGTCATCATCGGGTCGGAATCCGGCCGGGCCCACACGGCGGCGACGGCGTGCGTGAGCGGGGCGTCGAGCCGCGCATCGTAGGTCGGGAAAAATCCCCGGGAGCCGAAATACTGCGCGGCGCGTTGCTCCGCGGTGGGTGCGCTCAGATCAAAATCGTTGAAGAACGTGAGCATGATACCGCGGGCGACGAGTCGCCGTTGCAGCACGTCGGGCGGCAGATCGGCGGGTGGTATTTTTCGCTCTTGCGCGAGGGCCAGCGCCACGGCGGCGCTTTCGCCGAGATGCATCCAGGTCGGCTCGAGGCGGATGGCCCCCCAGCCGATGTGTGACGAGGAGACCGCGCCGGTCACGAGCAGATTGTTAAGTTCTTTGGGCAGGAGGCAGCGGTAGGAAATTTGGCCGGGCCGCGATTCTTCGGTCAGCAGCACTTTTCCTTCGTGATCACTGCCAGGAACGGTGTCGAGGTGGCACGAGTGTGAGTCCATCGGCCATTCCGTGATGGCGATGCTGTCGGTCTTGACCGGCGCGCGTCGCAGACCCGGTGCGGCCAAGCCATCGTGTTCGGTAAAAACGGCGCGCCCCACCAGCCTCCGCGCTTCGCGTACATACATCTCCCACGGGAAACCACCGTTGTCGGTGAACTCGTCCTTCGGCAGGCCCCATTCGCGCATCTCGGCGCGCATTTTCTCGGGCACCTCGGAGTCATTTTGCAGGAACCAGAGCAGGCCGATGGCAAGGTCCTGGTGGCGTGCCGCAATGGCGTGGCGCGTGGGCCAGTCGCCGTTGGGATACTCGAAATTGCCACCGACCAGCAACGGGGTGTTCCAGCTGGTTTTTGCGTTGGGCGCGCCCAGACCGATGCCCCAACGATCGCGCAGGCCAAGATAGAGATCACGCTCGTAGCGTGCTGGCTTGGTGACCGGCAGGCGGTTGGCCGAATTGCGGGTCCAGCAGACGCGAAAGTTGTAGGCTTGGATCGCGCGATCGCCCTCGCCCGTGCTGCCGGGCAACGCCGCGCCGGTGGTGGCGCGAAAACCGCGGAGGTTCAGGCCTTCGGTGCGAATCGCGGTGGGGAAATAGTCCTTGGCCGCGGTGACGAAGATCGCCTTCGTGAAAATTCTCCCCGCATGCGGCTCGCCATACTGCCCCCGGCTCTCGCGGCCCCAGGTCATGGTGGCTCCGGCCACCGCCGCTAGATCGCCTTCGTAACTCGCATCGACGAAGGCGGTCGCCGCCAACGTGCGGGTGGCCTCGCCGCCCATTCGGCGAAAGGTCGCACTGATCACGCGCGCGCCGTCGCGCCGGGCTGAAATCGGATGGAATTCGCGGATCACCGTGATCCGCGGCTCCGCCGCCAGCATCGCCTCGAACACGCTTTCCGCCACATGCGGCTCGTACATCGGCCGCCGCGTGTCACCCCTTGGCGACCAGTTACTGGTGCGATATTGGGGCGAGTCGGCGCCGAATTTTTTCCGGTAATGTTCCACCATCCGGGCGCAGACTTCGTCAAAGAGCGGCGCGCGTTTGCCGTCGTAGATCGTGTCGAGCACCCCCAGACCGTTGCTCATCATGCCGCCGAGGTGCGCATGGTGATGGATGAGGGTGACCCGCAGGCCTTCGCGCGCCGCACCGACGGCGGTGACGATGCCGCCGGGCGTCGCGCCATAGATGACGACGTCAGCCGGGTCGCGCTCGGCGGCGACCAGCGTGGTGAGGACGGAGAGGAGAAGGGGAATGAAGCGGCGCACGGTAGGGGGTGGTTGAATTCAGGCCAGGAGATGCGGTCCAGCAATCTCAGCCGGCTGGTTCCCGATGTAAACCACCTGATCTTGATCGGAAAATGGTGCGCAGTTGAAACTATCTGGTTCGCCTGATGCCGTTCTTCGTGGCGGCACAAAACCATCCAAACCCCGACCGCGCCATGAAACTCCGTATTCTTTCCTTACTCATTTGTGGACTGTCCGCGCTCACCCTGCGAGCGCAGCCTGCCACCGGCACGATCGAGGGGCGGGTCTTCAACGCCGCCACCGAGGCCGCGCTGCGCAACGCCCGGGTCGCGATCGACGGCACGGCACGCGAGACGCTGACTGGCGACGATGGCACCTACCGCCTCGCTGGTGTATCCGCGGGCCAGGTGAACGTGAGCGTTTCCTATCTCGGGTTCGGGCGTGCGTCCCTTCCGGTGACCGTGCGGGCGGGCGGCGTGGTGCAGCGTGACTTCGACCTGGAGCGGACGGGCGGTCGCACGCCCGCCGCGGGCGAGACGGTCAAGTTGCAGGAGTTTACGGTCGTCGCTGATCGCGAGATGAGCGCGCAGGCGCTCGCGATGAACGAGCAACGCAACGCGCCCAACATCAAGAACGTCGTCGCCATCGACGAATACGGTGACCGCGGCGACGAGAACATCGGCGAGTTTCTGCGCTTTCTTCCCGGGGTCGCGCTCAACGACTCTGGCGCGGTGCCAAACGAAGTCACGTTGCGTGGATTTCCGGCGAGCACGTCCGGTGTCACCATCGACGGCGGAGACGTGATGGGCGCGCGCGGCGGCGACACCCGGGCGCTTTCATTGCTCGAAGTACCGATGAGCAACGTCTCGCGCGTCGAAGTCACCAAGGTGCCCACGCCGGACATGCCCGCCAGCGGCCTGGGCGGCTCGCTGAACATCATCAGCAAGGGCGGCTTTGAGTCCCGCAAGCCGTCGTTTTCGTACCAGCTCTACCAGATCTTCCACAGCCGCACCGGCATCACACTCGATGGCGGAACGCGTAACCACGTTGACGCGTTGAGTCCTCATTTCGTGCAGCCGTCATTCAGTTTCAGCTACCTTCATCCGGTGAACAAGAGTGTCGCGCTCAGCGTGGGTGGTTCGCGCTCGTGGCGCCAGAAGCCGATGGAACGAGGCAAGGATTCGGACGAGACGGCGACATGGAACCTCGTCGACGGTTTTCAGCGGCAGAGCGACTGGCAGAGCCTTTCCCAGATCCTCAAAACCTGGTCCGGCCAGGCCGGCGTCGACTGGCGTATTACAACAAAGGATACGCTTTCCACCAGCGTCCAGCATCGCAGGTCCGACAGCTACATCACGCGCAGCATCTTCACGGCGGTCTACGGTGCCGGCGCGACGGGCGGCCGGACGTTTACGCAGGGCGCGGCAACCGCCGTGGGCAACGTTGCGCAGGGCAATGGCGCGAACCAGGACATCCTCACCGCGACGACCCAAGTGAGCTTAAAGTATCGCCATCGGGGTGACCGGTGGCGGTTCGACGCGACGGTCGATGGGTCGCGCGCGGATTCACAGTATCTCGACATCGACCGCGGTCACTTCAACACGGCGCCGACCAGCATCGCGAATCTGATCGTCCGCGGCGATGGCACACCGGCGACGAGCGGCATCATTCCGACGCGTTACGCCGCCACCACGCGCACCGGCTCACCGGTGGATATCTTCGACGGCGGCAACTATGCCATCACCAGCGGCAATTCGGTGCAGAACGATTACAATGCCGACAAGACGGCCGGCCGACTCGACCTGACGCGTGAGTTCGCCTGGACGATTCCCGTTTCGTTCAAGGCCGGCGGCCTGCTCGATCGCATGGAACGTGACAGCCGCCGGTTCCTGAAAACCTGGAATTTCCGACCGAACGGCGCGACCGATGTCACCTCGCGGCTGGCGGGAGGCTTCGACGTGTTTGATGACGATTACAACCGCGCCGCGCCCACGATTTACGGCCAGCGCATGCGTTGGATCAGCCACTCGAAGCTGTTCCAGCTCTTCCAGCAACGGCCCCAACTGTTCGAGCTGGACGAACCGCTTGCCCACCAAAATCTCGTGACCAATTCGCGCCGGCTGATCGAAACCGTGACGGCGGCGTATGTGCGTTCTGATGTGCGGTTATTTAGCAACCGGTGGTGGATTGTCGCCGGTGTGCGGATGGAGAAGACGAACGACGAAGGGTGGGGACCGTCGAATGATCCGTCGGCGCAATACAAAAAGGATTCGGCGGGTCGCGTGGTCGACGGCAATCCGACCACCGCGGGCGTGCAGCCGGTTTTTCTCTCCAACGATCTGCTGGTGCGCGCCCGCCAGCGTTACGTGGAGCGCGGCACCCACGCGGAACGCGACTACCGCGGATATTATCCGAGCATCAGCACGACCTATAGCATTTCCGACAACCTCGTTCTTCGTGGTGCCTATGCGCGCACGATCGGCCGGCCCAATGTGAGCGCGGTCGTGCCGAGCGCCACGTTTTCGGAACCCACCGTCGCCACGCCGACGATCACGGTGACCAATCCCGGCCTGAAGCCGTGGACGGCCGACAGCTTTGATTTCACCGTCGAGTCCTATCATCTCAAGGATGGTTTCGGTTCGTTCGGCGTGTTTCAGAAAAACATCAAAGATTTCTTCGGCTCAGTCCGCACCGCCGCCACGCCAGCGTTGCTCGAGCTTTACGGACTGCCGAACGACCCGGCTTACCTCGCCTATGAAATTGCGACGACGACCAACACCGGTGACGCCAAAATCACCGGCGTGGAATACAGCTACCGGCAGTCGCTCACGTTTCTGCCCGCGTGGGCGCGGGGCTTCCAGGTGTTTTTCAACGGCACGAAGATGACGCTCAGTGGCAGCACGACGGCGGATTTCACGGGTTTCAACCCGAGCAGCTATGCGGGCGGCATCAATTTCATCCGGTCCCGATATTTCATCAAACTGACCTGTACGTATCAGGGCGAAACGCAGCGTGGCGCTGTGGGGGCCAGCGTGGCGAACGGCATTCCCGCCGGCACCTTCAACTACCAGGATGCGCGCACGCGCTGGGGCATCAGCGCGCAATACAGCCTGAGCAAACGCTTCGCGGTCTACGGAGCGATGACCGACCTGAACGGCGGCTTCAACCCGACCACGCTCAGCTACGCGCCGGGCACACCCGACTTTGCCAAACCGCAGCGTTATCAGGAACTGGGCTCGACGATCACGCTCGGTGTGAAGGGGCAGTTTTAAGGTTTTTGGGGAGCCGGTGGGAGGCCGGGAGGGGCGCAGCCAGCCTGCGCCCCTCCACCGGACCAAGCGACGCGCCAGCGATAAACTTCCCCTCGATGCGATGGGTCGCATCCGCGCCGGTTTCGCCGTCGAAGACCAGGTTGAGTTGGAGCAGGAGCCGTTTCGCGTAGGTTTTCGGGTTGCACGCGTACCGCGCCGGAGCGGGTTTCAAATAGGCCAGAAACGTTTCGTCGTCGCGGCACATCAAGGAAACATCCTGCGGCACGCGGAGTCCGCGCTCCGCGAGAAACGCAATGGTCGTGAGGTAGAAAGTCGATTGCGCCACGAGCACCGCGGTGGGAGCGTTGGCGGCGCCGAAGAGCCGGCTGAGTGAGCGGTAGGCCCCGTCGACCGTGCCGTCGTGCTGTACAATCATCGGTTCGGCGCTGCGGTGCGGTGAGCGGCGCACGCCGTCCTCGAAGCCCCGTTCGCTTTCAAGATCGCCGGCGCGGTCCGACTGGCGCATGAAAAGCGCGACCTGCCGGTGCCCGAGGCGGAGCATCTCGCCGGCGGCGTGCCGGCAGATGGCGAAAAAATCGAGGTCGACGTTCGGCAGCGGCAGCCCCGGATGCGACGAGCCGGCGATGATGCAGGCGATCCCGTTTTCGTGAAACCACTGTTGGATGTGTCTGTTGGAGTGAGCGAGGACCCAGCAGCGCTGCGGATTCTGGGCGACGAGGCGGGTGAGGGCCTTCTCCGGCCGGCCGGTGAAAAAACGGTGCCCGCAAAACGTCGCGAGCCTCACGCCGTTTTCGAACAGCAGCGCGCGCAGTTCATCGACCCACAGCGCGGTGTAGGGGCGGAGATTTTCGATCGAATCGGGGGTGAGTAGTCCGACGGCGACTTCGGCGTTCGTAGCGATGGCGGTGGCGGCTGCACCTTTTTTTCGTCGAAGGCGATGGCCGCGCCCGTGCTGCGTCTCGATCGCGCCGTCGCGCTGCAGATGGCCCAGCGCTTTGCGCAGCGTTTTGCGCCCCACCTGCAGCGTGTTGGCGAGGGTGCGCTCACCCGGCAGCCAGGCGCCCCAGGTGCCTTTTTTGATTTCGGCCGCAAGGCGCGCCGCGACTTGCATCGGGAGCGATTGGTAGCGTTGGTGTGAGGAAGGCATCGGCCGAGCGGGAGAGGTCGTGGCTGCGAGCGTGAGCGGTTGGTGGCGGTTGGCCGTGACTGACTTTTACCGCGCATGCGCGTGCGGATCACCATCATCGAGAGTGAGATTCTCGGGCCACGCCAGCTCGAAGCCCCCGCGAGTCAGACGTTCTTGAAAAGCGGCCACGGTTGGGCGGTTCGCGGCGACATCGTGTGGCCGGGTGTTACGTTCGAGGCAAAACGCCGCGAGTTCGCCGGCGGCCTCGCCGATGTTCCACTCGACGGGATGGAGCCGGTAACAGCCGTTGGTGAGGTGGGTCGTGCCGATGTTCTTGGCGGCGGGGAGAAAATTCGTCGCGCGCACCGGGATGAGCGCGCCGAGCGGAATCCGAAACGGCAGGGATGGCACGTCGATGTAGTTGTCGCCGCCGGAAGAGGGATGGAGATCAATGCGATAGTAGCCGATGCCGACGGAGTCGTCATATCGCTCCGCGAGCAAGTCGCCCGGGCGGAACTTGGCGGAGACATCCTGTTCACGAATTGTACGTAGCGCCCGGATACGTCGCGATTCGCGAATATACGGCGCCTTGGCGAGTCCGTCGGCGGTGCCGAGCAGGTCGCCGCGGAGTCGCAGCCCCGGCCAGCCGGTGCCGCCGTCGGGGCGCGGCGCCTCGGTCTGGAGCCAATGGACCATCGACAAGCTGAGTTGGCGGGCATCGGCGATGCGGGCGAGGCGTTGCTCCTCGGTGCACGTGTGGATAGCTCCCTCCATGTAGTCGATCATCGGCCAGTTCACGAGGCAGACGTCGCTGCGAAAAAATCCCGGTTCGAATTGCGCCCGATCAATGATCCGGCGGAAGGCCCAGAGACCGGAGAAGAGTCCGGGTTTTTCACGATGCGGATCAAAGTTGTAGCGCATCTGCTGCATCGTGCGCGGGTTCAGCCCAGCCCAACCCAGCAACGGTCCGGGCCAGGGTGGCGTGAGTTGCGGCACGTAGTTCCGCCAATAATCATAGCGCGCAGGGCGTGGAATGACGTGATTTTCGCCCGCAAGTTCCTCCAGCACGAAGCAAACGGAGAACGCCTGCACATTGTCAGGGGCAGCGAGTTCCGGCGCGGACGGCTCGCCGGTGTCCGCGCGCGCCTCGGCGCCGGTGACGTGCTCGATCCCGGCGAGCGGGAGCAGATCGCCATTTTCCGTGGCATCGAGGACGAAGCGAGAGTGGATGGCGGTTTCCACGCCCTGCTGGAGATCGCGCGTGATGAAGCCGCCGACGCGATCAGTTCCGGCTGCCAGCACTTCGATCACGCGATTTTGGCGCAAAATCTGAATGCGGCCCGCCGCGACGTGGGGTGCGAGCATCGACTCGAGCACGGCAAGCGCGACGCGGGGCTCGTGGCAGAGCGGCGAGACCCAGCCGTTCCCGGGATTCAGGCGGGGATTCTCGCGATGCTCGGGCAGAAGAGGGTAGTGGGCGCGATAGTAGGTCCGGACCCGTTGACGGAACTCGCGGTAGGTGGCAGTGCAGCCGAAGCGCTCGATCCATCCGTGCTCGTCAGGAGGAACGGCCTGCGAGGTAAACTGCCCGCCGATCCAGTCGGTCTCCTCGGTGAGGATGGCGCGATGACCGGCCCGCGCGACTGCTAGCGCGGCCGCGATTCCGCCGACCCCGGCTCCGGCAATGGCGACGTCACAGGTGAGTTGGTTCATCGGGAGAGTAGGAATGAGGTAAAGGGGGACGGGAAAAACTGCGTGACGTGACGGCGGTGGTCAAGGCGAGGCCAGCCCGAAGCGGTGGTCCCTCGCGGGGACCTCGGGGCCGCCGGCAGCAGTACCCGGGGCGCCGGGCTCCCGTCCGGCTGGGAATTGAGGGGTGCCGAGCTGGAGCGCGGCGCCGGGGAAAGTCCGAGGGGGTCTGCCCTGTTACCTGTTATTGAATCGACCAACGGCTTCCCGCGCTGAGAGGGGCGAACCCCTCTGCCGTTTTTCGGCAATCCGCCGATACGCTGCGCCGGCCGGCTTTCGTAGAATGAGTGGATAGGGGCGACGAGCGCGGAGCGGCCACACCGGCCTGTTACTTTCCTTCCGCCGATTTTCGACCGGCTGGGCACGTTACACCCGCCTACCGCTAATTTCGGGGCTCCGGAAGTATTGTCATTTCCAACCAGCGTGAGTTACGCGCCCTCGCGACGTTACCATGGAGCAGGCGGACCCCTTCGGATCGGGCCCCATGAAATACTCGTCCCCCCCGAGGGGCGTTGCGGGAAAGCCTGCGCTGCGGTCTTAATGAGATCTACGGGATTGGCGAATGAGGCCATGCGATAAACTGCGCGGCGCACTGGACACCCTCTCCGCCTCGTGCACAGTCCGCTCGCGATGCTCCGCACGTTGCAACCCGAGCTCCTTGACGCGCTCCCCCCCGACCACCCCGCCGCGCTGCACAACCGCCGCGACTTGCGCCTCACCAACCGCGCGATGGGTAACTTCCGCTGGTTTCTCCGCACGCTCCCGCCCTTCCTTCGCCCCGCCGAGCCCGTCCTCGAACTCGGCGCCGGCACCGGCGAACTGGGCCGCGCCCTCCATCAACGCACCGTCGCCCTCGACGGCCTCGACCGCTGGCCCCGCCCGCCCGACTGGCCCGCCGCCCGTGCTTGGTTGGAGACCGATCTGCTTACGTTTCCCGCCTACGCCGACTACCCCGTTATCATCGGCAACCTCATCTTCCACCAGTTTTCCGAAGCCGAACTCGCCGCCCTTGGGGCCAAACTCCGCGCCCACACCCGCCTCATCGTCGCCTGCGAACCCGCGCGCCGGCGCATCTTCCAAATCCTCTTCGCCACCTTCGCCCCGCTCCTCGGCGCCAACTACGTGAGCCGTCACGACGCCCACGTGAGCATCGCCGCCGGCTTCCGCGGCGACGAACTCCCCCGCGCCCTCGGCCTCGATCCCGCCCATTGGGACTGCCGCGTCACGACGGGATTCCTCGGCGCCTACCGCCTCGTCGCGCTCCGCCGCGCATGAGCGTAGCAATGCAGTCGAATCCCGAAGGTAGACCTCCTGCGCAAAACCAATCGGGGAACGCCTTCGCGCGGCCGACCTGCGCCCGTCTACGCACCGAAGATCGGGCGCTCAGCTCTCAACTGAATTTTTACGCATGAGTTCCCCGCGCCCCATCGAGATCATCGGCGGCGGCCTCTCCGGCCTCTCCCTCGGACTCGCCCTTCGCCGCGCCGGCGTCCCTGTCACTCTCATCGAAGCCGGCCGCTACCCGCGCCACCGCGTCTGCGGCGATTTTATCACCGGCCTCTCCCCCGCCACGATCGCGCGCCTCGGACTCGCCCCATTTCTCACCGATGCGCTTCGCCACCGCGAGGTCGCCTGGTTCCACCGCGAGCACCTCATCCGCGTCCAACATCTCCCCACCCCCGCCCTCGGCCTCAGCCGCCACGCCCTCGACGCCCGTCTCGCCACTGCCTTCACCGCCGCCGGCGGTGAACTCCGCACCGACACCCGCGCCCCCGACCTCACGCCTGCTCCCGGCCGCATCCTCGCCACCGGCCGCGCCCGCCGTGACTCTCCGTGGCTGGGCCTAAAGCTCCACGTCCACGGCCTCACGCTCACCCGCGACCTCGAACTCCACCTCGGCGACAACGCCTACGTCGGCCTCGCCGCCACCGAAACCGGCGCGGTCAACGTCTGCGGCCTCTTCCGCCGCCGTCCCCTGGCCGCGCCCGGCCCCGCGCTCCTCTCCGCCTATCTCATTGCAGCCGGTCTCCCCGACCTCGCCACGCGGCTCGCTGCCGCCACCCCCGACCCTGATTCCTGCTGCGCCATCGCCGCCATCGACTACTCCGCACTCCCGCCCGAGCCCGACGTAATCCGCCTCGGCGATGCTCACGGCCTGATCCCGCCCTACACCGGCAATGGCATGGCCCTCGCCCTCCAAAGCGCCGAGACCGCCCTCGATCCGCTCCTCGCCTTCGCCAACGGCCACACCGCCTGGCCCGACACTTGCCGCGCTAGTACGACGGCACTGCAACGTCGTTTCCGGGTCCGCCTCGCCGCCGCCCGCGCCCTCCATCCGTTCTTCCTGCACCCCCGCCGCCAACACCTCCTCGCCACCCTGACGCGCGCGCATCTCCTCCCGCTTCGCGCGCTCTATGCGCTCCTTCACTGATCCGTTCCCATCGCAACACGCCCCTCCTCCCGGGCCTCCCTCTATGTTCCTCCACGCCCTCGCCACCGCCGTCCCGCCCACGACTTTCACTCAGAGCCAGTGCTGGGACATCGTGGAAAAATCCGCCGTCCGCACGCGCCTCCACAAACGCTCGCGTCTTATCCTCCACAGCATTCTCCGCGGCGACTACGGCATCGCCACCCGCCACTTCGCCGCGCCCGATATCGAAAAAATCTTTGACCGCACCTCTGACGAACTGAACGCCATCTTCCGCACCGAAGGCCCCGCCCTCGCCGCCCGCGCGCTCGCCGCCGCCCTCGCCCAGGCCAATCTCCGCGCGGATCAACTCGACGCCCTCCTCATCTGCACCTGCACCGGCTATCTCTGCCCCGGCCTCACCAGCTACGTCGCTCAACAACTCGGCCTGCGCACCGACACGTTTCTCCAAGACCTCGTCGGTCTCGGCTGCGGCGCCGCGATTCCGACGCTGCGCGCCGCCAGCCACGTCCTCGCGGCCCACCCGGGCGCCACCGTCGCTTGCATCGCCGTCGAAATCTGCTCCGCCGTTTTCTACCTCGACGACGATCCCGGCGTGATTATCAGCGCCTGCCTCTTCGGCGACGGCGCCGCTGCCACCATCTGGCGCGCCATCCCCGGCCCCACCGGCCTCCGCGCCTTCGATTTCCAAACCCTTCACCGCCCCGAAGACCGCGACAAACTCCGCTTCGAACACCACGACGGCAAACTCCGCAACCTCCTCGACCGCGCCGTCCCTCAACTCGCCGCTGCCGCCGTCAGCGAACTCTGGTCCGCCCGCTGCCCGCGCCCCGTCAGCCACGTGGTCGCCCACCCCGGTGGCCGCGACGTCCTCGAAGCCCTCGCTCTCGTCATTGCCCCGCACACCCTCGAAGCCAGCGCCCGCGTCCTCCGCGATCACGGCAACATGAGCAGTCCCTCCGTCCTCTTCGCCCTCGAAGAAACCCTCCGCACGGCCACGCCCTCCGCCGCCACCGGCGATTTCTGGCTCGTGAGTTTCGGCGCCGGTTTCAGCGCCCACGCCTGCCGCCTCGGTGTCTAGCAGCCGGTCGGACTTAGAAAAGAAATTCTCTGGAAGCGATTATTTGCGAGTTTGAGTTAATAAAAAGGCGAATATCGAGCCGCAAACGCCTGCCAGCGGCTAAGTCCGACAGACTCCCAAGTTCAATTTATCGAGTGCCCGATCAGCGAGGGCACGCTCGCCAACATCCTGGCCGAAGGCCACGCCCGGCTCGAGGAGACGGCCTTGCAGATCAAAGCGCAGAACGCCCAAGCGCCCGTTGTGCATTTTGACGAGAGCGGCTCCCAGGTGGGCAAAAATCTCTGGTGGGGGCACGTCGCCTCGACCGCCCACGTCGCCTCGACCACCCACGCCACTTCGACCGCCCACGCCACTTCGACCGCCCACGCCACCACCTGCGATAGCCACCCCAAGCGCGGCGCGGAGGCCATCCATGCCCTCGACATCCTCCCCGGCTTCCTCGGGCGCGCGATCCACGACTTTGGGAAATCGTACTTCGGCTGCCCATGCGAGCACGGACGGTGCAATCCCCATCCCCTGCGCGAACGGACTTTCGTCCATGATGGCAGCGGCGGGATGAAACTGGTTTTCTTCCGGCGGTTTGAAAGTGACGCCTGATTTTGAGCGTATTCTGCCGACACTTCATCCAAAAAAAATCTTCTTCGTCCGCTGGATTTTCTTCCCTCGTGAATTGCCGTCAGGTGCGGCGCACCAGTGATTGTCGCCGAGCGAAGGACGCTGGCTGGGGCGAGGTGTGAAAAACATACCCAAACGCAAATGCTCCCACGGCAGTCAATTATTTCAGCCCGATCGACGCCACCACGGCCGGACAGCGTGATGGCGCGGCACCACGGTGCCGCTACGCGAGCAAGGCAGCGAGTCAGGCACGCTGGCTCTCTCGTCCCGAAAATCGCGACTACTTCCGCGGGCCGGAAAACGTTCAACGCGTGCAGGTTTGGCGGACGGCTCAGCCAGGCGACGGGAAGCGATTCAAGCCGGAGCAAGAGCCGTTACAAGAGATGATCAAACGGCGCGATCTCGCTGGGAAACGAGCGGTCGACAGAGCTTCGTTATAAGAGATGGGGCGGACACAATCGCCGCTGGTCGTCGGGCTGATTGCACATCTGGCGGGGACGACGTCCCCGGCGGATACCCTGTCGATGATGCGCAGACTTATCACGCATGGGCAGGAGCTTCTCATTAAGAAGCCGACCCATTCCGACATTCCTCCGACGGGCAGCTCCGCAGAGCAAACAGGCGGATCCCCGCGGGGCAATGCGTCGATTGAGTGCAGGCCTGTCCGTTCGAACGTATCTGCGCGAAAGCCGCGAAATCCCAACGTGGCTTGAATCACTCTCGCGGAGCGCTCTTCGCTCTGCCGGGCGCGCTCATCAACCATCGGCTTTCTAAAAAAGACGTCGTGGTTTTTAAATCGCCCAATTTTAGTGATGTTCACGGGACGGCCCCGCCGTTATGTCGCGCGCCAGAAACTGTGCCTGCGCGGGGTGACCGATTATTGGGTCAACGCGATCGACGGCCGGCCGTTTTTCCTCGTCAGCCGCCCCGTCGATCACGGCCTCATTGAGGTTCTGCGCAACGCGATCGTGCCCCGCCTCATCGCCGATGCCCCCGCCCAGCCCACCGCCGCGGAGCTGGCGGCCGCCCCCTTGCTCCACCGGTTCACCCTCATGTTCGACCGCGCGGGCTGCTCGCCGGCGTTCTTCGCCGAGATGAAAGCCCTGCGCGTGGCCGTTTTCACGTATCACAAGTTTCCCGACGAGGACTGGCCGGAGGCGCAGTTCGCACCGCCGACCCTCACGCTCGCGCACGGCGAGACGGTCCCCTTCGCCCTGGCCGAACGCGGCACGTGGGCTCAGCAACGGCTTGTGGGTGCGCGAAGTGCGGAAGCGCGAGCCCGACGGCCACCAAGTCAGCGTCGTCGCCACCGATTACCGCTCGCCGCTGACGGCGGTGGCAGTGCGGATGTTTGCGCGGTGGACGCAGGAAAAATTTTTCAAATACAGGCGCGAACCCTTTGCCATCGACCGGCTTGGCGAGCACGGCGTCGAAGCGCTTCCTGCGACCACCACGCTGGTCAACCCCACCCGGCGACGCCTGGAAGCGGAAGTCCGCCGCGCGCGCGGCACACCGGTGCGCGCGCAAGCGCAATTTCGGGCGTTGAGCCTGTCGCCCGCGCCCGCGCCCGCGGAATTGGAAGCGTGGCAGGCGCAAAAAGCACGGCTGCACGAGACGATCACCACGGGGCAGGCGCGCCTGGACGAGTTGAAGGCCCGCCGTAAAACCACCCCGCCGCACGTGACGCTGGGCAAGTTACCGGAGGGCGAGCAGTTCCCGCGGCTGCGGGCCGAGCGTAATCACTTTATGGATACAATTAAACTGCTCGCCTACCGCGCGGAGACCGCGCTGGTCGGCACGGTGCGCGAGGCGCTGGCGCGCCGCGACGACACGCGCGCGCTGCTGCGCGAGATCATGTGCACCACGGCCGATCTGCGGCCCGACGCCGCGCAAAAGACCCTGACGGATCACTTGCACCCGCTCGACCGCGCGCTCCAAAACGCCGCAGAGCACGCGCTCGCCGCAGAGCTCACCGCGCTCGCCGCAGAGCTCACCGCGACCGAAACGGTTTTTCCCGGCACCGACCTGCGCCTGATTTTCACGCTCTCCGGCCCGGCCTGATTCCACGGATCAGGAGGGCTGAGGCTGGGCCTGCGCACAACGTCCGAAATCCTTCGAATCCCAGGGAGCGTCGTCCCGAAACGTGGGTGCCACGCGGTTGCCTTGCCATCGTTGACCGCCGCCGCCCATCCTATGTGATCTTGCCCGAAAAACCAAATCACCTCCAGGCGGTCATCGAAAGAATGATGGCCTTGGGCTGGATATTGAAAACCGTTGCGAGAGACAATCCGCGCGGCAATTCGCCCGGTGCGATTGTTCTGACGCCGGAGGGCTCGGTTAGGTTACTGGCCGCGCCGATGCCGGATTTGATCCGGGAGATTGAGGCCAACTCCGGCACCCTGAGCGAGGCGGAGAAAAAGGTCCTTGTCGGTTTTCCAGCTCTCGCGAAATTTTCCGCTCATCATCCTCCGGACAGTCGCGGTTCGCGTCGGGTTTGAAAGACAGTCATGGCGCGAGGCCCCTGCCTCAAGCGCCACCGCGCTGAGCGTGGGTCAATTGAAACCGTGAACCGGACCCGACGCCAGGCGTGGGTCCAAAGTCATTTCGCCGACGTCTGCTTCAGGTCGGCCTCGGCCAGTCTTTCGCCCAACGTGAGCTGACCCGCGGCATCGTAGTGGGCGTGGTCGAGCAGCGCGAGATCATCGCCCGTCACGAGTGCCGCGGGTGGGTCGCGGGCCACGACGGCGCGTGGTGCGCGTCGGACCCTTTGCTCGGCGTTTCCATCGGCGCCCTGGGAGCGTCGCGGGCCACGACGGCGCGTGGTGCGCGTCGGACCTCCGCGGAAAAGAGCATGCGGGGATTATTCCGACGACAGGGTGAGCAACTGCGTGACGAGCTACGACGCATCCGCGGAAAAGAGCATGCGGGGATTATTCCGACCGTCGCCGGTCAGCGCGACCAGCATGGGCAATCCCGGAAGATTTAAATCCCGCCGCACGCGCGCGCAAAAAATGCGGTGAGGTTCCGCTCGTACGCCTCGGCCCACTGACGTTCCGTGGAGTCGGCCTGCCCCTGGCTCCAGACCAAGGCGCAAACCTCAAATTTGACGCCGCGCGCCGTGAAGCGTGCGAGGGCCGTCCGAACTTCGGCGAGAAAGTCCTGATAGAGTTGGCGACCCGACGTCGCAACGTGTACCCATTCTTCGGCGAGGTTAGTGGCGCCGCGACCGCCGCGAGCGAACCGGTCTTCTGGGCGGAGCCCACCCGCCCCGTTCGCCCCGACGACCAGAGGCTCTTCTACGCCGACGCCGACCCAGCCGTCCCCTCGGCCGGCGGACTTCCCAGCCGACGCACCGGAGTCTGCCTTAATTTATTTAAAAACGCTGGCTCCTTGACTCCGAGCAATCCGGAGGTCTGCCTCCGCGCATCGTGAACCCCGCGATCATTGCCCCCCCAACGGCAAGCCTCGCCTCGAACAGCAGCCGAAATCCCCCTTTCCGCCGCAGCTATTCCCCTCCCCAAGTCCCGAGCCTCATCCGCATCCGCCACTCTCTCAAAATCGGTTCATTTTCCACCACCTAACCCCCATCCCGCCAGCCCCCTCCCCTTAAACCCCTCCCCCCCGCAAATCCAGTATCCTAACAATAATATTAGAACACCAGCTTTGTGGTGTATTTGGCGCGGTCGGCGGCGAGGAGGAGTTCGCGCCACTTGATGATGCCGAAGGGGTTGGTGCCTCCCCAGTTGGCGAGGGCCTCGTCGTAGTGGAAGGCGGCGTTGCCCACGACGGTGATGTTGTTCGCAACGATGGAGCCCATGACGTCGCCGTTGCCGTTGATTTTCACGGTGGCGTTCGGGGCGTAGACGATGCCCTTGAGGGCGCCGTTGCCGGCGAGTTCAATAGTTTGGCCGCTGGTGCCCGTGGCCCAAAGCTGAAAGGTCGCGGGTGAGGAGGAGCTGTTGAGCAGGCCGTTGCCGGTGATCTTCACATCGGCGGCCGTGTAAATGATCAGGCTGGAGCCGGCGGCGAGCTTGATGCCGGTGTTGCCGGCGAGGCTGATGGCGTTGTTGGGGGGCAGGGCGGTGAGAATGAGGGTGACAGTGCCAGAGACGGTCAGGTCGCGGTCGATGGTGCCGTTGTAGCGGTAGGTGGCCGTCAGGCCGGCGGTCCCGAGAGTCGAGCCCATGGATGCGAGCGTCGTACCAGTGCCGGGCGCGGTGATCGTATCGAAGTTGGCCGTGAAATCCGTGGCGACGCGGGTGGTATCAACATTGGTCCCGACGGGAGTGGTGGAGCCTCTGACTGAGCCGTTGACGCCGACGCTCAAGCCCGACGAGCTGCCGCCGACGGAGGCGAAGCCCCAGATGTCGGCGTTGTTGATGAGGACGGAATTGACGGCGACGGAGGTGCTGCCGACGCTACCGCGGTCGGTGCGCACGCTGGCGCTGTAGGGAACGGCGGCGGTTACGGAGCCATTGTCGTTGTCGGGATCGGAGCTCCAACTGTCGACGCTGGCGTTGTTCCCGTTGAAGGTGATTTGGTTCTTGGCGACCAGCCCCATGGAGAACAGGGAGCGGCGCCGGAGTTGGACTTCGAGGGTCTTGCTGAGGGTGACAGAGCCGTCCGGGAGCGTGACGGTGGATTGCGCGACGACGACGGCGGTCTCGTTGGCGGCGGGGTTGTAGGGCGAGACGTAAACGTACACGTAGGCCTTGACGTTGCCGCTGAAGGCGAAATCGAACCTGCCTTTGGCGGCGGTACTGCTGTTAGAAATCTCCCAACCCTGCCAAGCGGTGGCGAGGGCCACGTCGGCGTTCGCTTGATTGAAAGACCAGAGGGCCTCCTCGATGCCGGTCTCGGCGATGTTCAGAGCGACGTTGTAATAGAACGAACGGTTGGCGAGGGTGAGGGCGTTGCGGCCGAGCGCGAGGTAACTGCCGAGTGAAACGGCAATGACGGCGGAGAGGAGCATCGCGACGATGAGCAAGGAGCCGCGCTCGCGGGCGCTTGGCCAGGAGCGGAGCGGGCGGGAGGAAGGAGCGGCCATGGCGGTGGGATTAAGTGCTGACGATTTTGTTGCGCAGGACAACGCGGGCGGAGAGCACGGCGTTGGTGGTGTCGACCGTGGTCACGGCGGTGCGAACGGAGCGCAGGGTGAGTTGAAGCTGCTTGGTCTCGAGGTCGTTGGTGGCGGTGAAGTCGACGCCGTTGACGACCTTGTAGCGGCGGAACGAGAAGTCGGTGACGTTGCGCACGAGGATGCGGCGCGCGGAGGTGCTGGTGGCGGCGCCCAACAACCGGTAAAAACACTTGGACGTAGCGCCGCTCGTGGACGAGTCGTAGGCGTAGGTGACCAAGTAAGTGGCGCTGGTGCTGGTCACGACGGTGAGCGTCACGCTAGAGGTGCTCGTCCACGTGAGGTTGCTGGCGAGGCGGGCTTCCTCACTGAAGGCATCGAGGGC
>CAMDOF010000144.1 GCA_945903465.1 Opitutus sp. GAS368
CGTCGACGTGGTTGATGTTACCCGACATCCCGTTGATGAAGAGCGTCAGCATGCCCTCCCCCTTCACCCGGCTCAGGGTTTCCGCGAGCGTGTTGGGATAATCGGCGGAGGTTTTGGTGCCGGTCACGATGGCGACGTGCAGGGCAAAATTGACGATCGTCGCCAGCGGCTTGCCGTCCGGGGACTCGAGGTAGACGACTCCCACTTCGGGATCGATCGGTCCGACCCGCCGCACCACGTCGGGCGCCCGCCCGCCCATCGTCACGGTCCCGTTGCGCAGGAGGTAGCGGCGATTGAAACTGATCGTGTCCTCGTGGCCCCGGCCCACGGACATTTTGGCGGGCTGGAGATCGGCTTCGGCGAGACGCACACTTTCCGCGATCAGGCCGGGCAACGATGCGACATACGCTTCGCTGAGTTTCCGGGCGCTCTCGGGCCCGAGGTTGTAGAGCGGCGGATGCGTCTGCGGGCCGGCATGGCAATGGGTGGCGGCCATGATGACCCGATCCGGTGCCACCCCGGTGCGCTCCGCGATCAACGCGCGAGCTTTCTCGACGATGGGCTGATGCAGGCTGATGAGATCGCAGGCGACGAGGGCCGCCTTGGCGCCGTCGATCTCAAACACCACCGCCTTGGCGTGGAGATGGGAGGTCACCCCGGTGGAAACCTCCACGCCATAGGAGTTGCCCATCACGCAGCCGATCGGAGGCGTGATGACCACCTTGGCGCGGCCGACGCGCAATTCGGCGCCGCCGAGGGAGCCTGTGGCGAGAGCCGATAAACACAGCCCGAGAACGAACCCCGCGAATGGAAACGGCATTGCAGGTGTCCGGCGATTTAAGGGAAGCGAGAGCATGGGGAGAAAATTGATGATTTTGGGAATACCGCTGCGGCCCGGTCTGAAATGAAGGGACCATTAAAGGACAGGCCAGTCATGCGAGAAAGTCGGTGCAAAAATCGCTGGAGCCAGAACAGCATCGAACCCTGTGGCGGAGTGGCCCGCACCGATTGTGCGCTTCGTTCCGGTGCGCCAGTGGCATCACGGGAAGATCAGACCGGATCGCCACGTGGGCTCCGGTGCCACGTGGCATCCTCGGAATGGGAGCTTACCCGGCATTGGCAGCGCTCGGCCGATCATTCAAAAACTTCCTTTGATACCAATCGATACCAAGGCGCCGTATTGCGACCTCCCCGTTTGCCGGGCATAGCCGGGCGTCTGCGAACCATAGCGCGTTCTTACGGCGTCTTCATTAAAGAAGTTCTTCACGTTGCCGGCGAAGGAAAGCCGTGGGGTGATTTCATACCCCACCGTCAAATCCATTTTGGTCTGTCGCGCTGAAAAGGAATAGGCATCGGGTCCAAATGCAGTCTGCAAGGTGCCGGGGATTTCTCCCCGATAGTTCCAACGCAGGCCCACCGAGACTCTTTCTTTCCGGAAGCTGACGCCCCAATTCGCGGTCTCGGGAATAAAGGTGGAGAAGTTCGCGGACTGGTTACCTTCCAGCTTGAGCTTGGTGCCATTGATGAAGACCGAGAAATAACGCCCCCATCCACCCAGTGGCGCTAGGGAGTGCTTGGCGCTGAACTCCATCCCGGAAACCCGGGCATCGCCGGCATTGAACTTGGTGCGGATTTCGAATCCGACATATCGGGGATCGAGCTCGAATCCTTTTAAGTCATCCACCGTGGCAATTTTGGCCCCGCTGCCGAAGAAGTTTTTGATGTCCTTGCGGAAAGCGCCGACGCTGAAAGCGCCGCCCTTGGGCGTGTAATACTCCAGCGACAGATCGTAGTTATCGGCGGTCCAGGGAATCAACTTGGGATTCGTCACCGTGATCGTTCCGGGCAGCGCGTCCGGGTTATTCGCCGCGTCCAGTTCCGTATTCTCTTGAATCGTGGTGCTCGCGATCACATCGCCAAAATTCGGGCGCCCATAGGTAAAGGCGTAGGCCGCCCGGGCCAGGAAATTGTCCGTGATATTATAGGTCAGATGCATGCTCGGAAAATATTCCGAAAAGACGTTCCGCCCATGGGCGCCCCGCTCTTTCCGCACGAGCCGCAACTCCTCCATCGAGCCGACCGCCGCCGCCTCGGGCTTGCGAACGAGCGCGCCGGCGGAAGTGCGGGCCAACGTTCCGTTGGAATTTCGCGCGTAGACGGCATTGGGATCGGAGAAGGGTCCGTTGCCTTCATCGACGGTTTTTTCGTAGCGGACCCCGCTGAGCACATTCAACCGGTTGTTCAGCATCTTCAGCTCCCCTTGGAAGTAGGCCGCCGAGACGGTTTCATCGATCTGCAGCGAATTCTGAATCCGCGAAGTCTCGGCCGCCACATTCTGGGCCGCAGTCTGGGTGAAAAGGTTGGGATTGGCCTGCCATGCCGACCACATGTGGACCACCGAAACCCACGGGATGTTCTTGTACCCAAACGGTGAGGTCTTTCTCGCGAAAATCTTGGAGAGAAACGGAGCCGGCGAATCCGGAGTGCTCGCAATTCCGTCCGGGCCGTTATACGTCAAGGATCCGGCCCAACGGCGGCCGTTCATCCATTGGTGGCTCTGCACCCCGCCGATTTGGAGCGTCGCCGGAAACGGCAGCCAGCCCAGCTTCTTGCGAGCGGAAATATCGGCTGATTCCACGCCTGTGCGATAGAAATACGACGAGTCGCTGGCACCCGTCATAACGTAATTATTGATGTTATAGATATCCACCTCCTGCTCACTATTATTAAGGGCCTGGGTTGTTCCCGGGCGGTCAGGCTTGATCGCCCCAAATGAGATTCGTACCGGCGCCACCAAGGCGATGGTCGTGCCGGTGAACATCTTGTCCGTCGGAGCATCAAAATCAAAACGCCGGGTTTTGTTGAGGCTGAGACCGGCATTTACGTTCCAGTCGCCGTTGTCGAAGCGATAGCGGGCACTGCCCCCGGTGCTGATGGCACTCTGTTTCTGGGAACTTCCGCCGATAGCGGCCGAACCGCGACCGGTCGCGCCGTTCGTGAAATCGCGGCCAAAAGTCATCGGTACTCCTGTCGCCGGCAAGGGCGTCCCGACCGTGCCGGCGTTCTGCGTAAACGAATTGCCACTGATGTGAACGTAGAGATTGTTGCCCTGAAGTCCGAACGAGAGCACGGAATTCGGCGTAACTCTCCAGTCGGCCTTGACGCTGAGGGATTTCCGCCGCTTGTCCCGCGGGTTGTCGATCAGGCTAAAACTTTGGAAGTAGGGATTCGAGAATGTGGACCCCGTCGCCGTGCCACCAACGTTCCAAGTAGTTGTGGAAATATGTTGTTCGTTAAACTGCTGCGCGCTGTCGCCCGAAATCACGATACCCAGATCCTTGGTGATGGCCCACGTCGCGTCGAAAGTGACCCCGGGGTATACGAGGTACAACTCGCGATCATACCCGTGAGGCACCTTCGACAAGGTCATGTCTTTCGAGTTGGCGAAGATGTTCACGCCCCAGTTCACCCGGGTGCCCATCGCGCTATCAAAGGCACTCTTGCTCACGAGATTGACGGATCCACCCATCGAATCAGCGGGGGTGGCCGGGGTCGGCACCTTGGTGATCTCGATGCGGGCGAGATTGTTCAAGCCAAGGTGATTGAGTCGGGTTCGACGCGTCGCCGAGATATCGCCGCCGGCCAAAGGTGCGCCGTCACTGGAGTAGTTGGTCAATTCTGACCCGAATCCGCGGGCGGAAACTCCCGCCACCTCGATGTCGCTGTATTCCACGGTGAGACCGGGCACGTATTGCAGGAAGTCGCCCAGGTTCCCGCCGGTGATGTCGCCAAACGCATCGGTCGAGATGACATTCTTGATGTTCGGCGCGGATTTTTGCTCGTGCGTGGCGATTTCGTCAGCCACGACCTCCCGTTCGTTCACCTTGAATTTCTGCATGGTGACTACATTCGACCCGGCGGCGCTCAGGGTGACGTCATAGGTTAGATTGCCGCCCGCCGGCAGCACCAGCGTCACCTCCGATGTTTCCTGGCCGGTGTAGTTCACCTGAACCACGACAGGGCCGCTGGGAACGTTCGTGAGCCGATAGGAGCCAAACGCGTCGGTCGGGGTGCTGACATTGGCTCCCTTTACCGACACCGTGGCATTTCCGATATATTGGCCACTGCTTAACTTGACCCGTCCGGTGATGGCTCCGTTTTGCGCAGCCTCAGCCGCAGGGATGGCCAGGGCGGGCGCCAAGGCTAATGCAATCCAACCGAAGATGAAAGCAATGGGGTTGTTTTTCTTCATGGTAGCAGGTGACTCTGCGAGGACACTGGGATGATAATGATTGCCAGGAAACTGGATTTGCGGGGGGGAGGGATTTAAGGGGAGGGGCATCGCGGGATGGGGGTTAGGTGGTGGAAAATGAGTCGGTTTTGAGATGGCGGCGGGTGCGGATGAGGCTGGGGACATCGGGCGCTGAACGGCTGGGGACGGAAAAAGGGGGGATGGCGGGAGCGAATCGAGGCGCGGCTTGCCGTTTGGGGGCAATCATCGCGGGGTGGGGATGGGGGGATGCCGACATCCGGACCGCTCGGGGTCAAGGAGCAAGCGTTTTTAGGGTTTATTGATTGCTATACTTAGCGACATAAAAAATTGCGGATGATTGGATGCGGGATGATTGTCCTGCATGCGCCCGTTAACACTATCATTACCAGATCGCAGCCGCGCGCGGTTACAGCAAGAAATCAGCCGCCATCAAGATGCTCGCTACGATCATCGACTGCATTGCGTGCTGCTCGTCGCTTCCGGACTGAGCTGCGAAAAGGTGGCCTCACTGTTTGGGGATTCCCCGCGCACAGTGGTGAATTGGGTCCGGCGGTTCGACGGCGGGGGGCTCGCCGGTTTGGCTGAAGGCAATCACTCCGGACGGCCGACGCGGCTGTCGGCGGAACAATTGGAGGAAGTGCGCAGCTTGGTGCGCCAACCACCGGCGCAAGCCGAGATCGACGCCAATCTCTGGGATGGAAAAACGCTCCGAGTCTGTCTGAGGAAACGCTATCAGGTGCGGATGAGTGTGCGCCAGTGCCAGCGTCTTTTTCGCTTGGTTGACACCCGTTACCGGTTGCGCCGCCCGCTCGTCGCCAAGGCCGATCCTCAGCGCCAAGCCGAGCATAAAAAAACTCCAAACGTGGGCGCACGACCCAACCCTAGACCTTTGGTCGCTGGATGAGGTCCATTTCTGCCAGCATGGCTCGCGCGGTCGGATGGGGGTGTCGTGGGAGGAAGACAATCCCGTTGGGTGGCATTACCCGGGGCGCAAGAGCGTCGGATACTTTGGGGCCGTGCGCGTGCGTGACGGCAAAAGCCTCTTCCGCAAGGAGCCGGAGATGTCCAACGGCGAGACGTTCTGGGCTTTCCTCCGGCAGCTGGAGACGCCGGCCAAGAAAACGGGCGACGCGTTGTCGTCATCGCTGACAACTCCAAATACCATCACGCCAAACTCCACGCAGCCTGGAGGCTCGAACGGCAGGGCAGATTTGGTTTGGACTTCCTGCCACCCTACGGCCCCGAGTTAAACCCGATTGAGCGCGTCTGGAAAAAAACCCGGCGGAACGGTCTCCACAATGCCTGCTTCCCACGATTGGCCTTGGTCGCAGAATCGGTCGAAAAACAATTCGTCCGCTGGTCCGAACCGAATGCAGAACTTGCACAACTCTGTCGGCTTTGATCCGCAATCTATTATGGCGGTAAGTATAGGCAACTGAATTTCAGGGGAGGGGTTTTCAAAAATCTAGATAGCTCACTTCCGTCCGGCGGCGAACATCAGGCGGCAGGCCGCGCCGCGGCTGATCCGGACGTCGCGCGCGAGGTGCACCTCCGCGAGGAGCTCGTTGAACGAAAGCGGCACCGCCGCCGCCTTGAAGGCCCGCGCCAGGACCGCGCCAAATTCCTCGACCGTCAGTGGTGCCCCGCCCTGCTCCTCGGCGGTCTGCATCCGCCGCGCGCGTTCCGTCGGATCAACGATCTCGCCGCGGATCTGCTCCGCCGCCGCCCCGGCCCACGCCTCGGCGAGCGGAAGCGTCAGCGCCGCCAGCGGCTGCGCCTCGTAGGTGCCGAAGAAGCCCTGCGTCCCGAAGTACTGAACCGCCGGATACCAGGCCTCCCGGGGATCGACCTCCACATCGTTGAAAAAGCTGAGCATCACGCGCCGCTCCGCCAGGAGTCGGAGCAACCCGTCCACCGCAATCGTCGCCGGCGTTTTCTTCTGCCGGATCGCTAGGACGGTCGCGTGCGCCGCCGCCTCGCCGAGGCTCATCCAGGTAGGTTCCAGCCGGATCGCACCCCAGCCGATATGCGTCGACGAGGCGCAGACCGGCACCAGCAGGTTGTCCAGTCCCTGCGGCAGCAGCGTGCGGTAGGAGATCTGCCCCGGTACCGTGACGTAGTTGAGGAGCAGTTCCCCTTCGAAATCGCTGCCCGGCACCTGCTCCGGGGTGCAGGCATGCGAATCGAGAAACCACTCCGTGACGCTGATCGCGTCGGCCTGCACGGGTGCCCGTTTCAACCGGGGCGCGGGCCGCGCGTCGTTTTCCGTGAAAATCGCGCGGCCGACCAGGCGGCGCGTCTCCCGCGCATAAATCTCGTACGGCAGATTGCCGTTGTCGGCGAACTCGTCGCGGGGCAGCCCCCACTCCCGCCAGCCGAGGCGCGTGGCCTCCGGCACGGAAGGATCGTTCTGCATGAAATAGATCAGCCAGCGCGTGATTCGCGCGTGTTCGTCGACGATCCGCTGCCGGGTCGCCCAGTCGCCCTCCACATAGGCGTGCTGGATGCCCACGACCTCGGGCAGGTTGAGGTAGGTTTTTTCGTTGGGTTGGTTCGGAACCGGCACGCGGCCGCTCCAGTTGATATCTGTGTGCAGACGCCGCTGAATTTCCGCGGGATCGTAGTTCGCCGGCCGGTCCATGGTCAGGCGGTTGATCGGATCGCGCGTGATGACGGTGCGAAGGTTGTAAGCCTGCACCGATTGGTCCGCCACCCCTGTGCTCGCCGGCCGGATGATTTCGAACCAGCGGTTGTATTGGGCGAGATTCATCCGCCGGAACTCGGCGAGGATTTTGGGATCCACGCCGGCCGGCGGCCACGGCACCTTGCGCATGAATATCCGGCCGGCATGTTCCTCGCCGAATTCCTCGCGGCTCTCGCGACCCCAGCGATACGGCACCTTCGCGACCGCCAGCAGGTCGCCCTCGTAGGAGCAGTCCGAAAATACCGCGGCCGAAACGGCGAACGTCGTCGGGCCGTGGCGGTCGCGAAACGTCACCGTGCGCAACTGCGCGCCCGTCCGCTCGCACGCGACGGGGTAGTACGACTTCATCACCGTGACGCGCGGCTCCCCCGCGATAAGGCGGTCGATGACGCGCTCGAAAACGTGCGCCTCAACCTTCGCCTTGGGCTGGCCCGGCAGGCTGCGCCTGAACTGCTCGGAGTCGGCGCCGTATTTGTCGCGGTAATACTCGTGGATGTTCCGGCGCACCCCGTCGTAGAACGGTGCGCGCGCGCCGTTGTAGAGCGTGTCCATCGTGGTCAGGCCGTTGCTGAGCAGCCCGCCGAGGTGCGGCACCGGGCTGATCAGGAGCACGTCCAGGCCCTCGCGGGCGGCGCAGACGGCGTGCGCCACGCCGCCGCCGGTGGCGCCGTAAACCACCAGATCGTAGGGACGCAGCGCGGAATCGGCGGCGCGCGCGGTGCGGTTGAATCCGCCGAGAGCCAGGAACGAAATCAGAATGAGGCGAAGGGACATGGAGGGGAATAATCTCAGGCGCGAGGCCGTTGATGGTAGAGGCCGTTTCACTTGATGGGTGAAACGAAAAGACACACGGTTTGGCGAGGCACGTGACCGCGTGAGTTTAGAACCGGCCGTTCAAACCGAAGTTGATCTTGGTACCGTAGACGTTGCTGAACGTCACACGGGACGGATCGTCGCCGGTGTATTGGTCGGGCCACTTGTTGAAGACGTTGAGCACGTCGACGTAGACCGTGAACTGGCGGCGGACCTGGTAGCTGACGCTGACATCAAGTTTTTCGTCGGGCCGGAACCGCGTGCGCAGGTTGGGGGCGGCATTGTAGCCGTCGAGGTAGGCGCTGGTATAGCGCTGCGCGATGCGGAAACCGAATCCGCGCCACTGGTAGGAAATGCCGGCGTTGGTGGTGCGCGGAACGAACTTCGCGAGCTCGGCCGCACCCGAGGCGTACTGGCCCGACGTTTTCAGGTCGGTGAGATTGGCGAACACGCGCAGCCGGTTGAAGGGCGCGGGCAGCATCACGAGCTGCTGCATGAAATTGAGTTCGATGCCCTCGATCTTGGCCTTGCCGCCGTTCGAGGTCGTGACGTGTTCAAAACCGCCGTAAAGGCCGTCGAACCCGTTGTTCGAGCCGGAGGCGATTTCCCGGGTATCCGCCGCGATGAAATCGGTGATGTCCTTGCGAAAGAAACCAACCGACAACAGTCCGGCCGGCTCGTAATACCACTCGGCGGAGAGATCGTAATTTTTCGACTGCTGCGGTTTCAGGCCGGGATCGTTTTGCGTGACGCGGCCGTCCGAGCCACTGGCATCGTACGCGACCGTGGTGACCGGATAGAGATTGTTGAGCCCCGGCCGCGCGAAGCCGGTCGAGAAGCTCGCGCGCGCGACCAGATTGGGCCGCACGTCATACGAGAAATGCACGCTCGGAAAGAGGTCGCGATAGGAGCTCTCACGGGAGATGGCCGTGACCGTGGGCCGCCGCGAGTCGGCCAGGCTGCCGGTCGCCTCGATTTCGGTCCGCTCCATGCGCACACCGCCGAGGACGCCCAGTTTCCCGAACCGCGCTTTGCCCTGCACATAGGCGGCGGCGACATCCTCAGTCGCCTCGCGCACGCTCGGCGGCGCAAACGTCGCCGTCGTGGGCTGAAACCAGGCCGGATTGCTCACGGAGGCGCGCTCCACCGCGAGAATGTCGTATTGGTTGCGCGGCGAATATTCGCTGTTGAGCAGGCCGTAACCCGGCGCCGCCTCGTAGAACGGCCGCAGGTCGTCGTTGGCACCGGTCGCCGGATTGCGCATGGCGACACCGTCGGCGCCGACCACGCGCCAGCTCTTCGCGGTCGTGTAGAGATAGCGGTGCTGTTGGCGCCAGTTGGCGCCGGCCTTGAACTGCCACGGCTGCGACCGCGAACCGAAGTCCTTCGTGTAGTCGACCTGGGCGTTGGCGATTTCCTCCTCGGTGCGGCCGCGGCCGGTGGAGTAAACGCCTGTGTAGAGATTGACGTCGGACCCGGCGGCGACGCTCGGACCGTAGGTCTGCACGAAGAGCGGGCGCGAGCGATTCTGGCGTGCATCGATCGCCAGGCCGATGCCGGCGGCGGCGGTCGTCGTCCCGTTGGTGAGCGTGGTGACGAGCGTGGGCAGATCGGCATCGAACCACGACGGGTTGTAGGAGGCTTGGTAATTCAGTTTCTGGTTGCCGCTGAGTTTCGTCTGGCCGGAAATTTCGCCGAGGTAGTTGCGCGCATAGCGGACGACGCGGCCCATTTCGTTCGTCCAGGTGGCGTTGAGCAGTTCGGTGTACGCGTCCGAAAAGCCCGGGGCGACGCCGGCGGGCTGGTTGGCCGTCGTGCGCGGTACGGTGCCGGCGATGATCTGGGCGCGGCTGACGACGGCGTAGTCCGCCACGACGCGGTTGGCGGTGGCGGAGGCGGCCGCGATTTCGCGCATGCCCTCATAGTGATAGAAGGCGTAGTTGAACTTGGCCGCGACTGTCGTTTTTTCTCCGATACGGTAGTCGAACTTTAGCCCGGCGCCGGCGCGCTCGCGGGTGTTGACCTCGGCGAGGGTGCGGGCCTGGCCCATGCGGCCGTCGAGATCGGGCCGTGTCACCGACAGGCGGTCGCGGGGCATCTCGGTCACGTTGTAACTGAGCGAAAGCGTGACGCCGAGGGGATTTTCTTTGCCGACCTTGGTCATGTAGCTGAGCGTGGCGGTCGGCTTGAAATTGTGGAGCGAATCGCGGTACGTGTTGGAGCTCGCGCCCAGTTTGTAGGTGAAGACCGGATCCCGGAAATCGAGGGCGGACTTCGTGATCAGATTGGTCGAGCCGCCGATCGCGTCGGCGGGCATCGAAGGAATCAGTGCCTTGTGCACCTCGACCTCCTTGATGAATTCCGCCGGGAGATGGTCGATCATCGTCGCGCGGTCGCCCATCGGACTGAAGCCCGAGACGGCGTTGCTGACGCGCACGCCGTCGAGGTTGACGGAGCTGAGTTCGGCCGGCGTACCACGGATCTTGATACCGATGATGTCGCCGTTGCTCGTCTCCTCCGCGCCGACACCCGGCAGCCGGACGAGGAAGTTGCCGAGGTTGCCGTCGGCGACATCGCCAAACGTGTCGATTGCGACGACGTTCACCACGTTGGGCGCGTTGCGCTGCTTGGTGATCGAGGCGGCCTCGCCGTGCCGCGTGCCCGAGACGACAAAGGCGTCGAGATGCTGGACGCCCTCGTTAAGCGCGGCGCGGATCGGGGGATTGGCGGTGCCGCGCAGGTCGACCGTGACGGTCTGGCTCTCGAGACCGGTGTAGAAAAACCGCACGACGTGCGAGCCGGACGGCACGCCGCTCACGGTGAAGGATCCGTCTCGATTTGAAAACGTGCGCAGCCCGAGCGCCGGAACGGAAACCTCCGCACCTTCGAGGAGGTTGCCGGTGGCGGCGTGGCTCACCACCCCTCGGAGTGTACCGGAGGCGGTGACCGGCGCCGCGGCCGATTGCAGCGAAGCGACCAGAACGTTCCAAAGGAACGCGCGTTGCGCCCAACTGCGCAGGGTCGAGCCAAGGGATGAAACGGGGATTTTCATGGGGAAAATGCGGACGGGGTAAAACGGGTCATCTGTCCTAGATACCAATTAAATTTTATTAGGATTAACTAAAGGGTCGTCAAGTATTGCTAGGAAACTGGATTTTCATGGGGATCGGATCCGGGAGGCGCATCGTGGGGTTTGGACGAGTTAGCCGTAAATGAACCGATTTTGAGAGGGTGGCGCGGACGGATAATGCTGGGGTTTTGGGGCGCGGAATTCATGCGATGGAAAATTGCTCGGAAACTGGATTTGCGGGGGGGGAGGGGTTTGCGAGGGCCTCGGACGGGAAGTCACCACGCGGCGCGCGTTGGGGCCGGATTGCCGCAAGAACGAGAGTATACTCATTTGAGTAGAACAGCGCCGACCGTCGGTGGAAAAGGATTGCGACAGAAAACGACCGATCGCCCGCAACGCCGGGCGAGAGGAATTTAAGGTTAGAAGGAGCCGCTCACACCCAGATTGAAGGGAACGCCGTTGTTCCGGATACTCCGCAGCCGGGCATACGTGGGGAGGACGTCGCTGGCCTTGGTGGTGATTTGCTTCTCATCGGTAACGTTCCTGACGTTCACAAAAACCGACAATTTTGGCCGGAGGCTGTAGCTAAAGTTGACGTCGAACTGCATGGAAGACGGCAGCGTGTTGTAACCGTTGTTGCCCAAATTGATGACCGCCGACTCGTTTTGCTCGCTACGATAAATCCAGCGGAGCGAACCGCTGAATCGCTTGCGCGCGAACTGCACGCCCCAGTTGGCGCTGGTCGGCAGGAATCCGGTAAACGAGGCCGTCTGGCTTCCGATCAACTCTAGCTTGGTAAAGCTGGCAAACAGGCGGAAGTGCCGCCCCCAACCGCCCAGCCAGCGATCGAGCTGCTGCAAACTTTGCTTTGCCGAAAGTTCTATCCCATCGATTCGCGCATTGCCGACATTCTCCGTCGTGCGGACCAACCACCCAATCTCGTTCGCATCCAGTCCCACGGCGGTCAGATCTGCCGGCGTGGCGTCGCGGGACACGGCCCCGAAGAAATTGCGGACGGCCTTCCGGAACAGACTGGCGCCGAATATTCCGCCCTGGTCAGTGTAATACTCGAGCGACACGTCGTAGTTGTCGGCCGTCCACGGCAACAATCCCGGATTGCGCACCGTCAACGTTCCGCCGACCACGTCACCCTGGGTATTGGTCGATTCATTGATCACCGTGTTCGGTACGATAAAGCTGAAGTCGGGGCGCCCATAGGTCTTCGCGTACGCCGCCCGCACCATCAGCCGTTCGGTGATGTTGTAATTGATATGGAGGCTGGGAAAGAAATCATCGTAGACGCGCTTCGAACGGGCCGCCTTTTCGATCCACACCAAGCTGATGTCCTCAAATGAACCGGCAACGCCAGCCTCGGGCCGGCGGATACGAGCGCCGGTGGCGGTCACCGCAAAATCCCCGCTGGCCGTGCGCTCGAAGGCGTTGCCTGGAATATTCAACGCGCCCCGGCCTTCGCCCGTCGTTTTCTCGTAGCGGACCCCGGTGAGCACGCTCAAGCGATTTTGCAGGAAGCGCGCGTCGCCCATGAGATAGAAGGAGTCGACCGTCTCCCGGATCGCTTCCGAATTCTGGCGGCGAAACTGCTCCATCGTGCCGCGTTGGGCCACCGTCTGAGTCAGGAGGCCCGGGTTTGCCTTCCACGCGTCCACCAAGGGATAGGGCGAAAGGACGGGCGCCACCAGACCCGTGGGATCGTATTTGAGCGGCTTATGCGGCCAGACATACGGCGCGGGCGATTGATTGCCGCCGGGCCCATTGTAGGTGTAGGCGCTTGACTGGCCCCGCCGATCCCGGTCCTGTTGCTTTCGATCACCCCCGAGCTGAACCGCGAACGGAAACGACAGGAAATGGAACTTGCGCCGGATGTCCGCCTTGTAGGTGGAAACGAAGTCCCGCACGTCCCGGCCATTGACGGTCACACCGGTGATAGCGGTAATAGTATGCAGGTTGGGAGTATGAACGTCGACTTCGCGATTGGCGCTGTCGTAAATGCCGATCCGTTCCGGGCCGAAGATCGGATCAATCGCGAAAAAATCCACCCGAAGCGGCGTGGTCGTGCTGACCGCAATGTTGTTGACGATACCGGCTTCCGGTCCCCGCAGCCACAGTCTGGCTCCGGATTGACCGGTCTGCGCGTCGACTTTCCACACGCCATTGTCGAAGCGGTAGCGCAAATCTCCCCGATAGCCGGCCCGAAAGGTGGTGGCATAATTGTTTGAAAAACTCACCACGCCGCGGCCGGTGCCCCCATACGTGAAATTCTCGCCATAGCTGCCGGTAACGCCCCCCGCCACGGTCGGAGTGGAAACCGTGCCGGTGCTGTGCCCAAGCACATAGCTCACGTTCAGATTGTTCTGATCGTAAATTTGAATGGTGCCCGAGAACACCGAGTTGGATTTCACCCGCCAGTCCGCGCTGAGGGCGATCGCCCGCTTCTCGAAGAACGACGCCGCGGAGGTGTAGTTGGCGTTGGTCGTGGCGGGCTTGGCGATCGTCGAGCCGAAGGTTGCGCTGTTCAGATTGTGCGTTGGCGTGAAGATGTCGCCCGGCGTCCAGCGGCTGTAGGCCAGTCCGGTAACGACAAAGCCGAAGTTTTCATTGACTGGATGCGTGTATGAAAAGCTCGTGCTGGGCCTCAGATAATAGCGGTCATCCTTCATTCCCATCGGACCTTGGCCGAGCGAGATGTGGTCGTGGTCTCCCGTGAAATTCACTTGGTATTTGAACACGCGCCGGGGGTTTTCGAACGCGCTTTTCGTCAGGATGTTCACGGAACCCGCCATGGTGTCGGCACCGGTGGCTGGCGTGGGCACCTTGGTGACCTCCACGCGCGCCACGTTCTCGCTCGACATGGCGTAATTCGTTTCGACGTTGCGGCTCGTGCCCGCGAGCTGCGCGTCAGCCGACGCCGAACCGTTGATGGTGACTTGAGTGAACTCGGACGGGAACCCCCGCACATTGAGCGAAGAGGTACCCGAGATACCTGGCACAAACTTCAGGAACTGGCCGAGTGAACCGTCCGCGTTTTCGCTCAGATCGCCGATCGCCACCACCGTCTTCATGTTCGGCGCGACCCTTTGATCGTTAATCGCAATCATCTCCTGCTGCATGACGCGCGACGCCGCCACTTCATACGCTGACAGCTTGACCACGGTCTGCGTTTTCTGAGTCAGACTGATGTCCTGTCGCTGGGTCTGCCCGGCAACCACCGTGACGGGGATTTCCTGCGCCTCCAGACCGGTGTAGGCGACCTCTAGAACGAGCAGTCCCGGCGGCAGATTCGCAAGCCGGTATCCCCCCGACTCATCAGTGAGGACCCGCACGCTGCTGCCTTTTACGTCGACGCGGGCGTTGTTCAGGTAGAGCCCGGTAACTTCGTTGGAAACCCGGCCTTCAATGCTGGCTCCGCTGCCTGCGACGGCAGCCCGGACCAGACAAACGAACGGCCCGACTAGGACGAGCCAGGAACAAGCGAGTTGGAAAGAATTTATTTTCATGGTGTGAGGGGCGTCATTAGCGGGAAATCACGGCGTGCAATCCGGCGGTCGTTCCGGATGACGGATGGCGCCGACGTTGCGATGATGATTGGCAACGACTGATTCCGGGATGAGCTGCTGGAAGGAAGCCGGATTTTAAGGGGAACGGATCCGGGAGGGGTATAAGAGGAGGGTGACGGGTGGAACCTTAATTAGTCGCCCGTAATCCTCAAGGTTTAAGCCCGCTGCCTTCGCGTTATCTTGCTAGAAAACTGGATTTGCGGGGGGGATATTATTGGTTGCTCGGAAACTGGATTTATTTTGCCGATGGGAGAGAAAGAGCAAGCGGAAAGAGAAAGATCACCGGGACCGAAAACGACTCTGACACCGCCCGGAGGCTTCCGATCGTCGGCGTGCCCCGGCCATGCCTCACGCCAACGCCAGTTTGGCGGCGGCCCGCACCGCGACCAGCTGGCACGGCAGGCAATACGGCGTGGACTGTCGGCCCGGCGGCATGTGCACGACCTCGTAGGCGGTGAGATGATCCTCCGCCTGATGGTAATAAATGTGCCCCCAGAGACTCAGCCGGAAGTCATCGAAGCGGCGGTTCTGCCAGAGCCCGTCGAGCCAGTTGTAGAGAGGCCAGTCGTCGAGCTGGGTCTTGCCGAGGCGCGTCATGCCGAGAAACTGGCCGCCGCTCACCAGCCGCGCGCGGATGATGCGGGCGGACAGATCGGCCGGCAACACGCCGCTCGAAAGCAGCTCCAGCCAGTATCGGTAGTTTGTATACTTGCCGATGCGGTTCTCCGTGACGAATCCCTCCGGCCGGCGAATCTCGCCCGAATTGGGCAGGGTGGTTTCGACGGTCGGTGGCAACCACCAGTCGTCGGGGTCCCGGGGCCAGCGGTCGTTGATCGCCTCCAAGAGTTTCGCCCGCAGTTCGTCGGCATGTTGCGCGGTCCGGATGCCGGCCCCTTCGGGATCCAGCGCGGCCCAGTCCCGAAACCCGCGGACGAGCCAGGCGTTATTGTGGAAATAGGTCGCCACATCCTGCCGCGTGTCGTCTTCCGGCATACCCTTCAACAATTCCACCCGCCCGCTCGCGAGCATCTGGGCCTCCAAATAGTTCACGATGCTGCGAATCGTCTGCCGATGCGCGTTGAACCACACGCGGCTGCCGCTGCGCTCGACCAACTGCCGGAGCGTGGTCAGGAGCTGGCCGTATTCGCTGAGCGCCGGGCCCTGGAAGATGATGCTGCCATCGCGAAAAATGAAACAGTTCAGCCAATACGTCATCAATTGCTCCGCCCGCCGGAAATTTCCCCACAACGTCAGCGCATCCACGGTGGCGATGATGACCGGAGGAAATCCGTCGCATTTCGCCCACGCGTATTTGCCGATACCATACTTCGGATGATCGCGCTGAAACGTCAGGTCGATATGCGCGAGCCCCACCCGGACGACCCGCTCCAGCATCGGATGCTCGAACCGCGCGCCCGCCGGCAGCCGCACCGTGGCCGCGTGGCGAGCGACCTCCTCCGGATCGAACGCCGGTTTGTCCCGCAACGGCGCCGCGCACGCCTTGACCCGCTCCGGAAAGTCCCCGCCCGTGCCGCCCTGCAACAGTCGTTCCCGAAACGGATCGCTTAGAGATTTCACCCAGTCCGCCGCCGCTCCGCCCGCCGGTTTCCCCGCCGAATCGGCCGCCGGCGCCACGGACTCCAGGCGTGAAGCCAGGGCACCGAGCGCGGCCAGTCCGCCGGTCCGGATAAATCCTCTGCGGTTCAAATCGTTCATGGGAATATTTCCGAGTCTGAGCAGGTCATTCTCACGGTGATGGAGCATCAGAACCGGCCGTTGATGCCGCCCACAATCTTCGCGTGAAAATTCCGGTTGATGGAGATCCTGTCCTCGTAGAGGAGATAGACCGTGTCGAGCGGCACCGAGAACAAGTTCTCGACGTCGAGAAAAACTCCCAGCCGTTTCGTGACGGCGTACCGCGATTTCCAGTTCCACGTGGTCTTGGCTTTTTGAAAGGCGACCAAGGCGGGAGTGGCTGAATTCGTGGTCATATATTTGCCCCGCATCACCGCCTGCAAACGCAGGTCCAGGCCGTATCCTCGATAACTCAGGCCCACGTTGCCGGAATTTTTCATGAAGTTTGGCAGGCTGTTGGCAGTAAGGACCGTCGCGCCGCCATAATCCCCTTCGGTGCGCAGGGAGGTGTAGTTCGCATACGCTCCAAAACCCTTCGACCATCCCGGCAGAAACGTCAGTTGCTGCTGATAGCTGGCCTCAAGTCCTTCGATTTTGGCAAAGCCACCGTTCGCCTGCGTCGTCACCGCGTAACCGACATAGTCGCCGTCGAAACCGTTGTTCGCGCCCGAACCAATCGTCTGGCTCGTGTCGGTGAAGATATAGTCGGCAATTTTTTTCCGAAACACCCCCAGCGAAAACATCCCCTGCGATTTAAAATAGTATTCCGCCGTCAAATCGTAGTTGTTGGCATATTGCGGCCGGAGGTTCGGGTTGCTCACCGTCACCCTCCGGGTGTCGTCGTTGATCGTGCTGTTTGGAATGATGGAGCCGAACCCGGGACGTCCGACCCCCGTCGACCAGCTGAGCCGGGTCACCAGACCGCCAAACGGTTCATACTTTAAATGGACACCGGGGAGCACCACGCGGTAATGGCCCTCGTTCGTGGCGCGGCCGCCATATTGCGCATCGGCCCGCCGCTGGGCCTCCGCATCTGTCACCGCTCCGACCCAGGCGGCCCGGCGCGCTTTTTCGACGGGAGTGATGACGTTGACCGGACCCTCTCCTTCGTCGCGTGTGTCTTCGAGGCGCCCCCCGCTGAGCACCGACAGCCGGCCGAGCCGGACATTCCCCATCACGTAGACGGCGGCGACCGTTTCTGACATCTTCCGGAACAGCAGCCGGTTCATGGCGCCAAAGGCGATGTCCTCCTTCCAATACTGCGGGAAGTCTTTCTTGTGGCCCGCCACACCATAGGGGTTCATCCACGGCGGAATTCCTCCCCGGTCCCGGAAGTATTTGAGCTCGTCGTCGGTGGCTGGCCGGCTGCGATCGGCAAACTGGGCGTAGTCGCGGCTGTCGTCGGCGTTGCTGAAAATTCCGTCCTGCCCCGCAAAATTGTAACGCCGGTTCTCGTTCCCAAACCGGCGCGACTGTTTCTGAAAGGTGAACCCCGTCTTCGCGAAAGCCGGCACCCGCAGGGCGAGGTCCTTCTTCAGGTCGAATTTTCCGCCGAGAATCTTGTCCACGCCGCTCGCATCGTTCTGGGTCAGGAGCAGGGTGTTGTAGTTGTTTAGATTATACATATCGGGGCCTTCCGTCTGCCGGGTCGACGGCCAGATCGGATCCTTCGAGCGGTCAACCGTCCAGCCGATGTTGGCCAGCCGGGCCGACACCGCGCCCATTGGACTCATCTCCCCAAACGGGCCGTGGTTGACGCCGGGAGGATTGTAGGAAAGCGCGTTTGAGTAACTCACACTGTAGTCGAGGCTCAGGCCGTCAAAACGCTGGCGCACGATCGGTTGAACCAGGTAGGTGCGGCCCCACTTGGCGGTGGCGCCATGATTCAGCGTGGCGGTGGAACTGGAGCCGGCATACACCCGGGTGATGCCATTGCTGTAGTTGGGATTGATAAACCCGCCGCCGGTGCGGTTGCCAGTGGCGTCCGCCGTGGCCAGCGACTTGGTCGCGATCAAAGTGAACGTCCGGCTGTCGTTGTCTTCATAGAAGAAATTATACGAGGTGTTGACCGAAACGGTGGAGCGTTCGCTCAGCTTGTAATCGAGCTTCAGCCCGGTGGCGATCCGGGAGCGCGTGGCCATCAGCACAATTTTCGAAGCCGACGACGCATAGACCGGGCCCGGCTCATTTTTTTCCTCGAGATTGGAAATCGTCCGGGCGGTGCCGGTGGGCATGCTGTGGGCGATGGCGCTCAGCGTGAGGCCGATGTTCTTTTTGGCCCCGAACACATCCGAATACATGAAGTTCAGCGACGGACCGATTCCCTTGATCGGCTGCTTCCACTTGTTGGCGGGCCCAGTATACACGGGCTGGGTGGTGAAGCCGATGCCATAGGTAATCACCCGGCCGGCCGCGCGATCGAAGGCGCTCTTGCTGACCAAATTCACGCTTCCGCCAATTGAAGCCCCGTCCATGTCCGGCGTCGGCGCCTTGGTCACTTCGATCGTTTCGATATTCGCCAGGGAGGCTTGCTCATACTCGAAATCGCGCCCGGGCTCGGCCGATTTGGCACTGGCCACCTGCTGTCCGTCCATCGTCACTGAACTCAAATCCGGACCGACGCCACGGATGCTCACACTGCGGACATCCGGCCCGGTATAGTTCGCCGTGATTCCGGCTATATGCTGCAATAGATCCCCGATGTTGCCGTCGGCCACGTTGCCGAAGGTGTCTGAGGCCACGACATTTTTCACGTTGGGCGCGTGCCGCTGCAGTGCCTCAGCCTTGGCGGTTCCCTCCCGTTCCCCCGCCACTGTGAACCGGTCGAGGCGGTAAATCTCGGCGGTCAGCGCCACATCGCGAACGACCCGCTGGCCGATTCCCGCGACCACGGAAACTCGCTGCGCATCCAGGCCCGAAAAGCTCACGTCCATGGTCATCGGTCCGGCCGAGAGGCCGTTAAACTGGTAGCGACCCTCCCGGTCGGTGAAAACAAAACGGTCCGTGCCCAAGAGCGACACCACTGCGCCTTCGAGAAAGGCCTGGGTGGCGGCGTTGCTCACCTGGCCGGCGACCGTTCCGGTTCGCGCGCCGCCCGCGTCGGCAACGTTGGCGGCCGAAGCGTTCGCGCCATCGGCTTGGGAAAAAATGCCGATCAGCCAGAGGACACACGTGATCCGGGAGATTTTTCGATTCAAGGGGTAATTGGATTATCGGCGGGTTGTTCAGCGGCCCGCTTCCTTCGCGTTATATTGCTAGGAAACTGGATTTGCGGGGGGGGAGGAGGGGTTTGAGGGGCGGGGGGCATCGCGGGATGGGGGTTAGGTGGTGGAAAATGAACTGATTTTGAGAGGATGGCGGGTGCGGCTGAGGCTGACGACGGGGGGAGGGGAACTCATGCGATGGAAAGGGGGCGGTCGGGCGCGGACTTCGGCTCAACGTGCCGCTTTATACGCATCTCTGAAGATCCCCAAGTCCTTTGTTCGGCACATTCAATTTCGGTCCATTGAGCTCGTTTTTCATTGAGTGCCTTTTCTAAGTCAGTTGCCGTATAACAAGTAATTTATTGTATTACAGGTGGGTCAAAAGTTTGAATGCGATCTTTACTCGCCACAATGCTATCTACAATGCGGTAGTAGTCATTTTCATTCATTGATGTTTTATAAATGCTAAGTGATATTGCCATCATAATACCGGCTGCTTCCATCGCGTCATGCTCTCTAATCATAAGATCAGTGGACTCTAGATAGTTATTATATAGCGTTTGCATTTTACTGCTAGGAAACTGGATTTGCGGGGGGCGTAAGGGGAGGTGCATGGCGGGATGGGGGTTAGGTGGTGGAAAATGAACTGATTTTGAGAGGATGGCGGGTGTGGCTGAGGCTCGGGACGGGGGGAGGGGAACGGCGGCGGCGGAAAGGGGGCTTTCGGGTGCGAAACGAGGCGCGGCTTGCCATTGGGGGGGGGGCAATCATCGCGGGGGGGAACGACGTGCGGAGGCAGACCTCCGGATTGCTCGGAGTCAAGGAGCCAGCGTTTTTAAATACATTCAGGCAGACTCCGGTGCGTCGGCGGGAGGGCGGAGGGCGGAGGGCGGAGGGCGGAGGGCGGACGGCGGAGGGCGGAGGGCGGAGGGCGGAGGGCGGAG
>CAMDOF010000145.1 GCA_945903465.1 Opitutus sp. GAS368
AAACGGATCGGCGGCACTCTTGCCGCCGGCCTTGCTCCTCGCTCAATCCGGCGGCAGCAGTGCCGCCGTTCCGTACTTGGTCGAGGCACTCGCGCACGAAAACGGATCGGCGGCACTCTTGCCGCCGGCCTTGCTCCTCGCTCAATCCGGCGGCAGCAGTGCCGCCGTTCCATGGTTGGCACGGCACTTGTCTTCGACCCACTGCTCCATGTCGGACATCCCGCCCTTCTCGTCCCGCCGCGGTCACCGGCCTACCCAATATACGTGACACGGGTGCCCGGAAAATCCCGCCTTAGGACGGGCGGGCGCCTGCTCGCCTCCGGCGAGTTGAGCCCGTTGCCTCAGCGTCTGCTCCCCGCCAGCGTCAGCCACGCCGCCGCCATCCGCTCGCCCAGCGTGATGATGCCAGGTGCAAGCAGATGCACGCCGTCGGTGTCGCAGGGCAGATCATCCGAATCAACCCAGGTCACTCCGGGCAGGGTCGTGCCCAATTTCACGTGCGCAGCGCGCACGGTCTCGCGGTGGGGGGCGTTGGCGATTCGCGGAATTCGTCCGATCACGAACGGCGTGCCGGCGGTGCCGAAGTCCGCCCGCATGCGGTCAATCAGCCGGACAAGGTTCTCCTCATAACGGGCCGCAAAGGCCGCTTTCGCCGCGTCGCCACCGCCCTGCATCCAAAAAAATCCCGCCACCTGGAATTCGCGCCGCTCGTCCCGCAGATGCGCGAGTGCGGTAGTCACCTGCTGGCGAAAGAGCGCGTAAAGCTGGTTGCCCGCCGCCGCCTCAGGGCGCCAGTCCTCGGCCAGATTCGTGCCGAAATAGCCAATCTTGATGATCGCCAGCGGTCCGACGCCTAACGTGCTCAGTCGCCGTCCGAGCGTCATCTCGGGGCCGAAGAACGTGCGAAAGAATTTGTGATGCGGCTCCTGAGTCTGGGGCCGGATCGTTGTCCAGGTGTCGTGCGAGGTCGCGTTGAAAAAGTTGCGCGGGAACTGCGGATGCAGCGGTGGCGCGCCGGTGTGATAATAGAAACGGATTTCGCTGTCCGCAGGGCCGGCTGGCAGCAACGCGGCATCGGCGTGCCAGTTCAGGATGTCGGACTGACCCGCCAGGATCAGCACGGTGAGCGGCGAAGCGGCGGCCATCGCGCCGCCTCCAAAGAGCCCGGAGACGCCCAGCGCGAATACCAGTCTGCCGCAAAGACGAGTCACGGCGCCGGACCTTCCGCCAGCCGCCAGCGCACGACGCCCATCTGATAGCCTGCATACAGCGTCGACATCGACGCATAATATCCAGTCACGATCAGGCCGTCGGCGAGTTGGACGGAACTCGGATAGCCGGAGTCGCGCGACCCAAAGCCGGTGGCGAGTTTCAGAGGAGCACTCCAGGTCCTGCCGCCGTCGGCACTGATATGGCCGCTCACTCCGAATTTCGGACCGCGCCGATCGCCGTAGGTGAGGAGCACGCGCCCATCGGCCAGTTTCAAGAGGTCCGCCGGGTGTTGATTCCCCACGGTGGGCGTCGCGAGCAGGCGCCAGGAATTGGCGTCGTCGTCCGAGGCATAAATGTCGGTGCTGTGGCCGCGTTCGCCCGTCCGGCCGAGATTGCGGGCAGCGGCGAGCCATTTTCCGCCGCCGAGGTGGAGCACATCCGTCTCGTTCGCCGCCGGCCGCCCGATCACACCGCCGAGCGTCCAGCTCGCGCCCTGGTCAACGCTAACCGCCGTGTAAGCGACGTCGACACGCGGGGACACCGCCGTGTTATAGCTATACGCGGCGACCCGCAACGCGCCATCCGCGCCCGTCTCGATGTTGCCAAACGGAACCAACGTCATGCCGTCGGCCCCATCGGGAAATTTTCCGGAGATCGTCCAGGTACGGCCACCATCGGCCGAACGCGAGGCGGTGGGACGCAGCAGTTTTTTCTTCTTGGCGGCGCCCTTCGCGTCGGTCGGATGATAAGACCATCCACCGCTCACCACGAGAATTTCGCCACGGCTACTGACGCCGACGGCGTGGTTGAAGCGCGCCGTCTCGCCCTCGTGACGCGTCGCGGTGCCGCGTTTCGCCCAGGTGCGTCCGCCGTCGGTGCTGGCGTGGATTTCGACATCACCCGGCTGCACACCGTGGGTCGGCCGATTGTAGATCGCCGCAATCACCTCGCCCTTGGGCGTCAACGCGAGTTTGGGCCAGGCACAGACGTCTTTGACCGCGACCACGTGTTCTAGGATTTCGGCCCTCGGCTCCGGCCCGGCCTCCACCAAGATTGCGGTGAAGATAAAAGTGAAACCGTGACAGATAAATTTTCGGAGCATGGGGTGGGTGGTTGAGGATTCAAAACTCCGCTCGCAAACCAAAGTTCAGAGCGGGCGCAAGTTGGCCGTAGCGTTGCACGCGGCCCGGCATCACGGAGTCCCAGATTTCTGCCTCGCCGAGGGCGTTGGTGGCGTCGGCGTAGGCGGTGAAGCGTTTCGCGAACCGCCACGTGGCGCCGAGATCGAGGCGGGCATTTTGTCGCTGGCGAATCTCCTCACCGGTGCCGGCGTTGCGGCTCACCAGAAAACGCGAACGCACGTTGTATTTCGCGCTCGCGGAAAGACGACTGCCCCGCCACGTCACACCCACGTTCGAGGTGCGCGGCACGAAGTTCACGAGTTCGTGCACGACGCCCGCACCACCGTAATTGCCCTCGGTTCGAATCCACGTCGCATTCGCAAAAACACTGAGATTCGCGAGCGGCCCCGGCAGACGGCGCAATTGCTGCGAGTAACTTGCCTCCGCCCCCTGCACGCGCGCGCTGCCCTGGTTGCGCGTCGTCGAAAGCGTATAGCCCGCGTAGTCACCGTCGAAGCCATTGTTCGGCCCGGCGTCGATCAGCGCCGAGTAGCGGGCGATGTAATCGACGATGTCCTTCCGAAACAAACCGAACGACAGCACGCCCACCGGTTGCAGATAATATTCCGCGCTCAAGTCATAGCTTTTCCCGCGCTGCGGCTGGAGTCTCGCGTTGTTCTCGGTGATGCTCCGCGCGGTGTCGTTGACCGTCGTGCCGGGAATCAGGTTATTGAAATTCGGTCGTCCGATGTTGGTCGTGTAGCTCGCGCGGAGCACGGCCTCTTTCGTCAGGTCGTATTTCGCCTGCACATTGGGAAAGAAATTGTCATAGGTATTGGTACGCTTTTCGCGCAACCGGTAGCGCTCAACCTCGCGGGCGATGGGATCGGCGATGGCGGCGCCGGCGTTCGGCCGAATCAGCCGGCCCTCACCCGCCAATTCCGTTTTCTCCTCCCGCCAGCCCGCCAGCACATTGAGCCGGCCGGCGGTGACGGTGCTCTGGACATAACCCGAGGTGATTTCCTCCTGCACGTTGCGAGGCGTGGTGGCGTTCCGGACCGTCGTGATGAGGCTCTCACTGAACGCCTGCGGATTGGCGGCGAAATAGTCCCCGAGGAGATAATTGCTCGTCCACGTCGCCACCGGAAAACCGAACGCTTGGTCGTTGCGGAAAACCGGATCGGCGAATTGCCCGAGCGTGCGATCGTCGGCGTTGCCGGCGATACCGTCGCGACCGACGTAGGTGTAGGTCTGGGCGCGGTTGCGGGTGTAACGCTCCTGTTTACGGTAGCGCGCCCCGATCTGCACGGTGAGAGGCCAGCGGGCCGAAAAATCGCGCCGCACATCGAGCTTGGCGCCGGAAAACGCATCGGTGCCGTAACGCCGGTCGGTGGTCTGCGAGAGCCCGCCATAGTTGTTCAATTCGAGGTAATTCTGCCCGCCGAGTTGCGTCAGCTTCACCGGCTCGGTGCCGCCGGTGTTTTCGAGCCGATAGCTCATGCCCGTGAGCGTATAGGTCGTGCTCCGCCAGTTCGGCGCCGGGTCATCGTAATGATTCACCGAAAAGGAATAGTAGGCGTCGTAGTCGACGCGCAAAGGCCCGAACCGGTGCTTAACTCCGGGATTGAGGTTGTAGGTGTCGCCGAACTTGCGGGTGTTATCGCTGCCGACGCTGAGTGAGCCGACGTTGGCCGTCACGCCGCGCGGGCTGAACCCCGGCGCCGGCGTGGTGGCGGTGAAGGAAACGTCGCGGATGAAATCGTGGCCGTCAAAATACGTGTATTGGTTGTAGAGGTAGATCGTCGTGCGGCTGGAGAGTTTGTAATCGAGATTGATCGTGGCGCCGCTGCGCTGTTGCGCCTGCTGGAACTCGAACAGCTGAAGCACCCGCGCATAGGTCGGTACGTCCGGCGACGGCGCGACCCCGCCGCTGGCTGGATAAAGATACGTCTGATTCTGGCGCGGTATCCATTTTTGGGCTACGGAGTGGCGAAGCGTGACGGCGACGCCGACCGGGTGCTCCTTGCCAAAGGCATTCGAGTAATAGAAAGAAAATCCTGGATATATTTTTCGCATCGGCTCCCGTTTCCAGCCGGGCGATTTGTCAAACGTCAGGAACTCGGAGTTGGCCGAAACGTTCAGATCGAGACGCGTGCGCCGGCCTTTCTGGCTGAACGCATTCTTTGTGATCAGATTCACACTGCCGCCCAGCGCATCGGCCTCCTGCGCGGGCGTCGGCGCCTTGGTGACTTCAATGGTCTCGATGTTCTGGATCGAGATCTGCTCGAGCTCGACGCGGCGATTGTCGGTGGAAGAGGCGGCATTGGCGTAGCGGTTGCCGTCCATCGTCACGGCCGTCAGCGTCGAGTCGACGCCGCGCAGGCTGAAGGCCCGCGGATCGCCCGCCTGGTATTCGATGGAGACGCCAGGGAGATTTTTCAGGAAGTCGCCGACGTTTGCCTCGGTCGTGTTGCCGAACGCGTCGGAGGAAACCACATTCTTGATGTTGGCGGCGCGGCGCTGCTCGTTGATCGCAAACGCCTCGCCTTCTCGCTCCGTGGCGACGACGAACTCGGCCATCTTGTAGATGCTCGAACTCAGCCCAAACTCAACGCTGGCAGTTCCGCCGGCGACCACCGTGACCGGCGTCGACTGCTGGTCGAGCCCGGTGTAGTCGACGGCGACCTGGTGCCGGCCGGCCGGCACCGCCGCGAAAAAGAAGGAGCCGTCGGCCTCCGTAAACGTCGCGAGCGGCGTGCCCGCGACGCGCACCGCGGCGCCCTGAAGCTGGTGGCGGGTGGCCGCATTTGCCACGGAACCGCGGATCGACCCCGTGCCGGCGCTTTGGGCGTAAGCCGCGTGCCCCAGGAAGAGAAAAAGTGCGACTAGCCCGATGAGACCGCTCAACGGCCATTTTGCGCTGGGAAAGTTCATGGCGGGATGGAATCCGGGCGTTGGCCGCGACCGGTGAATTCGGCCTCCCGCAAGGCTCGGAACCAGGTCTCGGCGATCTTGGCCAAGCCACTCCGATTCGGGTGGACGCCGTCGGCCAGCAGGTCGGCGGCGCTGACGGCGTGATTCATCTCCACGAAGGTTACCCGATGTCCGGCTGCTTTCTGGGCGGCGACGACGGTCGGAAGGCTGGCGTTGTAGTCGGCGACCTTTTCCCAGCCGTCGCGGGGCGCACGCTGGGGCAGGATCGAAGCCACAAACAAGTGGGCCTTCGAATTGGCGCCGATGATGCGGATCAATTCGTCCCGGGCCATAGCGTCGAATCCGTTCGCGCCCGACATAAGCAGAATCACATCGGGACGGTGCTTGCGGAGCACCGTCGCAATGTCCGGCACGACGATTTCTTTCACGCCAAGCGACTCAAGGACATCACCCAACGTGGGCACTTTGCCTCCGGAGATGATCTTTTTGTTGCCGAATCCGGCGAGCCCGTGGTGATCGGGGTCAAAGTACGAATCGAGCATACCGTCACGGCCGTAACTGGGGTAGTTCAGTTCCCCCACAAAATCGAAAGTCGTTCCGTCGGCGCGCATTTGATCCTGCAGGAGCCGTCGCCAACCACCACCATCCGGATTCGGCAGTCCGATCGCCTCCCCCTGGCGAGGGCCGCTCTCGTAGCGGGCAAGATACGTGCCGCGGGTGATGCTGTCGCCAAGCGGGAGAATCCGCAGCGGCGCCGCCGGCGCGGCCCAGGCCGACGCGAATCCATGCAGAACCAGAGTCGCCCCACCGGCTATTTTCGCGAGGGTCCGAAGCGACCGCCCCAACGCTGTCCAGCCAAAGGGATCAGGGCGATTCGCGCCAATCGGGAAACAGGAAAAACCGATGGGAAAAGTAGGGAGCAACACGACCTGAGCAAAAGCAGTTGGTTATAAATGTTCCTCACCGGCCCACCGGCCAAGCGGAGTCTACTGGTCTCCCGGAGGAACCGTTCGCACTCCTGCCCTCGGGTCACGCGATTGGCACTATGCCTGGCTCGATGCCCTGCGATTCTTGGGCACCCAACGGCGTCCCCTTCACTCCGGCCGCGCCGCCAGACTGTAGAGCCGCACCCCGGCCATCTCGATCGCCACGCGCACCGGCCGGTCAGTCGGCACGCTCCCACCGTCGCGCCAGCGGGCCTCCCAACGCGTCTCGTTCGCGCGCAAGGAGTCGCAGTCCTCGAAGGTCCGTCCCGCCAGCGGCCGACCATCGACTTCAAGCAAGGCCACCCGCAGGCGCCCGCGGCTGGCATCGGCGTTGACCAGCAGCGTCTTCGTCGCGAAATGCAGTGGCTGCGTTTCGATCCGACCGCCCTCGGGCCCCGCGTCAAGTGACGCAAACCCATGGCGCCGCCACTCCGCCCGGCCCACCGCAAGCCGTTTGATGGGCAGCGCCGCGCCGTGGCCCGTAGTAAGGGCCGTGTAATAGGCCCAGGTCTCGTCGCCGGCGTCGACGCAGTTGCTCGTCACTCCGAGGATCGCGCCGCCGTCGAAGCTACCCGGCGCGCCGCGGGGAATCACATTCACGCGGGGCCAGGTGCGCTGCCAGCTCTCGCCATCCAAGCTCGTCGCCATCTGCACATCGATCGGCCCGTCGTTTCCACTCTGAGACGGCGGCATCTTCATCCCTTTGGGTACACGCCCCATCACGCGGAAGATCGTGGGCAAACCGATGAACCCCGCCGCATGCGGATACACCGCCATGTTGTAAACTTCGGTGCGCGGTTCGGCCCCGGTGCCCCAACGCATGTCCTCGGCGTCCGCGTGAAAAACCAACTTCGGTTCGCTCCACGTTTGAAAGTCTCGGCTGCGCGTTAACCATACCACCCGGCCCGGCACGCTCGGTGAGGTTTTCTTGAAATAGGCGAGAAACTCACCGCTGCGCGGGTCCTGCGTCATCGACATCGTATCGCTGCCTTTGAAGACGGGGTTCTTGGACAAAAGGGTCCAGCGCACCCCGTCGGCCGAATAGGACGCAAAATACTCGCCGTGACTGTAGCCGAGCAGCTTGAAGCGGCGCGCTGGATCGCGTTCGAACGAGTCGACCACGACGGCGGGCGAGTGAAAATCCGCGACGATGTTGTTGGCCGTCGACCCGTCGTAGCGGTGCAGGCCGAGATTCGGTTTCTCCCATTTCACGCCGTCGGTCGAGGTCGCGAGCAGCACGATGTCCTGCCCGCCTTCGCGCAATTGCCGCGCCGGCTTCGTGCCATCGTCCCGTTGCGACCGTGACATATACCAAAGTCGATAAAGACGCGACTCCGCATCAAAATGGACCGAGCCATAGGTGTAGACGCGTTCGCCTTCCCACGGCCGGTCCGCCTCCAGCACCGGGGCGGACCGCGTGCGCGCCGGATGGATCGTGCGCACCACGCCGCGCTGGGTGGCGAGCGCGCCGTCATCGACGAACAGCAGCGCCAGCGCACGCAATTCAATCGGCTTCGCGCCGGACGGGACGTCGCCCGCACCGGTCAGCCACGGTGAAGCCAGCGCTAAAAGGCCGGTCACGGCAACCATCGAGCGGCACCGCCGCAGGTTTTCGGATTTTATCATGATGCTCATTAAAACACGGCCTTGACGCCCGCCAACATTTTCACACCGCCGTTGGCGAAGATGCCGGCATGGCTGTAGCTGGGCGTCAGCGGACTGCGCCGATACGTTTTCGTCGACTCATTCGTGAAATTTCGCGCGTTAGAGAATAACGCATAGCGGGGCGTCATCCGATACTCGCTGTTCACATCCCGGGTCATCAACGGTTTCGTGACGGTGAGCCCGCCTGCGCCCATGCTTGTAAGGGCGGTCTCATCTCCACCGATATAGTTCCATTTCAGGCCCGCTCCAAAACGCTTGCGCGAATAGGACAATCCCCAGTTGAGCGTCTTGTCCTGAAGGGAAAGCCCAATCCAGGATGAGCCGGCGCTCTTAAGAAAGGGGGCATTCGCAAAGGCTGAAAACCCCCGGGCCCATACCGGCAGAAACCTCAACCGCTGCTGGAAGTTCAATTCGACGCCTTCAATGCGCGTTACCTCTCCACCCTTACTGCGGCCGACCAGATCCCATCCGCCGCAGATCGAATCCAGGCCATTTTGGGTCAGCAGCGCCTGATCCAAGATTGCCCGCGACGGTGGAAAGGCGTTGGTCACATCCTTCCGGAACCACCCGATCGAAACGACGCCGGCCGATTTTAAATAGGATTCGACCGATACCTCGTATTTTTTTGCCGTCCATGGTTTGAGCGCAGGAGTGCGCGCCGTGATCGTCGCGGTGTCCTCGTTGCTATCCACGATGGGGATAATTTTGCTGAATTCTGGCCGTCCCAAGGTCTGGGCGCCACTCAGCCGGAACTGCCGATTCTCGGAAACCTTGTCGGTGCGGTTGGCGCTGGGATAAAAGCCGTCGTCGGACCGGCTGACGGAAAGCCCGCGCGGTATAAAAGACAGCTTGGCCTGCGCCAGGGTATCGGTCGTGATCAAAATCGGATTGCCGCCCGCATTCCGGATGAGATTGCCTCCGGCGTCACGTTGATAAATCGCATTGCGATCGCGCCGCCGACCAGCGCCGACGTCCTCCGTGCGTTCAAACCGGACGCCGCCGACGAACACGAGGCGGTTTTGCAAGAACTTGATATCTCCCTGGAGGTAGCCGGCCTTGATTATCTCCGCGATTCGCTCCGAACTGGTGGCAGACGTAACATAGGCTGCGGACTCCACGAGTGAAAAGTATCCAGGCTTCGCGAGGTCGAGTGCCCAAAGCGCCCAAAGCGCGCGGAGATCCAGCCACTGAATGTTCCACGGAGTGTTGAACTTCGGATTCTGTCCGATGTTAACCGGATCGACAAAGGGTCCGGCGGTGTCATCGGCGGTGCCGGCCCGTCCGTCAGCGCCGAGAAACGTCCCATGGGGTGTCCATTGAATACGATCCAGCGTGCGTTTGTTATCCGACCCGCCGATCTGCAGGACCAGGGCGTTGCGCCCGATCCAAAACTCCCGAGGCAGGTTCAGCCTGCCCTGTTTGACTTGGTCAGTCGTATTGCGGTTGTCGGCGCCGACATTCACGATCGTATCGTTGGCGAGGTTTTTCCAGTCCATCACTGCGCCGGAGGTCGCGTTGCGCAGCTCAATCATCCGGGGTGCATCGGTCAGGTAAAACCCCTCCCACCGCAGGGTCGCCGGCGAGGTCAACCGCGTGACCGCACTACGGAAAAAGCCCCGTTGAATAGGGGGATAATCGAGATCCGACTCGCCCAGCGACGCCGAAAAATCCGCCGTCCACGCGCCCTTTCGATACTTGCTGAGAACCATGGATCGGTCCGTGGCCCCGGCCTTGCCCGCCCAAATTTGCGCAGGCGCGCCGGTGGCGGCAACGCTGCGGCCCTGGGTAAAGTCCGGACCGTCGGCCGTCGGGAGGTTCCCCACGCTCAGCGTCATCCGGTCGGGAGCGGTGAAGAGATCGTAAGATCCCCGACGGAAGCCGAAACCCAGCGTCAGCGAGTCGATCGGGCGCCAGTCGATGTTTGCCGCGTAGGATTCGCGCTGGGTTTCTCGCGGATCGTTCCGCGGGTTGACCGACTGGCGATAGGGCGCGGTTTCAGTGCCACCCTGGGCCGGGGTGAACTGCCAGGTGGAAACGGGAGACAGCAACCGGCCGACCTGATCGGATAGCAGGGAGCTGAGCGTGAACCCGAAATTTTTGGTCAACGGATAGATCTGGGAAACATCATACCCGGGCCGAAGCTTGCGGGTCCTCGGTGTGCCAGGCCCTGGTGTCTCGTCCCAGGTAGTGTCGTGCGAAGTAAATTGCAGCGTGCCGCGGACCGTCAGCTGCGGCTCGCTGCGCTCGCACGAAATCTTGCCAATCAATTTGAAGGCGCCGCCGAGAAAGTCCGCCGACAGGCTCGGCCCCGGCGTCTTGCTGACCTCCACCCGGGACACGTTGGTCATGGAAATTTGCCCAAGGAGGATGCCGCGGCTCGCGCCCACGGCCGACAACGAGGCGCGCGGGAGGGCGTTTCCCTCGACCGTGATGGGCGTTTGGGTCCCGGCGAATCCGCGCAACGAAATCTGGGAGGCCTCGCCGGCCGCGTAAAGAATGGCGCCGCCAGGCATCAACTTGATGAACTCACCCACGTTACCTTCGCTCACATCGCCAAACGCAGCCGCAGCGATCACATCCCTGACGTTGCCCGTGTAGCGCCGCTCGTTGACGGCGACCGCGGCAGCATCCATCTCCCGGTTCGCCGCCACGGTAAACGCGGTCAGCTGCACCGTCTCGCCCACGGATCCAGAGCGGCTCCTGGTGGTGAGTTCGAAATCCTGCCGCACCGCCCCACCCTCCACGACCTGGACCACCCTTTCCGCCTCTTCGAGCCCGGGATGGATTACGCGCAAGGTGACACGGCCAGCCGGCAGCTTGCCCAAGCGATAGCCACCGGTCGAACCGGTGAGCGCCACCAAGTCCGTGCGTTTTGCGCTCACCCGCACATTCAGAAGGTAACTACCCGCGATCGGATCGAGCACGCGCCCTTCCACGACCCCGGCGGCATGGACTTTGGGCATCGACAACGGCAGCAGGCATGTGATGAAAGCCGGCCGACGGAGGTTGGGGACGTTCATCGCGAAGTCATTTTTCTTGGGGGTGCGCACGCCCATCCGGCCAGGTCGCCTGCGTAAGCACTAATACTGTTGCGGCGGCGGCGCCATTACCGACGCATTTCAACTGGTTCCCGTTCGAGACCGGAACGTCGTTCCCACGACCATCCGGTCAGGAACTCAGGGCGCGGAGCTGGAGCCGAATCGCCAGAGCAGACGAGCCCGCCGCCCGGCCTGAAAACCTTGTTCACGGTTCGGTTTGGCCCTCAGCTCTCAGCCCTCAGCTCTCGACTGATTTTTTTGGCTACGTCGCCCGGCGGACGACCCACCACAGCAGCAAGAATGCCGTCACGTGCAAGGCGCCCAATCCCGTAAAGACCGGGACGTAGCCAAAGGTGTCGAGCACGCGTCCAGTCACGAGGTTCGAGATAATCCCGCCCAGACTTCCGCCAAGCGCGGTGAGGGCGAGGAGCGTGCCGACGTTTTCACGGGCGACACTTTCGGAGATGAGCGTGAGCTGGTTCGCCATCCAGCAACTCTGCGCCGCAAGCAGCACCGCGATGATCGCGATCGCCACCCATGTTGTCTCCACCCGCACCGCGACGGCGGCGAGCGGCATCAAGACGGCGGCGAACCCCATCAGCGTGAGCCGCGCCCGTTTCGATTTCCAGCCCCGCCGCACGAGAAAATCGGAGAGCGCACCGCCGCCGGGTCCGCCGACATCCGAAGCGAGAAACGGAATCCACGCGATCAGTCCAATCATCGCCAGACTGAAGCCGCGAGAATTCTGGAGATAATCCGGCAGCCAGAACGAGAAAAAATACGACGTGGAGTCGGTCAGGAAGCGCGCCGCAAAAAATCCGAGGCAAAGCGGATTGCGCAGGAGCGACCACATCGACTGCCGTGTCACCACGGGCGCGACCGCCGCGAGTTGTTCCCGGATGTAGGTGCGCTCCTCCACCGTGATTGTACGATGCCGCTCCGGGTGTTCATAAAAACGCCACCACAAAACAAACAGCCCGAACCCGGCAAGGCCCGTCACGATGAAACCCCACGGCCAGCCGAAATGAATCGCGAGCGCCGATACGAGCGGCGGCGCGATGATGGCGCCAAAAATGTTGCCATTCGAAAACACCGCCATGCACAGCCCGCGCTCGCGCGGCGGAATCCATTCAGCGACGGCCTTCACGCCGGCGGGCGAATTGAAACTCTCTCCCAGCCCAAGCAGGAACCGGCAAACCGCGAGCGACACCCAGCCAATTGCGGCCGCGTGCAACATGCCCGCCAGCGACCAGAATACCAGCGCGGCCGCCAGCGTGAGCTTGACGCCCCAGCGATCAATCAGCCGCCCGCAAAACAAATATCCAAGCGCATAGGCCGCCAAAAACGACGAAGTCACGTAGGAGTATTCGACGTTCCCGAAGCCAAGCTCCTTTTTGAGCGTGCCCGCGAGGACCGACAACGCCTGCCGGTCGAGGTTGTTCACCGCCGCTACGACAAACAACAGCGCCACAATCCACCAGCGTTGGCGGGAGCGGAGAAACTGCGCGGCGCGGGTCATTGCTCAGTGGCGTCTAAATTTCGTGGCGGCGAACGCCAGCGATTGGAGACTCGACCAGCCGCCCGAACCCCTCGCTGACACTCGCGGCTACCGGTCGAAATCATTTTGCGCGAACCAAATCCCGCTCCGTCACGTGATACGCGCGGATGAACGGCGCCGCACCCGCCATGCCACCGTCCCACGAAAAACTCTCGAGGCTGCCGCCATTCGTGTAGTCGACGATCACGATCTTCCCGTCGGGCAATTGCGTCCACGAGCTGTAACCGCAATCCGCCGGATGGGCATAATCAAGGACCACCGTACGGTCGCGGCGAAATTGATCCGGATAACCGCCCGCCGGCGTCCAGCGCCACTCGATCGAGGTGTCGCGGGTGTCGTTTTTCACCGAGACCGAAATCGCGCGCCAATGGCTGACACCGCGATTCAGCGTGTAAGTCTCGGCACCTTTTGGAACCGAGCGGTTGCCGAAACGGACCGGCCGCACCCAAATGTCGGCGATTTTCTCCCGCAGCTTTTCCACCCCGTCGGCGAAGATCGCGATTTCCGCGTTCTCCCGCGCGATCCGATAGGTGTGCCACCCCCGCGTATCGAACCTGAAGCCCGACTTCGGGCGGTCCCCCAGCGAGACGCGGTCCGGCGCAAAATGCACCCAACATCCGGCGCTGATCGTCACGCCATAGGCGTCGGCGTCGTCGACCTTCAGCGTGGCCTCGATCACGACGCGCGCGTTGTCGTCCTGCGCTGGATACAGATTGAACTCGACCGCCGAGCGCTTGCCCTCCGCGGTGCGCAGCGTGAGCGCTTCGCGCGTCAGCTCGCAGCGCGACTCGTCGAGCACATGGGACGTCGGCTGAAATCCCAGCGGTTCTTCCGGATCGAAAACAACGGCGCGGCTGCCGGGGGTGCCCCAGACGTTGCGATACGTGGCGAGGAGTTTGCCGGACTGTAATTTCCCGAGATGCACGCGCTGACCGTAGAACGGCGCCGGTTCCGCCCGGGGCCAGGTCCGGCCGTTGTCGTCGCTGAAGAGCAGCCGGCTCGGGTGGCCAAAGCGGCCGTTACCGAGCCCGATGCGAGAAGCCGCCATCAACTTTCCGGGACCGAGCTCGGCGAGTCCGACCTCGCAGTCGCCGTGAAACGGACTGTCGGCCAACCACGCGGTGCGGTTCCACGATTTTCCCCGATCGTCGGAGAACACGATCTCGTTGCGGTAATAGATGTTATTCCACGGCGCCGGCGGTTTTTTGAGTTGGTCGGTTTGCTTCGACGACGTGCGCGTGAACGCGAGCGTGCCGTCAACCGTTTCGACGACGTAGCCCGGTTCACCACCGACGGCATCGACCTTCTCCCCTTTAGTCCACGTACGACCGTGGTCCGAACTCCAGAAAATCCAATTCGACATGCCGCGGTCTGACTTCTGCCAATCGCTCAGCATGGGAAAACTTTGATTCGGGCCGCGTTGGCCGCGGTCGCAAACGATGACGATGCGTCCGTCGCGGAGCACGCTCATCTGGGGCACAACCCAGATGGCCAGGTCTTCCCAGACGTTTGCGCGGGCAATCGTTTGATACTCGCCCCACGTCTTCCCACCATCGCTGGAGCGTGCGGTCATGATCCAACTCGTGAGTGACGTGTGCTGATCCGAGAGCTGCCAGGATGCGACCAGCGATCCGTCCTGCGCGAGCACGATGTTCGCGCATTTGTAATACCAGCCACGCGGGTTCGGATTTTGGAGGCCGGGGTAATCCTTCAGCGTGACGGTGAATTTGGCGGATGCGGCCACCGCCAGCGAATCGCGAGGGAAACGGGCATCGGCGGCCGCCACCGTGGCGCAGACCGACATGCCTGAGAGCAAAAGTAGCCGGAAAAACACGTGGATCATTTTTTGACCGCCAACCGGTCGGTCTCCGCCAGCTTGAACCGCACGCTCACCACCGAGTTCTGCTCCGATCCCGCGCGATACTTAATGTAGGTCGTGGCAACGTAGGTTCCGTCGGGCAGCAACTCAACTCCCGGGTAGCCGTTGTCGCCGCCCTTGTAGCTGTGCAGCAGCTTGACGCAATACTGACCGTCGCGCCCGTTCACGATGTCTTCGTAACGCCCCACCCACGCCATAAAATGCGTGGACGTCGGGCTGCCGTAAGCGCCCCCCGTGTCGCGGAAACAGACCACCAGCCTCCCGTCCGGGGCATAGCGCGCCACGTGCCGATCCCCAAAAAGTCCCGGGGGCAATTGTCGCGCCACCGACCACACGCGGCCTTCGTCGTTGCTCGTCATGAAAAGCGCGGCGTGCTTTTCGTTTTCGCGAATCAGACAGAGGAGTTGTTTGCCATCTGGCGAACGCACGATCCAAGGCTCGCACGGCTTGAGCCCGGGCAGATCGAGCACCACGCGCCACGGCGCCCACGTCAGCCCGCCATCGGTCGAGGTGCTCTGCGCAAGGACATTCGACCTCGCCTCCTTGGTCTCACCCGGCCGGCGAATATTGGTCATACCGAGCAGTTTTTTCCCACCCTCAATCGATTCGACGGTGCAAAACGGCATCACGCCCACCAGCCCGTTGCCCCTCATCGGCGTCCACGATTGCCCATCATCGAGGGAAGACGCCGCGTGCATGTCGCCACCCGGCCCGCTGCCGGCAAACACCACGAGCCGCGCGATACCTTGCGGATCCGTCAGGCGATAGATGGTCGGACAATTCTTTGTCGTTTTCCAATTCTCCGGCACGGCGAGCAATCCGCTCCAAGTCCGGCCACCGTCATCGCTGCGTTTCATCGGCCCGCACGGACCACCGTGGTTGATCGTCCAAACACAGAACATCGTTTTGCCGTCCGGCAGCAGCACGGTGGTCGGGTGCCCTTGGTAAATTTCCGGCGTGCCTTGCGCCACAATCACGTGGCGCCCAGCGTCGGCGGAGATATCGACGGTCCGTGGAAACGGCAGCTGGGCGCGCGCTCCCTTGATCACCGCGTCGGCAGGTGCGCCCACCAACCGCGGCAGCAGCAGCGGGGCCAGCATGGCAAACGCGATCAACGGCATGCTCAGCCGTAGAAATTCAGTCGAAACCGTTCTCGCTCGACGAAACGGAAAACAAAGGGTGCGCCGGGCGCGCCGCACGCGGCTTTCGTTACGCCAGGCGAACTGGCCGCGCGCGGAGCGCACCACCCACCTTCGGACTGAATCGTTACGGCTAAAGCGAGTCCCCGTTGCGACGGTCGACTCCGATTCAGGAAATCTTGAAATCGGACATCTGGCAGCGGGCATCTGAAATTTACGGAACATCGTGCGGAGCTTTCAAATGACAGATTGCAGGTGACCGATGACCGATTTCAAGATCTCCCGCGTCCTTCGATCGCCGCGCCGGCACCACCTTGGACCAAACCGGTTCATGGGGAGGTCCGGGCGGGCACCGCACCGGCGGCGAAAGGGCCACTCGGGGCCGGGAAATCTGCAAACGTCTTCGCGAGTTCGCGAATCCCGTTGATCATCACGCGCACGTCGCCCCCCGGGCAGATCAGCTGGGCGCCGAGCGCACGCACCTGCTGGTAGTTTTCACGGCCCGGCCCGATCGTTCCCCAGAATTTTCCGTGCCGCCGGCACGCGTCCGCGAGCAACCGCATCGCCGCCACCACCTCAGGGTGGGAAATCTGTCCGAGTTTGCCGATTCGATGCGCGTAGTCGCCCGGGCCGAAAAAGATTCCGTCCACTCCCGGCACCGCGACGATGGCGTCGAGTTGCGTCATCGCCTCCTCCGTCTCGATTTGGCAGATGATCGCAACCTCGTTGTTTTGCTGGCGCACGTAGTCCGCGGGAGCGAGCGTGCCGTAGCGGCCGTCAATGCCACCGGAATTCCAGCCGCGCAGTCCGGTGACCTCCCCGGGGGCCGGCGTGGGATTGTTGAACTTCGCCCACTGCACGATCCGGCGGGCTTCGTCGGCGCTGTCGACCATCGCGCACATGATCCCACCGACACCCGTTTCCAGCACCCGCATGACAGACTGGTAGTCGGTCGCCTTGAACCGCGCCACAGTGGTGACCGGATAGGCGCGCGCCACCATGTTCAACACGGCGAGTTCCTGCGTGGGGATGTCGAAGTGCTCGAGGTCGAACCACAACGATTGGAACAACCCCGTGCCGCAGACAAAGTCCACGTGGCGCGGCGTCGCATGATTGCCGAGCACATAAAGATGCTCGATTTCGCCGGCGCGCAGACGCGCGAGCAGTTGGTTCCGTCGCAGAATGTCCATAATCGGGATAAACGCGAGTGGGCCAGTCCCGGCTCCGGGCCACAAGCCACGGCCACTGGTCCCCTGCGGGGGCCACGGGAAAGACGGGAACTCCCATCAGCGCCCACGCCCCCCTTTGAGTCAACGGCGTCAGCACGGACGGTTTTCAACGTTCCTTTAATCCAATAAGTGAAAATACCACTCGCACGGAGGGGCGCCCCCGATGCCTATCGACTGCGGGAGCCGTGACCGGAAGCAGCCCTTGCCTTGTGAATTTATTGGCGATTCGAGTCGCGCGGCCTCTCGCCCTCCAATGATCGACCACGCCACGCCCCCATTTGGGGCGACGAACGGCAGGCTCTGAACGTCGCCAACATTGGCGTGCAATGTTGGATTTATTGCCCGAAGTAAGGTGTTGCCGAAATTGGTATTTAGAAAGCCGAGTCCACTGTCACCCAAGATCGGCGCGCCGCTCGCTCCGGACCGCGGCACGTCGGCACCTACCGCCTAAAACCGCCGTTTTGACCCCGGCCGCGCCGCCAGACCGTTGCGTCGACGAAAAACCGGACGCTGGACCGCTTTTTTGTGTTCTTCGCGGGAAAAATTCGAAAACCCAACTCAAGTTTGAAATATCCGGGCGAGGAGTGGATTCGAAAGGAAATTGCGCGCAGAGCGAATCGCGCAAGCGGGTGCAGCCCCTCCGCCTCAATGCGGAAGAGCCGAGTTACGCCGCTCGCTGACCCATCGGAAGGGCCACTACGGAAGCCCGTGCGGAAAAGCCCGCTGACGTGTTGTCGACTTGTGATTTCGCCCCACGTCGACCGCGGGCGCGATCTTCACGCGTGGGCTGGATCGACATCCTAAGCCCGCGACGTTAGTCGGAAAAAATCGCAGCGATCAGTGTAAGATCCGCACCGCGTTTTCGTACTCAAATTCGATCGCTGCAAAATAAGATTTAAGATGGAAAAGCGTGAGGTTCAGCCGCGCCATGGCTAAATCGGAGAGTGGGGTGACGATGCGCTCATTAGCGCCTAGTCCGAGTGTCGCGCAAAGCACTTGGGATACATGAACCAGATCACTCATCGGCGTGGCGGGCGCCGCGTCAGGTGAATGGCAGGTGGCAATGGTCTCGCAGATGATCGCGGGCAGCGACCATTTGCGCGCCAGTTGCGCTCCCAATTGACAGTGATCGAGGCCTAAGGTGACCTGCTCCGCCTGAGCCAACGCGCAATGGTGGGCGTCGGCATAGGCGAGAGAGTCCCGAAAATTCGCGGGTGCGGCCAACACCAAGGCGAGTTTACCAATATCGTGAAGCAAGCCGCAGATAAACGCGGTATCGGGATTGACCCGGAGATCCTTGGCCAACAATCGCGCGCAGACCGCCACGCTCAGGCTATGTCGCCAAAATCCGTTATAATCAAAAAAAGTCTCAGTCGTTGCGGGAAAAGTGCGGATGAGTCCGACTGCGCAAACCAGCGAGCGAATCTGTTTAAAGCCCACGAGCATGATAGCATCGTGCAGGGTCGAGACGCTCCCGTGCTCCGAAAACTGCGCACTGTTCGCGACACGCAGCAGGCTCGCGGATAAACCAATGTCGTGGCTCACCCACTCCGCTAAAGTTTCAATCTCCACGTTCTCGTCTTCGATGCACCGGATGATCTCCACGACCGCGCTCGGCATCGACGGCAAACGGTCGATCGCCTCCGTAAAACCGAGCATGGCAAGGGGCGAGTTCACGAAAGACGTTCGAGACGATACTCGAGTACGATTTGTTGCAAAAACGCCATACTGCTGGATTTCTCGGAGTGCGCGAACCGCTCCATGATCTCCTGCGTCACCCGGTTCCGCTCAGCCAAAAGCTCTTCTTCCGTCCGCGTATCTTCCTCCAAATAGGTGATCGCGGTCACGCCGTGCCGCCGTAAACCGGCCAACCCGCCTGCGCTGATTTCCGAACCCTCCGCGACGAGAGTTTGGCCAAGAGAATCGGTCACCGCGGCCGCCAGAATCATTCCGGGCGAAGCTAAGGCAATGGGGATGGTCTTTGAACGAAGGGTCATCGATAGGGCTGCGGGCGCCGACTCAACAACGCCCAATGCACCCGATAACGACACTAAACGCCCAAAGTTTAGTCAAATATTCCCTGAAACCCCGAGGAGGCCGGACGCCCCTCTGTCCGCCCTTGCGCCCGTACCGCCCCTGCCCGCAAAAGTGCGAAACGAAATTTCAAAGGTCACGACGACTTGTTTCAACGATGAGAAACGAAAAAAAACCGCCGGAGAACGATTAAAATTGGTGCACCCGTAGGGAGTCGAACCCCAAACCTTCTGATCCGTAGTCAGACGCTCTATCCAATTGAGCTACGGGTGCACTAAAGAAGCGCAGACCAAGTGAGAATTAACGATCAAGTGCAAGCCGGAATTTAGAAAGTTTGGAATTTGGTCGGATCGATTTTTTCGGGCGGGCAATTATCTGATCGGATAGAAAAATGGGTGGCTTTTGAGGAATATTTCCTGACTGACCTGCTTACGTGGCGGGCAAGGCCAAGCTGAAAGCACAGTTCCGGACATCCCAACGCGCGCGAACAACGCGTACTCGAGCACCGGTAATTAGGGTTGCTGAGCGAGCCGGCGGAGTCGCGATGGCGCTCAACTATTTTGACCACCGCTGCTCAGTTAAACTGATCCACCGGTGATTTGCTTCCTTTTCCATGGAGCTCCGTTTTTTTCACGGGTTCAGAGGAGCCTCCCCACCAAAACAAGTTTTGGCCCCGACTGGAAGAAACAGATTTCCATGCCCACCATCGGCGACAGGAGTGTCGCCGGTCCGTCGAATGGGCGACACTCTTGTCGCCCGATTATATTGCCATCCTCACGCATGGAACCGAATGTCGCCGGTCCGTCGGATGGGCGACACTCTTGTCGCCCCTGCTGCATGAGAGCCTCCCCACCAAAACAAGTTTTGGCCCCGACGGGAAGAAACAGATTTCCATGCCCACCATCGGCGACAGGAGTGTCGCCGGTCCGTCGGATGGGCGACACTCTTGTCGCCCCTGGTGCATGGGAGCCTACCCACCAAAACAAGTTTTGGCCCCGACGGGAAGAAACAGATTTCCATGCCCACCATCGGC